>JBOGIR010000118.1:0-9738 GCA_050742335.1 Vicinamibacterales bacterium | reverse complement strand
ACAGCAGCCTCGAGAAAGGCGCTGGTGTTGAGGCCGACGACGGCTGATGCGTAATACAGCGAGTCGAAATAATCACTCTTTGCTGCGGCATCCACAGGATGGCTGCCGAACAGTGTCACGTTCTTGAATTCCGTCAGGTCGACGTGCTGCAATTCCTCCAGCCGTCTCGGGTGCGGCCTGATGAGGATGCCCGCGCCTCGCAGCACCGGGTCCGCGCTTCCACGAACGTGCTGGATCCAGCGTTCGACGAACCGTCCCTCGCTGGCTGTGTTCTTGAACAGCGACGAGCACACGTACAGGACGAATGGCCTCGCCGGATCGAGACCGGCGTGCACGCAGAACTCTTCGCGCGACCGCGATGGCTGCCATCCGAACCATTGGTCGTAACATTGGGCGCCGGTCACGACGATGCGGTCGGGTGGAACGCCGTGCAACTCGATCGCTTCCTGCTTCTGGATGTCGTTCCATACCGTGACGAGATCGGGAACCGCCCGCAGCACCGACTTGCTCGACAGGTAATCCCAGCTTCCCACGCACAAGACCGTCCGGAGTCCCATGGCCCGCGCGCTCATGTAGTGATCGATCTGCGGGGAGCCCAGGTCGACGAGCGGGGTGATCAGCACCACGTCCGGCGCCTGATCGCGATAGAAGGCGTCGAGCTCATGACTTCGCGGCACCGCCTGCTCGAACTGCCGGAGCAGCCAGGCCAGCGACCTTCGTCCGCCTGCACCGCGGAACATGGGCAATCGGGCAAGCCAGCGCACCGCTTGAGGCGTTCGCTCCTCCGAGCGGCCCCTCAGGCGAGGCGCCGCGTCGTAGCGCGGATCGAGAAAGCGCAGGTAGTCGATACCCAGCCGCAGTTTCCGTCCGAGGTCGGCCCACGCACCCGACTGCCGGCCCGGCGTCCAGCCGACCGTCACGTTCGGATAACGCGCCGCCAGGCGCTCAACGAGGCCGGCACCGCCAAGCGATTCCTCACGATCGGCCGACAGGTGAATCACGTGGCCGCGCTCGGCGAGCTCGGCGATGGCCGACTCGAAGAGCCGGAGGTACGAGAAATGGCGGGCCAGGAAGAGAATCTTCATGAGGCGAGGCCGATTCGTTTCTTGATGCGCTGCTTCAATTTGTGCATGGTCTTGGTGCGTCGCCATTCGGCCGCCCGCTGAACCTTTTGGCGGCGGCGTCGTGCAAGGCGCGCTTCTTTCTGCTGTTGCTCCGCCGCTTTCAGAGCATCCTTGACCCGCCATGCCCCTGTCACGCGCGCTTTATGCGCGCGGTGCCTGGCCGCAATAGCGCGTTCGTGAGCACTCAATACGAGCGGCGCCGCAGCGTCGAGACGCGCGAGTGCCGCAACCGGCGCCAACGCCGCGCGCAGCACCCCCATCCCGATCGGCTCCCGGGCAGACTCGATCGTGAGCGTACCGAGCCGTTCCACCTCGCGGACGAACAACGGCGTAGCGGCCACGTCGATGCCGCAGGGCCGGATGAACGCTTCAACGAAGCGACGGCTCCGCGAAGAGTCGCGCTCCCCACCGGCCAGCGCGGCGTTGAGCTGCTCGACATGTTCGCGGAGCGTACGCGACGTGTGCAGCAGGCCGCCTCCGACCGTCATCAGATAGTGAAAGTGAATGGTGCCTTCCTGATTCTCGTGGTGCTCCGGGAGCAGCGTCGCGAATATCGGCCGTCCAATGATCGCGCCTTCCAGAAAAGCACTCGTGTTGAGACCCACGACCGCCGCACTGTGGTACAGCGAGTGGTAGTAGTCCGCCTTCGCGTCGGGATCGATCGGATTGCGGCCCCATACGGCGACGCCGGGCTCGAACGAAAGATCTACGTCCGCCCACTCATGGATCCGCGCTGGATGCGGACGCACCAGAATGGGCATAGAGGCCAGCGGATCGAGTCCGCTGGTCCGCAGCTCCCGTATCCAGCGTCGCACGAACTGTGCTTCGTTCATGCTGCCTTGAAAGAGTGCCGAACAGACGTAGAGCAGATACGGGCGGTCCGGCAGCCCGAGGCCAGCACAGAAGTTCGGGCGGTCCAACGACGGTGGGCGATCGAACCACTGATCGAAACATTGCGCGCCGGTCACGACGACCCGCTCCGCCGGGATGTGATGCATGGTCACGGCCTCGTGTCGCTGCACGTCGTTCCAGACGAAGACGCGATCCGGCACGTTGCGGAGAATGGCTTTGCTCGACAGATGGTCCCAGCTCCACACGCAGAGCGCTGTCGGCAGACCCAGAGCCTTTGCCGACCGAAGGTAGTCGAGCTGCGGCGACACGACGACACCGATGAGCGGGGTGAACAGGACAAGGTCAGGCGCCTGATCGGAGAAGTAGGCGTCGATCCGGCGGCTGCGCGGCATAGCTCGTTCGCAGGTGCGGAGCGCCGCTCTCAGCAATCGGCGTCCAACGCTCGTGCGAGCGCCCATCGCCGCGAGCAACCACAGGCCAAGTCTCGGGACGCGCTCGCGTGCGCGTGTGCGCAGCCTCGGCGTCGACCCGTACGCCGGCTCGAGATAGCGCAGGTAGTCGAGCGTCATCCTGAGCTTGGTCACGAACGTCGCCCAGAGGTCCACGCGATCCGGAATCCACCCGAACGAGACGGCCGCCGGGTGATCGGCCGCCAGGCGCTCCACCATCGCACGACCGCCGAGGTACTCGTCGCGCTCCGCCGCGAGGTGTATCTGGTGACCGCGCGCCGCGAGCGCGGCAATCGCCGACTCGTAATTGCGGAAATACGTGAAGTGTCGCGCCACGAAGAGGATCTTCACGCGTGTCCCCGCCACGGACGCGACCGGCCCGTGAGGCGTTCGCACACCCGCTCGATGAGCGGCGTGACGCCGACCTGTCTCAGCGCGACGAGCGCGCCGTACACGCCAAGCAGGAACGCGTGCTTCACACGCTTGTAGATCCAGCGTGGCCATCCGAGGACGATGAGGATGCCATGCTGGACGCTCGACTTCGCGTAGTGCCGCCAGGCGTGGGCGGCCGAGTACTGCAGGATCAAACGCACCGCGGCGCCGCGCGGCACCTTCACCCGCGGATGCGACCGACGGCCGTAGGTGTCCCACAAGGACCGGGCGTGCATGTACCACGGCGGCGTAAGTCTCGATGGCGGCCGCGTTTCAGGAGCAAACAGCGTGGAGCGCTGGCGCTCGATGCTGCCGGTCTCGAACTGACGCCGATACCAGAGCACCTCGGGAACCTGTCGAATCTCTCCCTGCAGCGTCAGCTCGGCGACGAGCAGCCGATCCGGACAAAGGACGGGGCGAAAGACACCCGCGTCGCGCACCGCTTCGGTTCGCATGAGCCCGTAGACGATGTCACCCGCTGCCACGGCATCGCTGCGGTTCAGCAGCGTCCAGCGCGCATCGCGACCTGCGATGCCGAACGTCTCGAATTGACGTGCGGGCTTCGACAGGGGCATTCCGAGCGGGTCAATTCGCTGCGTCAGCGGGTATGCCAGCACGACGTCGGGATGCTGTTCGAGCGTCTCCACCAGCGTTGCCAGCCAGCGCGCGTGCCACCGGTCGTGATCGCTGCCCCATGCGAAATAGGTGGCGCCGTCCGCCGACGCGTACTCGAATGCGGAGCGCCACGCCGCTACCATGCCGCGGCGATCGGCGAATCGGATGTACCGCACCCGTTGATCCCGTCGCTCATATCCACGCGCGATCACCTCTGTTCCGTCGGTCGATCCATCGTCGACCAGCACCACACTGAAATGCTCATATGACTGTGCGAGGAGCGAATCCATCGCTTCCGTCAAAAACGTCGCACGGTTGTGCAGCGGCATGCCGATGCCGACCAGCGGCACCGGGACAGCACCGGCCGGCGCTGACAAAGCCGCGTGTTCTCGCTTGAGCGCACCCGCGAGGTGGCGGTAGCCCTCAGGGTCGAGACGTCCGGTCCGTTTGGCCTCGTCTCTCGTCAAGTCGCTGTCTTTCTTCATCGCTTTCGGGTAGTCCGACCCAAGGAGCTGAATCTCGCGGAGATCGTAGTGCCGAGCGAGTATCGCGCTCACGCTCTCGATCTCATTGTTGTAGCGGGACCGGTCCCGATTCAGGCTATACACTGCCGGACAGTCGATCGACGCAGCAAGACCCGTGTACTTTTCCACCTGCGCCGTCGTCATCTCATGAAACGACACCAGGTTCACGAGCAGATCGGGCCGCACATGGCCGAGAGCCTCAGGCGCGTGGTTCGGGATGAAGATGAAATCCGTCTCCTCCCACCGATCGAAGGTCGTGCCGTCTTCGCGCCAGAAGCGGATCGTCGCGGTGGGAAATACGGTGGCCAGATAGGTCGCGGAGAAGAGAAAGAGCTCCGGGAAATCAAGAATGACGTAGGTCGTCTGTGGAAATAACGTCTTGAATTGATAGGCAAACCCGCCCCAGCCTCCTCCGATCTCCCACACCAAGCCGCGGCGGGCGTCTCCGTGGAATGCATCCAAAAGGCCTGCCCGCCGCATGCCCACCAGCGTTTCGAAGAACTTGAGCGTGTCGAGGTTATGAAGCCGACCGTCAATATGGAAACCGAACCCACCAAGCGCCTCGTGCTCGCCGACCAGAAGGTCGGTGCCGCCTGCGAGCTCGACGAGAGCCCGCACCCGGCGCTCGAAGTACGTCTGCGTTTGCCCGGCGCCGCGGTAGTCGTACGGACGAATACCTGTTACGTGTTCGGCGTGGTGTCGCAGCTTGCGGATGATGAGGGGCGAGGCATCGAACAGATAATCAATCCGTTCCAGCTCCTCCTCCCAGTAGTGGCTCGGCGCTGCCTCACCCGATTTTGCGGAGGCGGCTTCCTTCAAACGGACGACCTCGTCACGTGCGCGGAGATAGGTCGCGTATGCCACCTCATCGGCGGCCGACAGCGTGCGCAGCAGTGCTGGCACCGTCCTCACCGATGGAGAACCCACCAGACCCTGCAGCCGACCTTTGATACGCGCCAATTGCTTCCGGCGCGCGCCCACCCAGTGCTGGCGCTGGCGTTCGCGGCGGCGGGTGGCGAGAAACTCCCGCTTGTCGGCGACGCGCCGCTCCCGATCCTCGGCGGCCGCCTGCTTGTGGGCCGCCTTCCGAGCCCGGGCGTGATCGATGGCCATCTCCGATGCGTCACGCAGCGCCGGCCGCAGCCAGCCGTGCTCCGAGGACTGCGCGATCGCGCGGACGAGCGGCTGCAGCGCCCGATGCGCAAGACCGGGCACGTCCGCAGGAGATGGAGCGCTCGACCCAAGCTGCTCAACAGCGTCGACGAAGGCAGGCGTCGCGGGCACGTCGAGCCCGGCCGGGCGGACAAACGCGCGGACGAACCTCCTGTTCTGCTCGTCGCGCTCAACGGGCCGCGCGAGCGCCGCACTCAGTTCGGCCAGGTGATCCGGAAAGGTGCGCGTGACCTTCAACAACCCGCCTTCCACTTCCATCAGGTACCGAAAGTGCTGCACGCCCTCCTGGTACATGTCGAATTCCGGCAGCAGCAGCGTGTGCACGGGCCGGCCGACGATTGCCGCTTCGAGGAACGCACTGGTGACGAGGCCGACGACTGCGTGGCTGTGATAGAGCGAGTCGAAATAGTCGTCCTGGGCTTGCGGGCTGACAGGATTCCGTCCGTACAGCACGGCGTTGCCAAAGCCCTCGAGTGACAGGCCCTCCCACTCCTCCATCCGTTCCGGATGGGGACGCACGAGAATGCCGGCGCTCCGAAGGCGTGGATCCGGATTGCGTCGGATTTCGTCGATCCAGCGCTGCACGAAACGCGATTCGTACGGGTTCGGCGTCATCACCGAGCAGACGTACAGGAGGATCGGCTGCTCAGGAGACAGCCCCACCGCGTGACAGAACGACGCGCGATCGCGTGACGGCGGGCGATTGAACCACTGGTCGTAGCACTGTGCCCCGGTGATCGTAATGCGCTCCTCCGGCATGCCGTGCCACTCGAGGGCCTCTTGCTTCTGCGTCTCATTCCACAGCAGCACGCGATCGGGGACGTTCCGCAGCAGCGCTTTGCTCGACAGGTGGTCCCAACTGAAGACGCAGACGCCAGTGCGCCTTCCCAGCACACGCGCCGCGCGCAGATGATCGATCTGCGGCAGCCGCCACGCGGTCATCGAGGTAATCAGGACCACGTCAGGATCCAGCCGCCCGATGAACGCACGACTGGCCGCGCTGATCGGCATGATGGCCTCGCTCGCGCGGAGCGCCGACCCGAGCACGCGGCGCGCCGAACGACTCTTGTCAAGGCCCCTGTCCATCAGCCACAGCACAATCCGCGGAATCCGGTCCCGCAGCGTCAGGCGCGTCTTCCGAAAGGCGGAAAAGGCCTCGTCGTGGAACCGGATGTAATCGCTGGCCGTGCGCAGCTTGCGCGCAAGGAGGAACCATGCGTCATCGTCCAGGGACGGCGCGAACCCGAACGTGACGGCCGGATACCGCGCGGCCAGCCGTTCGACCAGCGGCTGCCCTCCGAGCGATTCGCGTTCGTCGGCGGCCAGGTGGATGTGGTGCCCACGCTCGGCAAGCGACACAATCGCCGATTCGAAGTTGCGGTAGTACCCGTAATGCGCCGCGAAAAAGAGAATTCTCACGGGAGGCGCGACGCCATCAGCAGCTCTGCCACGTTGAGGTCGAACGCCTCGTCGATGTCGAACGACTCCTCGCGCGACATGACGACTCCGCGGGTGTCGGCTCCGTACAGAGCATGTTCCGCGAGGACCACACGCGACCGGGTCGCCACGACAGCGGGTCCGTTGCGGGCAAAGAGAACCGGCTTGTCCTGCCGTCTCGTGAATGCCGGTTCGGCTGTCCACGGGTCGAGGCGATCGCCACGAAGGTGCATCAACGACGCCGGGGTGAACTGATGCGGCACCTGCACGACGGTGACGACCGAATCAGCACCCGAGGACACCAGGAGGTCGACTGCGGCGTCGATGTGGTCGGCGCGCCGAAATGGCGACGTCGGCTGCAGCAGGACCAGGACGTCCGGATGGTAACGCTCCCGCTGCTCGAGTGCTCCCAGCGCATCCACCAGCACCTCGATCATCGGGGTGTGATCCAGCGCCAGATGGGGCGGGCGCAGAAACGGAACGTCTGCGCCCAGCGACCTGGCAACCGCGGCGATTTCCTGATCGTCCGTGCTGACGATGACGCGCGAGAGCGAACGGCTCGCGCGAGCGGCGTCGACGGTGTACGCAATAAGGGGCCGACCCGCGAGCGGCGCGAGATTCTTGCGTGGAATGCCCTTCGAGCCGCCGCGCGCCGGAATCACACCGAGGATGTTCAGTACTGAATCCGCTTCTGGACGTGGAGCGGGGCACGCGACAGCACGTCCGCGATGCGCTCGCCCGCCCGTCCATCGCCGTACAGGTGGGCAGGCGCATACGATCCGCGCGTCACCTGACGGCGGACGGCGTCGGCAATGGCGGCCCGGTCGTGCCCGACGTCGATCACGTTCGGTCCACGCTCGCGGCCGTCCTGCCTCGTACCGATGTTCACCGCTGGCGTCCCCACGAACGCGCCCTCACGCAGAGGCGCGCTGGAGTTGCCAACGAGACACGCCGCACTTTGCATCAGTCGGAGGTAGGTTTCCACCGGAAAGTTCTTGTAGAAGCGGATGTACTCGGGTTTGTACTTCTCGCGGAACTTGCGCATGCCGCGCGAAATGTCCTCCGAGCCCGCGTCCACATTGGGCCACAGCATCACCGTTGGCATCCGCATGTCGTGCAGCGCCATCAACGTTTCGGTGATCTGGCGCTCCGCCTGCCCGTATTCCGTCGTCACCGGGTGCTGGCTCACGAGCAGAAACGGCTCGTCGGTCGCGATGTGACCACCAACACCCTCACGCTCCAGCCATTCTGCATCGAGGGGCGCGCTGCCGTTGCTGACGACTTCGGCGACGAGATCGATCCGCGGGCATCCGACCACGTGAACGGTGCCTGGATCCTCGCCGAGACGGATGATCCGGTCGGCCGCGTCCCTGTTCGCGGGAAAGTGGAGGTGCGCGAGCTTGGTAATCGCGTGACGGATACTCTCGTCAATGGTGCCCGTGACCTCCCCGCCCATCGTGTGCGCGAGCGGAATATTCATATAGGCGCTCGCCACGGCCGTTGCCATGGTCTCGAAGCGGTCACCGACGGTCACGACCACGTCTGGCCTCAGCAATTCGAAGAGCGTTGGAAGCTCCAGCAAGCCAAGCCCGGTCGATTTCGCCATCGTGACCGGCGTCTCGCCTTCAACAATCATGTTGACGCGCGCATCCGGGACAAAGCCGTCCCGCTCGATGACGTCCACTACCGATCCGAACCGATCGAGCAGCGCAGAGGCGCCAACGATAATCTGGAGCTGGAGATCTGGATGCGCCTGTACGGCACGCATCACCGACTTGATGCTGCCGTAGTTCGCGCGAGAACCGATGACGACACAGACCTTACGCACCTGCGGGCACCTCGTGCAGGCGCGCGACGTCGCGCGTATCGAAGCGGGGCAACTCGTAGCGCGGCTCCTGCCCGATCATCGCTTCGCGGCGAACCGTATTGAATGCCATGGAATAGCCGAACTCCTCGAGCGTGTCCAACGTCTCGGCGTTATACGTGTGGGGGAAGCCGTACGGATAACAGAACGACACGGTCTGCTGGCCCGTGACCTCCCGGATCATCGGTGTGCCGTTGCGCAGCTCGTTCCGTTGCTGCTCGCGGCTCAGCCTCGAGAGAACGGGGTGAGACTCCGTGTGGAATCCAAACGTCATGCCCCCACGCGCCATCTCGCGGACCTGGTCGGACGACAGATAGAGTGCGCGCGCAAACGTCTCGCTGTCGCCGATGTGACGCTCGAACAACGTCGACAGGACTCGATCTGCGGCCGGATAGGGCGCCTCGTAATTCAGAATCCGCTTGATGCGGACGTCCGGCGCTTCATCGTATCGATAGATTCCCTCGCGGCCGCCGGGAACCGCAGCCACGGACACACCCTCCGCAGTCAAGGCGGCGCCCACTTCCTGCGCAAAGCGCCCGGCGCCAAGCCGACTCAGGAGGAAGTGCGTCTTGTGCACGTTGGCCAGCGTCGGCCGTTCGCTCAGCGTGGAGCCCACGAGAAAGAACATGCCGGCCAGGCCACGCGAGCGCAGCGCTGGAAACACATGCTCGTAGTGGTCGATGAACCCGTCATCGAATGTGAGTAATGCGGTCGGGCGATGAAAGCGGGCGCCGGCCAGCACGGCGCGCTCGAAGGTTGCACCATCGATGACGTCGAAGCGGGCCTTCAGCCAGTCGAGCTGCGCGGCAAAACCCGACACCGACAGCGCCTTGATATCCGGAAAGACCGTCCGTTCGACGTCGCGCACGTAATGATAGAAGACAATCGTGCAGCCGACACCGCTCACGCCACACGCTCCAGCTCGATCAGCCGCAGCGCAGCATCACGTGCGCCTCGAGCCGTCAGATACTCGTCGATCATGCCTGTGTCGAAGTTGCGATACAGCGTACGAACCGCGTCGGCGCAGAAATCCTTGCGCCGGTACAACCGTCCGCCCGCCCATTGCGGCACCGGCCGCGCGGTACCCGACACGTGCGCCGACGCCGCGCGCGGCAGCGCCTCCGCAGCCGCAAGGATCGTCTTGTTGCCCACATCGTGTGGACCGTCGCCGCGTTCGATGGACGGCCGCGCGTGCGCGAGAATCGGGCCCGTGTCGATCCCGGCGTCGAGGTAGTGAATCGTGGCGCCGACATATTCCGGCTCACGGT
>JBOGIR010000117.1:0-8595 GCA_050742335.1 Vicinamibacterales bacterium | reverse complement strand
CTGTGCGGCAGCTTCAATGCCAATGTCATCAAGGCGGCGGGGCAGTTCATCCTCAGCGACCGGGGGCCGGGTGGCGTTGCGCTGGGGCTGGTTGGGCGAAAGGGGCGCGACTTCTTCCGCCGGCGGGGCTTCGACGTGCTTCTCGAGCAGGTCGGCGTCTTTCAGCGCCTGGCCTTCGCGCATGCGGTAGAGATCGCCAGTACGGCCATTGACGAATTCGTATCGGGCCGAGCTTCGAGCGTCCACATCGCGTACAACGAGTTCAAGTCGGTGATCTCACAGCGAATCGTCGTCGAGCAGTTGCTGCCGGTTCCGCGACCCGACAGCGGCGTGGGGCGTAGCGCCGAGTACTTGTATGAGCCGGGACCGGAGGAGATTTTCCGCGATCTGCTGCCACGGTTCGTGCAGGCGCAGGTGTATCGCGCGCTGCTCGAATCGAACGCGGCCTTCTTTGCCGCGCAGATGACGGCGATGGATGCGGCCGCGAGAAACTCGACCGAGATGATCGACAGCCTGACGCTGTACATGAACAAGGTGCGGCAAGCGGCGATTACGCGCGAGATCATCGAGGTCGTGTCGGGCGCCGCGGCGACGTAAGGAAAAAGGCGGGTCCGCGGCCGCGAGGCGGTCGAGAGCGGCCGCGGAACCCGCCCCACGTACGTAGACCGGGTGCCGCGGAAAACACGATCGTTCCGCGGACCCGGCGGGAGCGAACCAGCGACACCGGTAGGCGGAGACCTTCAGGTCTCCGCGAACGAGAAGACCGTCAGCGACACAGGTAGCCGGAGACCTTCAGGTCTCCGCCAACGAGGAACGACGACACGTATATGGCACAGACAGCAACGCAGCCGCGTACCGGCAAGGTGGTTCAGGTCATCGGGCCTGTCATCGACATCGAGTTCCCCGAAGGGCTGCCGGAAATCTACAACGCGATCCGCGTGGTGTCGGACGGCACCGCGGGCGCTGCGAAGATCGATGTCGTCGCGGAGGTCGAGCAGCACCTTGGCCAGAACCGCGTGCGCGCGGTGGCGATGAAGCCGACCGACGGCATGACGCGCGGCATGACCGCCATCGACACCGGCTCGCCCATCTCCGTACCGGTGGGACCGGCAACGCTCGGCCGCGTGCTCAACGTCCTCGGCGAGCCGGTCGACTTTCCCGATCGCCCCGTCCAGTCGAAGGAGCGGTGGCCGATCCATCGTCATGCCCCGACGCTCGAGGAGCAGTCGACCGAGCTGAGGATGTTCGAGACCGGCATCAAGGTCATCGATCTGCTCGAGCCCTATCTGCAGGGTGGCATGATTGGCCTGTTCGGCGGCGCCGGCGTTGGCAAGACCGTCATCATCATGGAGCTGATTCACAACATCGCCCTCAAGCACGGCGGCGTGTCCGTGTTTGGCGGCGTGGGTGAGCGCACGCGCGAGGGCAACGACCTCTGGCTGGAGTTCCAGGAGTCTGGCGTCATCGATGTGAACGATCCGAGCAAGTCGCGCGCCGCGCTCGTGTACGGCCAGATGACGGAGCCGCCTGGCGCACGCCTGCGCGTCGGTCTGTCGGCGCTGACGGTTGCCGAATACTTCCGCGACGCCGAAGGCAAGGACGTCTTGCTCTTCATCGACAACATCTTCCGGTTCACGCAGGCGGGCTCCGAGGTGTCGGCGCTGCTCGGCCGCATGCCGTCGGCCGTCGGCTACCAGCCGACGCTGCTCACCGAGATGGGCGAGCTGCAGGAGCGCATCACCTCCACCAAGAAGGGGTCGATCACATCCGTGCAGGCGATTTACGTGCCCGCAGACGACTACACGGACCCGGCGCCGGCGACCACCTTCGCGCATCTTGACGCGACGACCAACCTCTCGCGCCAGATCATGGAGATCGGCATCTACCCGGCGGTCGATCCGCTCGCGTCGACGTCGCGCATCCTCGATCCGCGGGTCCTCGGCGAGGAGCACTATGGCGTGGCGCGGGCCGTGAAACAGATCCTGCAGCGTTACAAGGACCTGCAGGACATCATCGCGATTCTCGGCATCGACGAGCTGTCCGAGGACGACAAGCTCACCGTGGCGCGTGCGCGCAAGCTGCAGCGGTTTCTCTCGCAGCCGTTCTTCGTCGCGGAGCAGTTCACCGGCTTCAAAGGCAAGTACGTGCCGATTGCCGACACAGTGAAAGGATTCAAGGAAATCGTCGACGGCAAGCACGACGAGCTGCCGGAGCAGGCGTTCTACATGGTGGGAACGATAGAAGAGGCGGTCGAAAAGGCCGCCGGCATGAAGGCTGCCTGAAACGGTACCAACATGGCGTTACCGACCAAGCTAACCCTCGAGATCGTGACACCCGACCGCGCCCTCGTGCGCGGAGAGGTGGACGAGGTGCAGTTGCCCGGATCCGAGGGCTATCTGGGCGTTCTGCCGGGGCATGCCGAGCTGCTCGCCACGCTGAAGGTGGGGGAGCTGTGGTATCGCATCGGGCAGGAGAAGCACTATCTGGCCATTGCGGGCGGTTTCCTCGAGGTGCTGCCCGACCGGGTCACCGTGCTCGCGCAGATCGCTGAGCGCGCGCAGGACATCGACCTGGCACGGGCCGAGGCAGCCAGGCAGCGGGCGGAGGAACGACTCGCGCGCCCGGCGCAAGAGATTGATCTCGACCGCGCCCGCGTCGCCCTCATGAAAGCGCTCATCCGGTTGCAGGTGGCCACGCGCGCGCGGACGAGAGTGTGACACGAAGGGGGAACGGGACTCCCCCTATACTGGTTCTCGTTGCTTTCGAGTTTCAGACACCTCCTCCGCTATCGCGCGCTCATCCAGAGCCTCGTGGCGCGCGACCTCAAGGCGCGGTACCGCGGCTCACTTCTCGGTTTCTTCTGGTCCTTCGTCAATCCGCTGCTCCTGCTCCTCGTGTACTCATTCGTGTTCACCGTCGTACTGCCCGGCGCCCACCCGCCGGAACTGGAGCCGTTTGCGTTGTTCATGTTCTGCGGGATTCTCCCGTGGACATGGTTTTCGTCGTCGCTGCTCGAAGCGTCGAACGTGCTGATCGCAGGGGGGAACCTGATTCGCAAGGTGCTGTTTCCGGCGGAAGTGCTGCCCGTCGTGACGGTACTCGCAGGCCTGGTGCATTTCTGCTTCGGGCTGCCGATTCTGGCGGCGTTCCTCGTGTACTACAACGTGCCGGTCGGCTGGACGGATCTGTTGTGGTTTCCGGTCGTGGTGCTGATTCAGCTCATGCTGACCCTCGGCCTGGCCCTGCTGCTGTCCGCGCTCGCCGTGCACTTTCGTGACATCCGCGATTTGCTCGCGAACCTCCTGACGCTCTGGTTTTTCGCGACGCCGATCATCTATGCGCTGTCGCAGGCGCCTCCGGCGGTGCGCCGGTTTCTCAATCTCAACCCGTTCACCCATCTCGCCGTGGCGTATCAGGAGGTGCTGTTCACGGCGGGGCCGTTCACCGAATGGCCACGGCTGCTCGCCGTGGGTGCCGCGTCTCTGGGCGTGGTCGCAATAGGCTACGCCGTGTTCGATCGATTGAGGGACACCCTTGCCGAAGAAGTGTGATCGGGCATGAACGCGATTGAAGTGCGCGGCGTCCGGAAGACGTACCGTCGCTACGGGCGACGGAAGCAGTTCGGCACGCTGAAGAGCGCGCTCCTGTCCGGCCGGGGGTTGCGCGAGCTGCGTCCCGATCAGACGTTCGAGGCGCTCAAGGGCGTGTCATTCGATGTCGCAGAGGGGCGAACGGTTGGCGTGGTCGGACGCAACGGGTCGGGCAAGAGCACGATGCTGAAGCTGATCGCCGGTATCGGCAAACCGAGTGAGGGCACCATCGCCGTCCGCGGGAGAGTGTCGGCACTGATCGAACTCGGAGCCGGCTTTCATCCGGAAATCTCGGGCCGCGACAACGTCTACATCAACGGAATGATGCTCGGGCTCGGCAAGCACGAGATTGCCGCCCGGTTCGACGAGATCGTTGCGTTTGCGGAGCTGCAGGATTTCATCGATGCGCCGGTGAAAACCTATTCGTCTGGTATGTATGTGCGGCTGGGGTTTGCGGTGGCCATCCATGTCGACCCGGACGTCCTGCTCGTGGACGAAGTGCTGGCCGTCGGGGACGAGTCGTTCACGCACAAATGCCTCGACCGGTTCGCGGAGTTTCGCCGCCGCGGGCGCACCGTGGTGCTGGTCACGCACGCACTCGACCTCGTGACACGCTTCTGCGATGAGGGGTTGTGGCTCGATGCCGGCGTCGTGCGCGTTCAGGGCGACCCTCGACGAGTCGTTGATGCGTACCTGCTCGACGTGGCGAAGAGCGAAGAGGCGGCGCTCTCGGATCCCGGATCCCGGATCCCGGATCCCGACACTCCGGGCGGCCCCCCCGACATGGTCAGGGCTGTCGAAGGGCGCCCTTCGGCAGGCTCAGGGCGTACTGAGGAGCCTCCAGATATGTCCAGGGCTCTCGAAGGACGCTGGGGCTCGCGGGAGGTGGAGATCGTTGGCGTGAATCTGGTCGGCAGCGACGGACGCGACACGCACATGTTTCAGTCGGGCGATCCGGTGGAGGTTCGGCTGCAGGTGCGCGCGAATCAGCCGGTGGCCGACCTGGTGTTTGGCGTGGGTATCTTCAATGCCGACGGGGTGTGCTGCTACGGCACGAACACGCGTATCGACGGCGCGACGTCCGGCGCCATGAGCGGCAGCGGCGAGGTGCGCTTTGCCATCGATCGCCTTGACCTCATCGACGGTCTCTACAGGCTCGACGTCGCTGCGCACCGGGAAAATGGAGCGCCGTACGATTATCACCGCCTTCTCTACACGCTTCGTGTGTCCTCGCGACGGAAAGAAGCGGGCATCTTCCGCCCGCCGCATCGATGGACCTTCTCCGGCGGGATACGCGTTTCCGGACTGGACATACCCGGGTGAGAGTCCAGAGTGCACACCGTCCACAACTGCTCAGCCCAGGGGGGGCAGCGGCGCTGGCCTCACGCGTCCGCGCAGGCGGCGGCACGGTGGTGCTCACCAATGGCGTCTTCGACCTGCTGCATCCGGGCCACGTCCGGTATCTGCAGGAGGCACGAGCCTTCGGCGATACGCTCATCGTTGCCGTGAATTCCGACAGATCGGTTCGCGGCATCAAGGGGCCCGCCAGGCCGATCAACGCGGAACGCGAACGTGCCGAGGTGCTCCTCGCGCTTGCGAGTGTGGACGCGGTGGTCATCTTCGACGAGGAGACGCCACACGCGATCGTCGGCGCCATCCAGCCGGATGTCCTCGTCAAAGGCGCCGACTGGGGCCCGAACGACATCATCGGCCGCGACATCGTCGAAGCGCGCGGCGGGCGCGTCGTACGCATCGACCTGTCGCCCGGACACTCCACGTCTCAGCTGATCAGCAGAATTCAAAAGACGGCGCGGTTCTAACGCATTTTCACCCACGTGCCACGGAGACACAGAGGAAATTCCTTTTGTCTGGTGTGTGACAATGAGACTTGCGCGCTCACGCCGGTTCCGCACCGGGGTGGGCCTTTCGGCATGTACCCCGATGGCCATATCGACGTCCCTCACCCTTCGTGCGCTTCTCAGCCAGGCCAGCGCCCGCGCGAGTCTGGACAGACTTGCTCCGGTCACCGCAGGGCTGACACCTGCGGCGAAAGCGCTGGCGGCGGTCGCCGCGGCTCGTGCAGCGACGCGGCTCATCGTCCTGATCGTGCCCACCGACCAGGACGTCGAGCAACTGACCTCCGATGCGCGGTTTTTCTATGGGACGCTCGAGGGGGCGTCTGAGGCGGCGGTTGACGAAGCCGTCCTTCCGTTGCCCTCCTTGCAAGTGGATCCCTACCGTGGCATGAGTCCACACTTCCGCGTGGCAGCGGCACGGGCGCGTGCGCTGCACGCGGCCGCGACCGGAACGGGACGCCTCGTGATTGCGTCCGCCGCCGCGCTGCTCCCGCGGGTGAGCCCGGCTGAGAGACTGCTGCGGGCGTCGATGGCCGTCAAGACCGGAACCGAGATCGAGCCGGAGGCGCTCGCCCAGCTGCTGGCGGATGCCGGATTCACACCCGAGGATCCGGTCGAAGAGCACGGCTCCTTTGCGATTCGCGGCGGCATCGTGGACATTTTTCCGGCCCGTGACACCGAGCCCGTTCGCCTGGAGTTCGTCGGCGACATGGTCGAGTCGCTGCGTCGCTTCGATCCCTCGACTCAGCGATCCACGGGCGCGACCGATCACATCGTCATCGTTCCGGTGCGCGAGCGGTTCGACGACGAAGGCGCCTTGCTTCCGGTGTTCGATGTTCTCGGTGCCGCCCGCGGTCTCCGGGCGATCGTGTCCGAGTACGAACAGGTGGAGGAACAAGCCAGAAAAGTCCACCGGCAGCTGGAAGCGAGCTACGGTGAGGCATCCAGCCGCGGTGCTGTCGCCATGGCCGCCCCTGGCGAGGCGTTGGTCGGCTGGGACGACATCGAGGGGCGCGTGCGCGACGCGCCGCGGCTCGAAGAGCTCGCCGTGGAAGAAGGCGCCCGGCAGGTGTCGTGCCAGCCGGCGATGGAATTTCGAGGCCGCGTGCCGGATTGGGTCGCAGAGATCCACGACGCCCGCCGCCGCGGCGACACCGTGCTCTTCGTCGCAGAGAGTCATGGCCGGGCCGAGCGGACCGTGGAGATTCTGCAGGAGTACGAGGTTGTCGCCGTGCCCGTCGAGCGTGCGGAGGACGCGCACGCCGCCGCGGTGCTCGTGGCGGTCGGCGCGCTCTCGCGCGGCTTCCGCCTCGCTGAGGCGGCGCTGCAGATCTATGCGGAGCGCGACGTCTTCGAGGAGGAGCACCGTGCGGCCGAGCGGCGGAAGAGCGTCGCGCGGGCGTTTCTCGCCGACCTGCGCGACCTGAAGGTTGGCGATCGCGTCGTGCACGTCGACCACGGCATCGGTGCATTCGTCGGGCTCAAGCAGCTCGGGGTTCGCGGAGCCTCTGATGGCGCCCAGGAGTTTCTCGAGCTCCGGTACGCCGGCGAGGACAAGCTGTTCGTGCCGGTCGAACGCCTGGATCTCGTCCAGAAGTACACCGGCGGGACGCGGCCCGCGCTCGATCGCCTGGGCGGCACGTCGTGGGAAAAGGCGAAGACGCGCGTCAAGAAGGCCATGCGCGACATGGCCGAGGAACTGCTGAAGCTGTACGCTCAGCGGAAGGCCGTGGCGGGACACGCCTTCTCGCCGGACACGCACTGGCAGCAGGAGTTCGAAGACGCCTTTCCCTACGAGTTGACACCCGATCAGGCGAGTGCCATCACGGACATCAAGAGGGACATGGAATCGCCGACGCCGATGGATCGCCTGCTCTGCGGCGATGTCGGATACGGCAAGACCGAAGTGGCGATGCGCGTCGCATTCAAGACGGTGATGGACGGCAAGCAGGCGGCGCTTCTTGCGCCGACGACCGTTCTGGCGTTCCAGCACCTGAAGACGCTGCGCGATCGGCTTGCGGGCTTTCCGGTCGCCGTCGAGATGGTCAGCCGGTTTCGGAGCAAGCAGGAGATCAAGGAGATTCTCGCCGGGCTTGCCGCGGGCAAGGTGGACATCATCATCGGCACGCATCGGCTGCTTTCGCATGACGTCGTGTTCAAGGACCTCGGCCTGTTGATCGTGGACGAGGAACAGCGCTTCGGCGTCGTGCACAAGGAGCGGATCAAACAGCTGCGCAAGAAGGTCGATGTCCTCACGATGACGGCCACCCCGATTCCGCGGACGCTGAACATGTCGCTCGTCGGCATCCGCGACATGTCGATCATCGAAACGCCGCCGAAGGACCGCCTGTCGATTCAGACGAACGTCGTCAAATTCGACGCGCCCGTCATCGAGCGTGCCATCCGTAACGAAGTGGCACGCGGCGGGCAGGTCTATTTCGTCCACAACCGCGTGGAGTCGATTTTCTCCATCGCCAGCCTGCTGCAGCGGCTCGTGCCCGAAGCCAAGATCGTCGTCGGCCATGGCCAGATGGACGAGGACGAGCTCGAGCGGGCGATGCTCGGCTTTGTCGAGCGCAGATTCGACGTCCTGCTGGCCACGACCATCGTCGAGAACGGCCTCGACATCCCGAACGCGAACACGATCATCATCAACCGGGCCGACCGGTACGGGTTGTCGCAGCTCTATCAGCTGCGCGGCCGCGTGGGACGGTCCGATCGCGCGGCGTACGCATATCTGCTGATCCCGCCGCAGGAATCGTTGTCGCCCGTCGCGCGCAAGCGTCTCGCCGCCATCAAGGAGTTCAGCGATCTGGGCAGCGGCTTCCGCGTGGCGGCGCTCGACCTGGAGATCCGCGGGGCGGGCAACCTGCTCGGCGGCGAACAGAGCGGCCACATCGATGCCGTCGGCTTCGAGATGTACATGACGCTGCTCGAGGAGTCGGTGCGCGAGCTGAAGGGCGAGGAGATCGAGGACGACATGCGCGCCACCGTCAACCTGGGTGTCGACCTGAAGATCGAGGAGAGCTACATCCCCGAGATGAACCAGCGGCTGATGGTCTACCGGAACGTGGCGGCCGCGCGAAGCGAGAGCGAGCTGGCATCGACGCTCGACGAGGTCCGCGACCGGTATGGCGCGCTGCCCGACT
>JBOGIR010000116.1:0-8716 GCA_050742335.1 Vicinamibacterales bacterium | reverse complement strand
GCCTTCGTCATCACGTCGTCGAAGGTGAGGGCGGTAGCGATGCCGGTCTCAGAGGAGGTGAGGGTCAGGTCGTCAATCTTCAGTTCCATCGCGTGGGCATCTCAGGCTGCCTGGCCGTGACACTTCTTGTACTTCTTGCCGCTGCCGCATGGGCACGGATCGTTGCGACCGACCTTTGGTTCCTCCCGCCGTACGGTCTTCACCACGTCGTCGCCGCCGGTGCGGGCCGGGCGCGGCGCGCCGCCACCGAATGCGGGTGGCGCCATCGTGCTGGCCGCCGCGCGACGGGCTCCGGCGAAGGCCGACACCGGCTCGCCGCCGGGGTTGTTCATCGTGAGCGGGGCCGCGCGCCGTGCTGCAGGGCGTGGGACGGGCGCCGCCTCCTCGTTCAGCACGGGCCGGAGCAGGAAGAGGTAGCGGACGATGTCCTCCTCGATCCGCCCCTTCATGTCCTGAAACAGCGCGAAGCTTTCCTTCTTGTATTCGACCAGCGGATCCCGCTGGCCGTACCCCCGGAGGCCGATGCCTTCCTTCAGGTGATCGAGCGAGTAGAGGTGATCCTTCCATTGCGTGTCGACGATCTGGAGCATGATGTCGCGCTCGACACGGCGGAGCAGGTCGGCGCCGACGACCTCTTCTTTCTGCTCGTAGCCGAGCTTCGCAAGCGCCCAGATCGCGTCGACGATTTCGTCGGTGTTTTTCTCGCCGACCTTCAGCCGCTCGAGCTCCTGCGGGTCGATGCCGAACACACGCGAGACTTCGCGGACGAGTGCGGGAATGTCCCACTCTTCCGGATCGAGCTGCTTGCCTGCAAAGCGGTCGACCTGTTCCTCGAGGATCTCCTCGGCGAGCGCCAGCATGTACTCGCGCGTGCCGACGATTTCCTCCTCGGTCAAGTGGACGCGCCCCTCGAGAATCTCGCGCCGCAGCGTGTAGACGCTCTCACGCTGCTTGTTCATCACGTCGTCGTACTCGAGGAGGTGCTTGCGGACGGAAAAGTTCTGCGCTTCCACCTGCCGCTGGGCGCGTTCGATCGCGCGCGTCACCATGCCGTGCTCGATGGGAACGCCTTCCTCCATGCCGAGGCGCTGCATGAGGCCGGAGATCCGATCCGACCCGAAAATCCGCATCAGGTCGTCCTCGAGCGACAGATAGAAGCGTGAGGAGCCCGGGTCGCCCTGCCGGCCGGCGCGGCCCCGGAGCTGGTTGTCGATGCGCCGCGCCTCGTGGCGCTCGGTCGCCAGAATGTGGAGCCCGCCGAGATCGACGACCTCGTCGTGCTCCGCATCGGTCTGACGCCTGAAATGAGAAAAGATCCGCTCCCAGTCGGGACGCGGCACCCGGAAGAATCCGTCGACGTGGAAGAAATAGACGTACTCCTCGTCATCGACGAACTTCTCCTCACCGCGCGGCAGCCGCTCGGCAAGCTGTTCGGCTATCGTCTGCTGGCGCGCCATGTGTTCGGCATTGCCGCCGAGCAGGATGTCCGTGCCGCGGCCCGCCATGTTCGTGGCGATCGTGACGTTCCCCTTGCGGCCCGCCTGGGCGACGATTTCGGCCTCCTGGGCGTGATACTTCGCATTCAGGACGACGTGCTTGATGCCCCGTTTGCGAAGCAGAGCGGACAGCCGTTCTGATTTTTCGATGGAGACCGTGCCGACCAGCGTCGGCCGCCCTGACGCCTGTTTCTGCAGGATATCGTCGACAATCGCCTCGTACTTCTCGCGCTCGGTGCGATAGACGAGGTCCGGTTCCTCGATCCGATTCAGCGCGCGGTTGGTGGGAATGACATTCACGTCGAGGTTGTAGATCTTGGCGAACTCCGGCGCCTCGGTCTCGGCGGTGCCCGTCATGCCCGACAGCTTGCCGTACTTGCGGAAGTAGTTCTGGAAGGTGATGGTGGCGAGCGTCTGGTTCTCACGCTCGATTTTCACTTTCTCCTTGGCTTCCACGGCCTGGTGCAGGCCGTCGCTCCAGCGGCGCCCCGGCATCAGGCGTCCCGTGAACTCGTCCACGATGACGACCTGGCCGTCCTTGATCATGTACTCGACGTCGAGGTGGTACAGGTTGTGCGCGCGTAACGCCTGCTGAATGTGGTGGAGCAGCGGCATGTTGACCGGGTCGTACAGCCCGCCGGATCCCGGAGCGACACGATGGCTCAGCATCTGTTCGGCCTTCGCCATGCCGCTCTCGGTGAGCGTGACCGTCTTGTGTTTTTCGTCGACGAGGTAATCGCCGGTCCCTTCGAGCATCTCGCGATCCTCGGCCTTGACGTTCCCCTGGGTCACCGCCCCCTTCTTCAGTCTGGGGATGACGCGATCGACCTCGTAATAGAGATCGGTGGACTCTTCGGCCGGCCCCGAGATGATGAGCGGCGTTCGCGCTTCGTCAATCAGAATGCTGTCGACTTCGTCCACGATGGCGTAGTGATGCCCCCGCTGCACCATCGAGGCAAAGTCGAACTTCATGTTGTCGCGGAGATAGTCGAACCCGAACTCGTTGTTGGTGCCGTACGTAATGTCGGATCCGTAGGCGACCTGGCGCTGCGCGTCCGTCAGCTCGTGCTGAATCACGCCGACGCTCATCCCGAGGAACCGGTAGATGCGTCCCATCCATTCCGAGTCGCGGCGCGCCAGGTAGTCGTTCACGGTGACGACGTGCACGCCCTTGCCGGCGAGCGCGTTGAGATAGGCAGGGAGCGTCGCGACGAGCGTCTTGCCCTCGCCGGTCTTCATCTCGGCGATCTTGCCGGCGTGAAGCACCATGCCGCCGACCAACTGGACGTCGAAGTGGCGCATGGCGAGCGCGCGCCGGCCCGCTTCGCGGACCACGGCAAACGCTTCCGCCAGCAGGTCGTCGAGCGACTCGCCGTCCGCCACCCGTTTGCGGAACTCGTGGGTCTTGTCGCGAAGCTGACCCTCGGTGAGCGCCTGCGTCTGCCGCTCGAGCGCGCCGATGTCTGCCACGCGCGGGGTAAGCCGCTTGAGCTCGCGCTCGTTCTGCGTTCCTATGACCTTGGCGAGGAGTTGACCGATCATTCCAGGAAACCGGAGTCAGGAGTCAGGAGCAAGAAGATTCTCCCGACACGCGTATCCGTCGATTGTAGCCGTGTGGCGACGGGATCGGCAAGGAAACCGCAGATTGTAGGGGAGTTAGCGGCGTTGCGGCTTCTGCGTGAGAAGCTGGAGCGGATTGATCAGCCGGCCGTTGGCCGTGACTTCGTAATGCAGGTGGTATCCCGTGGCACGGCCGGTGGCTCCGAGCTGGCCGATAATCTCGCCGCGCCGGACTTTGGCGCCCGGCTTGACGAGAACCTTGAGAAGGTGACCGTACCGGGTTTCCAGACCGAACCCGTGATCGATCAAGATGAGGTTGCCGTACGCGCTCTGATATCCCGCGTTGCGCACCGTACCCGACGCGGTCGCATACACCGGCTGACCCCGTTCTCCGGCGATGTCGAGACCGGCGTGGTAATCGGTGCTGCCAGTCATGGGATCGCGCCGCAGGCCCATGCCCGACGAGAGCCATCCATAGGCAGGCCACATCGACGGTGTGGCATTGGCGAGCGCGTTGCGGCGGTCAACGCTGCGCGCCAGCACATTGAGGCGATCCTGCAGGCTCTCGAGCAGCGTGCGCAACAGCCCGAAGGTGTCCTCCGGCGCCGCGAGCGCGGACAGCGTCTTGGCGTACGACAGCTCTTGATCTCGGCGCGAGCCGGTCGCCGCCGCTCCGCCCATTGCACGCAACTTGACCAGCGCGGGCAGACGGCTCATCGCCTTGGCCAGGTTGGGATCGAGCGCGGAGCGTGAGCTGAGATCGGAGATGGCGGCCTGAAGCGATTCGATCTGACCGGCAAGGGCCTGCGTCGCCTCCCGGTAGTTGGCATTCTCGACCTCGAGCGCCTGATGACTCTCGCGGAGCTGCGCCACTTCGCTCCGGCCCTTCCACGCGGCGCCGAAACCGATCAGGATGGGTGTCGTCAGCAGGGCACACACGACGAGCACCGTGAGGCGCACCGCGATCGTTCCTTTTCGCACCACGCCTGAGGTGCGATCGGTCACAAGAATCGTATAGCGCCGTGAAGGCATCAATCGTCGGCAGAAAATGAAATGATGGCCGCTCCGGAAAGCTGGCAGAACGGGAAAGCAGAGGTTAGCACAAGCCTTGCGCGTCACTCGACAAAAATCAACCGATGAGGCGATCATTCAGCGAAGCCTCACCGTGGCGATCGCGCGCGTCGTCGTCGCGGCCGTGCTGTTCTCGACAGGCGGCGCCGCCATAAAGACCGCCGCGCTGTCCGGCATCCAGGTCGCCTCGGTCCGTTCGGGGATTGCGGCGATTGCGCTCCTCCTCTGGCTTCGCGGTCGACTGCAATGGTCGGCGCAGAATGTCGGCGTGGGGGCGATCTACGCCGCCACCCTGGTGCTCTTCGTCATGTCGACGAAGTTGACCACCGCGGCCAGTGCCATCTTCCTGCAGTCGACCGCGCCACTGTACATCGTCATCCTCGCGCCTCTGTTGCTCGGAGAACGTTTTCGCGCGCGGGATCTCGCGTTGCTGGCGGCCGCCGCCGCAGGGCTCGTGTTGTGCGTCGGCGGCGGCAGCGAGGCCACAGTTACCGCTCCTGATCCGGCCACCGGCAACCTGCTCGGGATCCTCTGCAGTCTGAGCTGGGCCTTCACGCTTCTCGGCCTTCGGTGGATCGAGCGGTCTCAGCCTGGAAGCGGACTCTCGGCTGTTGTCATCGGCAATCTGATCGCGTTTCTCGTTGGGCTGCCCTTTCTCGTGCCGTTGCCGGCGGCCTCCGCGGTGGATTGGGCGACGCTGGTGTATCTGGGTGTCTTCCAAATCGGCCTGGCGTACGTGCTGCTCACTGGCGCGTTCGGCCCTCTGCCGGCGCTTCACGTGTCGTTGCTGCTGCTGATTGAGCCGGTTCTCAATCCTGTCTGGACATTGGTGATACGTGGCGAGCAGCCGGGCGCCTGGACACTTGTGGGAGGCGCGATCATCGTTCTCGCCGCGGGGACACAGGCCGTGTACGACGCGCGCACGCCGCCGACGACGAACGACGTGTAGAGGCACAAAGGAACTTTCTCCGTGGCCCGTGGAGGCGCACATAGGTCGCCATCAGTTTCCGTCCACCAGTCGATATTGCAGGGCCTCGCCGACGTGCTCGGCATCGACCACGTCTGACCCCGCCAGATCCGCAATCGTACGCGCCACCTTCAGCACGCGCTCGTATCCGCGGGCGGTGAGACCGAGGCGCTCGATGGCCTTCCTGAGAAGCGCCCGTCCCTCCGCCGTCGGCATGCAGAACGTCGTCACCGCTGCACCGCGAAGGTCGGCGTTGGTGCGCGCGGCGACATCGCCGTGTCGCCGATGCTGTGCGCTCCTCGCCGCGGAGACGCGTTGACGCACCACGGCGGTCGACTCGCCTGGCTGCGTATCGGTGATCGCGTGAACCGGCACGGCGGGGACCGCGACGACCAAATCGAGGCGATCGCGAAGAGGCCCGGAGATGCGACCGCGATACCTGGCAATCTGCGGGGGAGTGCATTGGCAGGTGCGGCGCTCGTCGCCGAGAAATCCGCACGGGCAGGGATTCATGGCAGCCACGAGGACGAACCGGGCGGGAAACACAGCCGTGCGCGCCGCCCGCGCGATCGTCACGTGCCCCTCCTCGAGCGGCTGCCTGAGCACCTCGAGAACACGACGATCGAACTCCGGCATCTCGTCCAGGAACAGGACGCCGTTATGAGCCAGCGAGATCTCGCCGGGCCGCGGCACGGCGCCCCCGCCGACGAGGGCGATGTTCGAAATGGTGTGATGAGGCGCCCGGAACGGACGTGCGATGAGGAGGCCCGCGCCGGCGGGCAGCGTGCCGGCGACCGAATGAATCGCGGTGCACTCGAGTGCTTCGTCAAATGTCAGCGTCGGCAGGATGCCGCTCAACCGCCGCGCCAGCATGGTCTTGCCCGCGCCGGGCGGGCCACAGAGCAGCAGATTGTGCCCGCCTGCCGCTGCCACTTCGAGGGCCCGCCGCGGGAACCGCTGACCTCTGACTTCGGCGAGGTCACCGTCCGTGGATCGGGTCGACGGTGGCGCTGACAGCGGCGCCGACGGCCGTTCCGCGCGCTCCGGATGGTTCAGCGCCTCCAGCGCCTCCGGCAGCGATCGCGCCACTCGGACATCCAGGCCGTCCACCGCGCTCGCCTCGGCCGCGTTCTGCGGGGGGAGCAGCAGGCGATGGAGGCCGAGACGGCGCGCCGCAATCGCAATCGGCAGCACGCCGCGAATGCCGTTGATGGCGCCGTCGAGCGACAGTTCACCGAGCACGACAGTGTCGTCGATGGCGCGGCGCGTCAACTCGCCCGATGTGGCGAGCAGGCCGAGCGCAATGGGCAGGTCGAATGACGACCCGGCCTTGCGGACATCGGCGGGCGCCAGGTTCACGGTGATGCGGTGGGACGGAAACGTGAACCCGGAGTTTCTGATGGCGGCACGCACGCGGTCGCGGCTTTCCCGCACCGTGGCATCGGGCAGCCCCACCATGGTGAAGTGCGGGAGCCCGAACGACACGTCCACTTCGATGTGAACCGGGTACGCCTCGACGCCAAAGACGGCGGCGCTTCGAAGACTGGCGAGCACGACTCCCGCATATGCAAGAGCGGCGGCCGTCGTCATCGATGCGAAACGTTGAGACATTCTGCGGCACGCGTTCGCGGTAGGCAGAATTTGCCACATCACCATGCGGCGATGGTGGTTCAGAACTGCAATCTCTGCTTGAGCCCGCGTCCAGCGGCGGTTATTCTCTTGTCACACCTTCAACGCATGCGAGCGCCCGGCTGCGGCCGGTGCGGCGCGTCTGAGGACACGATGTTCAACGCCATCAAAGGCCTCGCCGGCGGCCAGAAGGGACAGAAGCAGTACGACGACCTCGAGGCACTCATCAAGACGGCGCGCGACGAGCGCACCGCCCTCACGGCATTACTGAAGCAGCTCGCGGGACGAAGCGCCCCACTCACTGACACGAGCCAGGCGCTCGAAAAGGTCGACGCGAAGGTGGCAGCCGCTATCACGAGCATCGACGCGTTGGCCAGGCGGACCGAGGACCTGGAGCGTCGGGCGGCGGCCGTCGGTGACGTCGAGGGCCGCGTGCAGGCTCTCATGGCCGCCGGCGCCACCGCTCAGCGCCAGCCGGAAGAACCGGTGGCGCCCGGTGACGGCCCGGAGAGGCCGTCCGAGCAGTCGACCGCCGCGATCACGAGCACGAGGGACTCGGTCGATCACGCGGTTGCGTTGCGCGGCGAGCTGGAGCAGTTGCGCGGCGCCACCGGCCAGTTGACCCGCGACATCGCCGCCATTCGCGATGCATCACGCGAGGCCGACGACAACGCGTTCTCGGCAGCCGAGGCGGTCAAGGAAATGGAGGGACGCCTCGCCCGGATCGAAACCCTTCGCGAGTTGAGCGACACGATCGAAGAGAAACTGACGTCCGTCAACGCGCTTGCGGAGCATGTCAACCAGAAGACCCGGGCGCTCGAGGCGCAAAAGCACGTCATCGACCGCGCCGTCGTCGAAACGAACCGTCTCAACGAGATGGTCTGGAACATGGACACGCAGATGTCCAAGCTCAACGACTGGCTGCAGCAGGCGGAGAGCACCGAAGAAGGGCTTGGGAATCTCCGCACGAGCTTTCAGGCATTGCTCGCGCAGGCCGGCGAGCTGGGCAGGAAGCAGGCGAGCCTCGAAACACGTCAGGAAGAGCTGGCGCAGGCTCAGAACATGCCGGCGGCAGCCCCCTCGCCGGACGCCGAGAGCCTCCGGCAGAGCCGTTCGGACCTGGAGGACTTGCGGAACGAGATTCAGGACTTTCGTCGCGCGTATGCCGACGCCGCGCAGCTGAACGACAGGCTCGCCGCCGATCGTGCCGCACTCGAAGCGTTCGACGATCGCGTGTCCTCGCTGCGCGAGCGCATGCCGGAACTGGAAGCAACGATGGAAGCGATCCTCGCCAGGATGGGCCAGATCGACGAGGGCATGCGGCAGGCGACGAGGCTCAACGATGTCGCAATGGAACTTCCAAATCAGCTCGCGCGCGTGAACGAACGCATCCAGTTCGTCGACGTTCTCGAAGGACGGCTCAATGCGCTGCAGAGCCTGGCGTCAGAAGTCGATCAGAAACTCGACTTGCAACTGGCCCGCCGGGCGGAGCTCGACGCGCTCGGGGCGCAGTGTGACGGCGTCATCACGCATATGGCTGACGCCATGCAGCAGATCGATGCTCTCGCAGCGGCGCAGGACAGGATCCTGCCAATGGAGGGCCAGTTGGGCGCCCTGCAAGACCGTCTCGAAGGAACTGCGGAGGAGTTGAGGCGCAGCGAGACGCTCATGGCCAGTCAGGAATCGCGGCTGGTTGAACTTGCCGACGCGAGCCGCGCACTGGCGGAGGAGGCGGCCGGGCGGATGAGAGCCCTGCACGCGCTCACAGAGGAACTGGCGCGCTCGGGCTCTGTCGGCGACAGGCTGGTCGACGAACTGGCACGCGTGCAGCGAAGCCAGCGCGACGCGGTCGCTCAGACGGAATCCGTGGAGGCGACAGTCGCGGAGGCCATACGGAGGTTCGACGAGATCGAACAGAAGATTACAGCGCTGCTCGAACGGGCCGTCGTCTCAGGGATGAGAGCCGATCTCGATCGCCTGAATCAGACCGGCG
>JBOGIR010000115.1:0-31826 GCA_050742335.1 Vicinamibacterales bacterium | reverse complement strand
GGCGGGAGGATCGGCGGGGCGTCGCGGCGCGTCGCCCGAGGCGCCGCAGACACGCGGCGAAATTGGCGTCGCATCCGATCGCCAGGTCGACGGCGCGAGCAGTGGCGACAGCACAGGCGCAGGGCAGCGCGGCGCCGGCGGCAGGCGCGGACAGCGGCCCGCCGACGCGACACCCTGACCCAGGAGAGAGCCTGTGTCGAGTCGTTCACGCTTCTCCCTTCTCGCTTCTCGGTTCGTGTTCAAGTTCGCCGACAGAGCGGAACCTCCGTCTGAACGCGTGAACCCGAACCGAACGTGAACACGAACGTAGCAGTGAGAAGCTAGAAGGGTGACCGACCGTGGCGCACTCAAGTGAAGTGAAAGACAGACGCACGGTGTAACGGAGACTGCCATGAGCATTCCACGTCTTGCCATCCATCGCCCGGTCACGATGTTCATGTTGAGCGGCGTGATCGTGCTGCTGGGGGCGATTTCGCTCACACGGCTGCCGGTCGATCTGATGCCGGATTTCGCGATGCCGACGATCAGCGTCTTTGTCAACTACAGCGGCGTCGGACCGCTCGAGATGGAGCAGCTGGTCACGCGGCCGCTGGAGCAGGCCGCGAGCGCCGTCCCCGGCGTGGAACAGGTCACCTCCCAGTCCTCTGAGGGCCGAAGCCAGGTCCGGTTGAATTTCGCCTGGGGCGCCGACATGTCCGAGGCGCTCGACGAGGTGCGGAGCCGGGTCGACCGGGTTCGCGGCCGCCTGCCCGAGGACGCGGACCCACCGCAGATCTTCAAGGCCGACGCCAACGCGCAGCCGATCATCAACCTCGCGGTTGACGGCGATTTCGATCCGGTGACGTTGCGTGAAATCGCCCAGAACGAGCTCGCGCCCCGACTCGAGCGCGCACCGGGCGTGGCGGCCGTCACGGTGAACGGCGGGCTCCGCCGGCAGATTCACATCGAGCTGTCGAAGGAGAAAGTCACGGCGCTCAACCTCTCCGTCGATCGGGTGGTGCAGGTGCTGCGTCAGGAAAACCAGAACGTACCGCTCGGCGAAGTCACTCAGGGCGACGCGATGTATCTCGTCCGCAGCCAGGGTGAGTTCACCAATCTCGACGACATCCGTGAGGTCGTGGTGATGACGCGGGACGGCGTGCCCATCTACCTGCGCGACATCGCGCAGGTCGTCGACTCCGCCGAGGATCGCCGGCAGTTCCTGCGCATCGACGGCAAGGCGGGTGTTCGCATGCAGGTGAACAAGCAGACCGGCGAGAACACTGTCGCGGTGGCCGACGGGATTCGAGCGGAGGTCGAGCGCATCAACCGCGAGGTGCCGGGTATCCGCGTCCTCGTGGCCAACGACCAGGCCGTCTTCATCGAGCGGGCCATCAACAACGTGCGCGAGCACGCCCTCGTCGGCGGCATTCTGGTCGTGCTGATCATCTTCCTGTTCCTGCGCGACTTCCGATCGACGCTCATTGTCTGCACGTCGATTCCGGTGTCGATCATCGGCACCTTCGCGCTGCTGTACTTCGGCGGCTTCACGTTGAACACGATGACGTTCGGCGGCCTCGCGCTCGGCGTAGGCATGATCGTCGACGCCGCGATTGTCGTGCTCGAGAACACGCATCGCCACCTGCACATGGGGAAGGACCGGATGACTGCCGCGATCGACGGCAGCGAGGAGGTCTGGTCCGCGATTCTCGCGTCCACGCTGACGCATATCGCCGTCTTCATCCCGCTGCTGTTCCTGACGGGCATCTCGAGCGTCCTCTTCGGCCAGCTCTCAATCGTCGTGATTTTCTCGCTCGCCATGTCGTTGTTCGTCGCGGTCACCATTGTGCCCGTCCTCTGCTCGCGCTGGCTCCGCACCCCGGACGAGGAGGCGGCGCGCACCGGCCCCCTGGGCCGTCTGTACCGCGCCAGTGAGCGGTTGCTCGAACATGTCGACGAGCGCTATCGCCGGGCGCTGCACGTGGCGCTTGCGCACAGGCCGACCATCATCGGATTCGCGGTGGCGTCCGTGGTCGCGGCGGCCCTCATCTATCCCCTTCTGTCGACCGAGCTTCTTCCGCAGACCGACGAGGGCGAGGTCAATGTGAACGCCGAGCTGCCGATCGGCACCAGGGTCGAACGTACCGAGGCCGTCATGCTGCAGCTCGAGGAGATGGTTCGCCAGTACGTCCCCGAGGCCGAGACGCTCATCACCAATGGCGGTGGCGGCGGATTCGGCGGGTTCGGCGGCGGTACGCACCGGGGCTCCATCAACATCCGGCTCGCCCCGCGCGATGCACGCACCCGCACGAGCGACCAGATCGCCCAGGAGCTTCGACGCCAGCTCTCGGGACTGCCCGGCGTGATCGTTCGCGCGAACCCGGCCGGCGGCAATTTTCAGCTGAACCGGCTCCTCGGCGGTGGTGATGGCGATAGTCGGCTTGCGCTCGAGATCCGCGGTGACGACCTCGACGACGCGCGGCGGATTGCCGACGAGGCGCGAATCATGATGGCCGGCACCGAAGGCATTGCCGACGTGCGTCTTGCCCGCGACGAAGGCCGGCCGGAGATCTCGATCCGCATCGACCGGCCCAAGGCCGCGACACTCGGCATGACGCCGCAGTACGTCGCGAGCACGATTCAGACGAACGTGGCGGGCACGCAGGCAGCGCAATTCCGCGAGCGCGGCAACGAGTACCCGATCATCGTCCGATTGCGCGAAGCCGATCGGGAGGTCGTGGCCGACATCGGCGACGTGCTCGTCAGCACGCCCGGCGGCCAGGTGGTGCCCGCCCGCAACCTGCTCGCCGTCGAACGCGACACCGGGCCGGTGCAGATCGATCGCAAGAACATGGAGCGCATCACGCGCGTCAACGCGGACATCGAGACGAACCTCAGCGACGCCATCGACGCGGTGGAAGCGCGGCTGAGCCAGGTGCGCGTGCCCCCCGATTTCGCGGTCGGGTTCGGCGCGGAGGTCGAGGAACAGGCACGATCGTTCCGGCAGCTGCAGCTGGTGCTCATTCTGGCGGTGCTGCTCGTGTACGCGGTGATGGCGTCGCAGTACGAATCGCTGCGCGATCCCTTCATCATCATGTTCTCGATTCCCGTGGCGAGCATCGGAGTCGTCACGAGCCTGTACCTCACCGACACGGCGTTCAACATGCAGGCGTTCATCGGCCTCATCATGCTGGCGGGGATCGTCGTCAGCAACGCGATTCTGCTGGTGGACTACACCAACACGCTGCGTCAGCGCGACGGGCTTCCGTTACGCGAGGCGGTGGAGCTGGCCGGACGGCGCCGGCTCCGTCCGATTCTCATGACGTCGCTGGCCACCATGCTCGGCCTCGTGCCGATGGCGATCGGTCTGGGCGAAGGGGGCGAGCTTCAAGCGCCGCTCGCCCGGGTCGTCATTGGCGGCCTGCTCGCCTCAACGATAGTCACCCTCGTGCTCGTGCCGGCCGTCTACACGTTGTTCGAAGAGGGGATCAGAGGACGCAAGCACGCCCATGGATAGCTGGTTGGGTAGTCGGTAGTCGGTAGTCCGTAGAGCGCACGCTTTAGCGTGCGCGGCCGACGTGCTTTCGGAGCGGCCGACGTGCTTTCTGAGGTGATTCCTGTCGCGATTGCTCTTGGCAGCAATCTCGGTGATTGCGAGCGGATGCTGCGCGAAGGCGTCGCGGCTTTGGGCACGCACCTGCGCGACCTGCGCGTGTCGGCGTTTCACGAGACCGATCCAGTTGGCGTCGGCAACCAGCCGCGGTTTCTGAACGCCGCTGCGACGGGCTACACGACGCTCTCCGCCCGCGACCTGCTGGGCACGCTCCTGGACATCGAACACCGCCTCGGCCGCGAGCGTCCATTCCCGGGCGCTCCGCGCACTCTTGATCTGGACCTCATCCTGTACGGCGACCTGATCGTGAACGAACCCGGGCTCGTCGTGCCGCACGAGCGCTTTCGCGACCGCGCCTTCGTGCTGGCGCCGCTCGCCGAAATTGCGCCTGACTGGAAGGATCCGGTGACGGGGCGAACAATTGGAGAATTGCTCGCCGACTTAGCTGGTAGTCGATAGTTGGTAGTCGGTAGTCGGTAGGTGATAGTCGGATAGGTGGTAGTCGGTAGTCGGTAGTCGGTGCCGCGCATCTTGCGCGCGCTGGTTCTTCGCAAACATGAACGCGCTCGTTGAATCTTTCACCGTGTTACCATCCACGGCGTCAGCAGTTTACAGGCAGAACACAGTGCTCTCCTCGCCTCACAACTGGTTAGTCAGGCCGCATCGCGCGATTTCAAGAGAGGGATTCATGCGCACCGTGCTCGTGACGATCGTGTGTGGTGTTCTCTCTGTCGAAGCAGCGCGGTTGTTCACGACCGCCCTCGGCGCCCAGAGGGTGAACTCTCGCGGTCAGGTGGTCCGCGCGCAGGAGGGTGAGCGAATATTCGGAAGTTCCCTGATCAAGGTGAGTCCTCAAAGTGGAGCGCCGAATCTTGCCAGTCCCTGATGCGAACGGCACCAAGTGGGCGGAGCGGTGTCCACGTCCACGACAGGGCGGATCAACTCGTTCTCGTCGTTCGGGGCACGGGCTACGTTCTCCTCGCAGATAGCCGCACTGAGATCAGCGTCGGTGACGCGATCTACGTGCCTCACGGTGTATGGCACGAGTTCGGCGCGGGACCGGCGGGCATGGAGGCGCAGGAGATCTTCGTCCCGCCCGGTGTCGAGCAGGAGTTTCGGGAGGCCGACCGGGCCAGTGACGGCGGGACCAAGCCCATGACTCTCAACGAGGTCAGTCGAATTGCCCGCAAGTACGGCAGCCGATACAGAGATCTCGGCCAGTAGTCAGTGGCAAAGGAGTCGCTCGATGAGTCTGCGTTACGTAGCGCTTGTCTCCATCGTCGCTGTAGGCACAGGCTCGCTGTGGGCACAGGAGCAGGGCTACATTGCGAAGCGCGACCAAGGCGAGACGCTGTTCAACGGTACCGCAATGATCAAGGTGAGCCCGCGGACCGGTAGCCAGGGAGGAGAGATGATCTGGCAATCTCTCACGCCCGGAGACTCCACAGGTATTCACGTTCATCATGCTGCCGACGAGTTCTTCTATGTCATTCGCGACAGCGGCCTCGCTTTGGTCGCGGGTAAGGAAACCACCATCGAGGCTGGCGATATCATCTTTGTTCCCAAAGGATCTGACCACCGGCTTCGAGGCCAGGCTGCGGGTACTAGCGGCCCCCTCGAGGTTGTCTTCCTGGTGGATAAGCCTGGGCTCGCCAGTGAGTTCCGTGAGGGGCAGGCGGAGTATGAACGAACGAAACGGCCTCCAACCCTGGCGGAGCTCAATCGCATCAGCGAGAAGTACCGCACGACGTATCGGACCCTTCAATGATTGTCGAGGCGGCGGCCCAGCACCGCACGCAGCCGACGGCCGCGAGCTTCCGAGAGGCGCCGCGGCTGATGCGCTCACCCGATGGGTTAGTAGGGTGGCAGAATTTGCCTGGTCATACACGGCCAAGTGCAGCACTTTTGGCGTACCGGGCCTGAGATTGTTCGGAATCGGCGCCGTTTTGCGCGCGCATGCGTCATGCAGAGCGTGCCGCATGACAAAGAACAGTTCGTTCCGGGAGTTGAAGGTGTGGCGTCATGCCATGGCGCTTGTCGAGGACATCTACAGACTGTCGGGGCGGTTCCCGGCGACGGAGCGGTTTGGACTCACGTCGCAAATCAGGCGAGCCGCAGTCTCGATTCCATCGAATATCGGCGAGGGAAAGCGGCGCAAGCGCCAACGGGCGTTTCTCCACCATCTGGATATCGCCCTCGGGTCGCAGGGCGAGCTGGAAGTGCAGCTGGAAATCGCGAAACGACTCGGCTTTGCCGCACACAGCGATATCGACCCTGTGATGGAACGCACTGCCGAAGTGGGCCGAATGTTGAATGGCCTGATTGAGGCGTTGCAGCTCGATCGACCCGAACTGCAGTGACTGAAACTACCGACTACCAGCTACCGCCTACCGCCTACCGCCTACCACCTATTCCAGCCACCTCACGGACAGCACACTCCCCTGCCGCCGCACGCCGCCGGTGCGCCGGCCGAGCAGGTCTTCCACGCCCGCGGCGGCCTGCTCGAAGAGGTGCTGATGCTCGCGCGATTCGCCGAGAATGACATCCAGCATCTTGCGGTGACGCGCGTGGGTCATCGCATCGACGCGTTCCCGCCATCGCGCCACGAACGCGGCGAGCTGGCGCGCGTCGTCCTCATAGACGGCCCGGAACGCGCCGACATCGCCTTTCCTGGGCGATGCCGCCACCTCCGGCACCGCCAGCCTGGCCGACGGCGCCGGGATCGTGGCGCCGAACTCGGCAAGCGCGGTCTGCAGCCACTGGAGATGCGTCTCCTCGCGGCTGATCACGTACTGATAGGCGTTGTTGAAGTCGTAGTGACTGACCACGCGCGCCCCGGCTTCGTGCCGCTCGAGCAGCGCCACGCGTTCGGCCGCACACTCGGTGAGGATCTGCTGCAGATCGTCCTGCCTCACAACGTCTGCTTTTCCTTGCAGCCGATGCAGACGCGCGTCCACGGAATGGCGTTCAGCCGCGCCTCGGCAATCGGCTCGCCGCAGTCGCGGCAGACGCCGTAGGTGCCCTGCTCGATCCGCCGCAACGCCTCTTCGATCGCCTGCAGGATCTTCGCGTCGGTCTGCTTGAGCTTCAGCTGGATGTGGACTTCGTTGTTGCCGCTCGCCTGATCGGCCATGTCGCCCTGGCGGCCGGAGTTGCTCTCCACCGTCCACTGCAGCGGCTTGGCGGTGCTGGCGCCGAGCAGTTCGCCGCGCTTCTGCAGCAACGCCGCCCTGTAGGTCTCTACGTCCATGGAACCGGGTTCGATCATGGCATCTTAACCCTTTTCACTTCAACGGGCCACAGAGTCACACCCCTCGACAATGCTCGGGGTGTCCTGAGCGAGAGTCGAAGGACAGAGACACGGAGTTCATCAAACGAGAAGCGTCTCCTCTGTGTCTCGGTGTCTCTGTGGCACGTGGATGTGAAGAACGCATCGGCCTGCCTATTCGGCGCGCAGCGTCGCCAGCGGCTTGTGCCGGAGCACGTCGACGCTGGCCAGCACGCCGATCGCCGCCACGAGCACCGACGTGACGATGATGCCGCCAATCGTGATCGACGGCGTCGGCTCCCACGGCAACTCGAGCGCATACCGTGCGATCGCCCAGCTCAAGGCGATGGCGCCGACCGCACCGACCGTGCCCGCGATGGCGCCGAGCACGCCGTACTCGAGCACGAGCATCGCCGCAATCAGCTTGCTGCTGGCGCCAAGCGTCTTCAGGATGGCGGCCTCGTACACCCGCCGGAACTTGGTCATCGACACGGCCCCGACCAGAATCAAGACGCCGCTCAACAGCACCAGAAGGCCAACCACCGTCACGGCCAGGGTGACGTTGTTCACGATCGTCTGAATGGTCTGCAGGATCTCGCGCAAGTCGATGGCGGTGACATTGGGAAACGTCGCCGTGAGCGTTCCCTGCATGCGGGCGCGCGCCTCCGGATCGCGCGGCCCCTGCAACGCCGAGATATAGGTGTGCGGCGCGTCCTCGAAGGCGCCCGGCCGGAAGACGAACATGAAGCCTCCGGCGCGAAAGTCCTGCCAGTTGACGCGGCGGACGCTCGTCACGCGCGCGGTGACCACCCGGCCGAGCACGTCGAAGCGCATGTCGTCGCCCACCTGGATGCGCGATCCCAGGCGGAAGTTGCCGTCGGTATCGCGGTCGGAGAAACGCTCCTCGATCGACACCTCAACCTGCCCCTCCGACGGTGCGTCACTCCACCACTCGCCCTCGATGAGCTCTTCGTTCGCCTCGAGACTCGACCGATAGGTGACCGTGTATTCGCGCCCCAGCCCACGACCCCTGGTCTGCTGATAGCTGTCGAGGTCCATCTCCCGGCCCCGGACGGCCACCACACGCGCACGCAGGGTGGGGATCATCCTCGGCCCGGGCGCCTCGCCGTTGGCGCGATCGAGAAATTCCGCGAGCGCGTCGCGCTGATCCGACTGGATGTCGATCAGGAACATGTCGGGCGCGCCGGGTCCCGCCTGGATGGCGAAGTCGCGCAGCAGGTTCGCCTGCAGCGAGCGCACGCCCAGGATGAAGAACGAGCCGAGGCCGACGGCCAGCAGGATGACGCGCGTTTGATTGCCCGGGCGGGCAATGTGCAGCACCGCCTGCCGCAGCGCGAAGGAGCGGGAGTGCCGCAGCGGCTGCACGGCGCGGACGAGCGCTGCTCCTGCCAGATGCAGCACGACAGCGACGGCCACGAACCCGCCCGACAACAGCAGCCCCACCTCCACCGAGCCGGCCTGCCACGATGCGACCGTCACCAGGGCGGCCGCGACGCCGGCGGTGACGCTCCACTTCAGCCAGTCGAACTGCGACGGACGGGGCACGTCCTGTCGCAGCAGCAGCGACGGCTTGACGTGCCGCACGTCGAGCAGGGGTACCAGCGAGAACAGCAGGGAGACCAGCAGGCCGATCGCCAGCCCCTGCAGGATAGCGGATGGCGTCAGCCCGACGTCGACCTTCATGACGTTGACGAGGTCGCCGACAAACGCGGGCACGACGGCCAGGACCGCTGCGGCAAGCGCGACGCCGAGCACGCTGCCGGCCAGACCGAGCACCAGCACCTGCGTCATGTAGATGGCCAGCATCTGCGTCGAGCTGCTGCCGACGCACTTGAGGATGGCGATACTGCGCACCTTCTGCTGCACGAACACGCGCGTCACGCTCGACACGCCGATGCCGCCGAGAATGAGGACGACCAGTCCCACGAGGCTCAGATAGTTCTCGGCCCGCGTTAGGTTCTCACCCATCTGGTCTTCGGTGCGGCGATACCAGCGCACGTTGACGAACTCGTTCGCAAACGCCTGGCGCAGGTCGAAGGCGACCTGTTCGGCGACCTCTTCAGGCACCCGCAGCAGCTGCTGATACGACACGCGGCTGCCAAACGTCAGCAGCCCGGTCGCGTCGAGATCCGCGCGATCGATGATCACCCGCGGCCCGAGCGTGAAGGCGCCGAGCCGGCGCCCGGGCTCCGCCGTGATGACGCCGCGAATCTCGAAGGTCTGCATGCCGATCTGGATCCCGTCGCCCGGTTGCAGTCCGAACTGCGCCAGCAGCTCGGGCCGTACCAGCGCCCCGCGTCCCTCCAGTTGCGCGTGCGAATACCGGCCGTCGCGCAGCGTCAACGCCCCGTACAGGGGAAACTCCGGGCCGACGGCGCGCAGCTCCACCATGCGTGCTCCAGGGTTGGAGGGATCGGCCGGTCTGGTCATCGTGGGAATTTCAACCGTCTCCGACCGCAGCATCACACGACCGGCGCGCCGCTCGGCCTCCAGCGTATCGAGCACTCCCTGCGACCACCGGCGATTCGACGTCACCGTCACATCCGCGCCGAGCAGCGTCCGCGCCTCGCCGGCAAGCGCGACGCGCACGCTCTGAATCAACGATCGCAGCGCGACGATCGATCCGACGCCGATGGCGATGCAGATGAAGAAGAACAACAGCCGCCGCCATGAGGCGCGTACCTCGCGCATCGCCATACGCACGATGAACCTCATCGCAGGGCCTCCTCAGGCACGTCCACGGGCCGGCCGTCTCGGAGCGAGAGCCGCGAGTCGGCCAGCGAGGCGAGCTCGGCGTCGTGCGTCACCAGCACGAGCGTGGACCCCCTCGAGCGCCGCACACTGAGCAGCAGTTCCATGATGTGGCGTCCGGTGGTCGAGTCAAGGTTGCCGGTCGGTTCATCGGCGAGCACAATCGACGGATCGTTGGCGAGCGCCCGCGCAATGGCCACACGCTGCTGCTCGCCGCCCGAGAGCTGCGACGGGTAGTGGTGACCGCGATCCGACAAGCCCACCTCGTCCAACAGCATCCTCGCCCGATCGACGCCGTCGCGACGGCCGGCAATCTCCATCGGCACCAGAATGTTCTCGAATGCGGTGAGCGACGGCACCAGGTGGAAGAACTGGAACACGAACCCGATCTTTTCCCCGCGCAACCGCGCCAGCGCGTCTTCGTTCAGCTTCGTGATGTCGGTGCCATCGATGAGGATCGCACCCGAGCTCGGCGCATCCAGACCCGCCAGCAGCCCGAGGAGCGTCGACTTGCCGCTGCCGGATGGACCGGCGACCGCGAGAAAGCGGCCCGACGCGATCGACAGGTCGAGCGGGTGCAGGATCGTCAACGGACGGCCGCCGCTTTCTACCGTCTTGGATACGCCGCGGAGCTCGATCATCGATGCCGTTTCACCCCGACAGGCCACAGAGTCACGGAGACCCGAAGAAACATCAAGAAGGATTCCCTCCGCGCCTCTGTGTCTCCGTGGCCCGTCGCTCCAGCACCGGCGCGAGCGCGAGCCAGATGGTGCGCTCGATGATTTGCGCGCCGGCGGCGTTCGGATGGATACCGTCCCCGTTGTTCAAACTCGGAATCCCGGCCACGCCTTCGAGGAAGAACGGCACGAAGATCACGCCCTGCTCGTCGGCCAGATCGCGGAATGCCCGCCGGAACTCCGCCGTGTACTGGGGCCCGTAGTTCGGCGGGGCTTCCATCCCCGTGAGGATCACGGTGATGTTGCGCGCCTTGGCACGCGCGACGATCTGCGCAAGGTTCTGCTTCATCTGCTCGACGGGCAGACCGCGCAGCCCGTCGTTGGCGCCCAGCTCGACGACCAGGACGGCGACGTTCCCCTCGAGCGCCCAGTCCAGGCGACGGAGGCCGCCGGCAGACGTGTCGCCCGACACGCCGGCGTTCACCACCTCATACGGGTATCCTTCCGCGTCGAGCCGCGCCTGCACGAGCGACGGCACCGACTGCTGGCGGGGCAAACCGAGCCCGGCGGTCAGGCTGTCTCCCAGAAACACGATGCGCGTGCGCGCCGTCGTCGCTGCGGACTCCGCCGCCGGCGCGGCCGCCGCGCGTGCGGCCCCCGACCGGGACTCCCCCGGCTCCGCACACGCCGAGACGGCGAGTGGCAGCAACACGAGCAAAGCGCGTAGGATCGTTCCCATTGTTCCTCCATCTCATTGTAGCCTCGTGACCTTCGCAATCGATCCCGGACCACTCAGCCCAACCCTCGAACACGCCTGTCGCCGGCTGGAGCAGCGTCGATTTTGCGACGCCCTCTGGACGCGGCGGCTCGATGTCTGGAGCGCTGACATAGACGTCCAGCGGACGATTTCGAATCGTCTCGGGTGGCTCGACGCTGTCCAGACCATGCGGGCGCACGTGCCGCGCCTCCTTGCGTTCGCCGACTCCATCAAGCATGCCCACTTCACAGACGTCGTCCTGCTGGGAATGGGTGGGGCGAGTCTCGCAAGCGAAGTGCTGCGCGCCGTGGTGGGCGTCGCTCGGGGCTTTCCCCGCTTTCAGATACTCGACTCCGTCGACCCGGATGCCGTGCGCACCGCGATGCAGCGACCCGCCACGACGCTCTTCATCCTGGCCAGCAAGTCGGGATCCACGATCGAGCTCGCCAGTCTGGCAGCCGAGGCGCAACGCCGGGTCCGTGACACGGGAATCGTCGAGTACGGTTCGCATTTCATCGCGATTACCGATCGCGACACCGTGCTCCATCAGCGGGCCATTGACGAGCGGTTTCGCGACCTGTTCATCAATCCGTCGGACATCGGCGGACGCTTTTCGGCGCTCTCGCTCTTTGGCCTCGTGCCCGCCGCCGTCATGGGCATCGACATCGACGGGCTCCTGGCCCCGGCGCAAGAGATGGCCGACTGGTGCCGCATCGACGATCCGCGGCGCAATCCGGGGCTGGCGCTCGGCGCCGTCATCGGCGCGGCGAGCCTGGCGGGCCGCGACAAGCTGACGCTCGTCCTGCCGGCTCGGCTGGAGCGATTCGGGCTCTGGGCTGAGCAGCTCGTCGCCGAGAGCACCGGGAAGCACGGTAAGGGTGTCGTGCCGATTGTGGGCGACGCCTGTGACGTCGCGCGCGGCCACGATCGGATCGTCATCGCCACCACGCTCGGCGGAGCCGGCGACTCGACGCCGGCGGAACGCGCCCGCACCGCAGAGGTCCCCGTGTTCACCGTGCACGTGCCCGATATCACAGCCCTCGGCGCCGAATTCTTTCGATGGGAAGTCGCAACGGCAACCGCCGGATGGCTGCTCGACCTCAATCCGTTCGACGAACCGGACGTCCAGCGCGCGAAGGACGCCACTCGCGCGTTGCTGGGCACGTACGCGACGCAGGGGCGCCTGCCAGTCCCCGAGCCCGATGTGGCCATCGACGGCGTCCGAATCGTGCTCACGAGGGCCGCGAAGGCTGCGCTGCGGGACGACGCCTCGCCGGCACTGCTCGATCTCCTGCGACCGGGTGACTATTTCGGGCTGCTCGCCTACCTGCCACCCGACGGTGAGCGCTTTCTGCCGACACTGGAGAGGATCCGCGCAACGGTCGCGGCACGGTCGGGTTGCGCCACCATGTTCGGTTTCGGACCACGCTACCTGCACTCTACGGGGCAGCTTCACAAGGGTGGACCAAACACGGGTGTGTTCCTCATGGTGACCGCGGAGCCGTCGGATGACCTGGCGGTTCCCGGAGCGCCCTATTCATTCGGCGTGTTGGAGCTGGCACAGGCCGTTGGCGATTTCGACTCGCTGGACCGCCTGGCCCGGCGAGGGGTGCACCTCCACCTCCCGAACCGCGATCCCGCGCTGCTGCAACACATTACCGACAGAATCCTCAGAGGAATCTAGGCCGAGATTCACTTCAGTTGATGAACGCGACACACTGAGGCGGTGAGGCACCGAGGCGAAGAGCGCTGGCCTCGAGCGCGCCTAAAGTCGGCTCCCCATCAACCTGTATACCTTGTATACTCCCAGCCAGCGACGGTTCACCGTGGCGTCTGGGAACATCCAATCGACGATCGCGCGCGCCAACGCCGCTCTCGTGCGAGGCGGCAGGGTGGAAGCGGCGCAGCTTCTGGCACCGCTGCTGCGATCGTCTGCGCTCAGCCGCGAGGACGAGCTGGCGGTTCGCACCGCGCTGGCCGAAGCCTGGCTCATGCAGGACGACCTGGCCCAGGCGGCGTCGGCCCTGGGGCGTCCGCCCGGGGCGATCCGCGAGCCGATCAGCGATGCGCGCCTCTCGACGCTGTGGCGCCTTCACGGCCGCATCGCGTACGCGCGCGGCGAGCAGTCGCGCGCCATCGCAATGCATGCCCGCGCGCTCAAGCACGCGGAACTCGCCCACGATTCACGCGCCATCGGCCTCGCCCACTACGAGCTGGCGCACTGCTACAGACAGGTCGGCGATTCGGGGATCGTCCGCGACCATCTGACCGAGGCCGCCTCCGCGCTGCACGCCGCCGGCGACCGCCGTCACCTGGCGCTGGTGCACTCGATGTCCGGAGTGCTGCAGGCGCAGTCCGGACGGTACGACGAGGCCGCCACCGCGCTTCACCAGGGCGAACGGCTCGCCATGGCGATTCAGGCCGACGACGTGCTGGCCGGTATCGTCCACAATCAGGCGAACGTCGCCTTGATGCGGCATCGGTTCGACCAGGCGCTCGCAATGGCCGAGCGCAGCGTCACGCTTCACGAATCGCTGGGATCCGGACATGGCCTTGCCATCGCTCTGGCCACGCTCGGACAGATTTGCGTGCAGCTTGGCGATTTGGAGCGTGCCGAGAAGATTCTGACGCGCACGCTGGAAGTCCGAAGCCCGATCCAGTTTCACGAGACCACCGGGGCTGTGTTCGACACGCTCGCCCAGATTCACCTCATGCGCGGTTCATTCGAACGCGCAGCGGAGTACCTCCGACAGGCCAGCGAGGCCTATGGGGCAAACGGCAACCAGGCCTTGCGGTGGTACGAGTGGTCGCTGCGGGTGCTTGGAGTCAAGCTGGCGATCCGGCGGGGGGCCTACGACGAAGCGATTGCCATCGCCGAGGAGATGGTTCGCACACCGGGTGTGCCGCCCTCCGATGCGATTCAGGCTGAGCTGGTCGCCTGCGAGGCGCTCGTCGCCGGCGGCCGCGTGGCCGAGGCGGAGGCGCGGCTCGATTCGTGCGAAACACGAATGGATCCCCGGTCCGCACCGGCCTCATGGGGAGAGTTTCTTCGCATTCGTGGTACGGTGCACGAGCGATCGGACCGTCCCGCGGCCGCCCATCACGACTTCGCGCAGAGCGTCGGCGTCTTCGATCTCCTCGGCGAGCGCTACCACGCCGCGCTCAGCAACCTCGCACTGGGCCGCCTCGCCGCCACAGGCGGCAACCGCGCCGCCGCCGAGCGCTACCTGGGCCAGGCAAGCGCCACCTTTGGGACGTTGGGTGCCGAACGAGACCTCAAAGAGGTCGAGGGACTCCGGGCACTGCTCACCGCGACGCCGCAGACCCAGCCAGCAATCTCCCCCAACCAGGACGACGCGGTCGTGCGGCGACTGGTCGATGCGGCCATTCTGTCCGATCTGCTCGCTCGGGAAACTGCGACGTCGCTGCTCGAAACCATCGAGGCGGACGCAGCGGTGGTGTTTGCGACTGCTCCTGGAGGCGAGGTTCGTGTGATCGCCGCCGCCGGGTGCGACAGCGAGGTCGCCCGCGCGCTGGCGCGCGCCGCTTCGCACGGCAGCCGCGAGTACGGCGAGGGGATGCTGATGACCGAGCCACTCGGCCGCGATCATGACGGACCGCGCCTGTGCACCGTCGTCGCCGCCGGCGGGTTCACAGAGAGCGCCGGCCGCCGCCTGCGGATGTTCGCCGCCGTCGCGCGCCAGGGGTTCGAGCTCTGCGGTGCGCGCGAACGTCCACCGCTGGCCGTGGAGCAGGTCAACGAACGACCGCTCGATCCGTTGCTGCCCGGGTTCATCTGTGCCAGCGCGGCCATGACGCGCGTCGTCGAACAGATTCAGCGGCTGCAGGGGCACGACCTGACGGTGCTCATCACGGGCGAGAGCGGCACCGGGAAGGATCTCGTGGCGCGCGCGATTCATGTCGGATCGCCACGGCGTGCCGCCATGTTCCTCCCCTACAACTGCACCACGACGACGAGAGAACTGGCCGACAGCCAGTTGTTCGGCCATCGGCGCGGAAGCTTCACGGGCGCCATCACCGACCAGCCCGGCCTGATCAGATCGGCTGCCGGCGGCTCCTTGTTCCTGGACGAGATCGGCGACCTGCCGCTCGACGTACAACCGAAGCTGCTTCGCTTTCTCGAGCAGGGCGAGATCATGCCTGTCGGCGAGACGCGCCCGCAGGGCGTGGATGTCCGCACTCTCGCGGCAACCAACGCCGACCTCGAGCAGCGGGTGGCCGAAGGGAAATTCCGTGAGGACCTGTATTACCGGTTGAGCGTCATTCGAATTCAGGTGCCGCCGTTGCGCGATCGGCGCGACGAGATTCCCCACCTGAGCACGTTCTTTCTGCGCGAGGCCTGCGACCGCCTGAGCAAGCCGGACGTGCAGCTCGCTCCGGCGACGCTGGACCTGTTCGCCCGGTACTGGTGGCCCGGCAACGTGCGTCAACTGCGCAATGAGATACAGCGGGCGGTCGCCATGAGCGCACCGGGCGGGTCGGTGCTGCCTGAGCACCTCTCCCCGGACCTGGCGGCGCCTTCCAGGTCTCGTGAGGAGGCTCTCACAAGGCCGATTTTCGCGTCCGGCGCGCCGCGACACCTCACAGCCGCGGTCGAGCAGGTGGAAAAAGAGCTGATCGTCACCACGCTCGGACGGACGCGGGGGAACATTTCGGAAACGGCGCGCCTGCTCGGCCTGACCCGCCGCGGCCTCTACCTCAAGATGCGACGCCTGCGACTCGAGAGCGCGGTAGCGGATACGAAGTAATCATGTATACACCCCATATGGATATCATGTATCCATACTCAGGGGCTTCCAGAATTCTACCATTCGCCAGTACATGTTTGATAACAACAACTTACAGTCTGCGCAATCTTCCGAAGTGACAACAACGACGTCGGCCTGTGCATTGATGGGAGAATCTGGCAAGGTTGTTCTCAAGGGAGCTCAAACGTGATTCAGACTGTCGTGAGTTCACAGGCCCATCAGGCATTCACCCGGAGTCGTATCGGCAATCGCCGCAAGCTCCGCGTTCCCGGGCGTCTGACGTGGCGCGATGCCAGCGGCGCACTCCGGTTCGTCTCGGTCGTCACACGTGATATCAGCGACGTCGATGCGTTCGTGGAATGCCAGGTGCCCGCCTCGATTCCGCTCTATCGCCTCGTGCATTTCCAGATCGAGCGAAGTGCGTGCGACTCCTCCGGCCTGCCTGGGGTGCTGCAACAGGGCAAGGTACTGTCCGCCGTATATCGGGTAGGCCCGTACCGTACGGCGACCGGGACGCCACAGGGCTACGCGCTTCGGCTGCTGATCGACCCGGCGCGCGCTGTGACGCTGCGAAGCCGTCCCAGTCTCGCGGCCGCCAACTGAGGCACTTTCGCCTTCACGGGCCACGCCCCTCGACGTTGCTCGGGGCGTCCTGAGCGACAGCCGAAGGACGGAAGACGCGGAGCCACAGCGGAAGTTCCTGTGACTCCGTGGCCTGCCGAACGGAATACCAGGTTGGCGTTTTTCCACTGCACCCCACCGCCCGACCGGCATACACTCTCTCTCCTGACACCTCACCCGGAGAGCGGATCATGAGATTCCGAGGCGTGGCTCTTGTCCTCCTGCTCGTTGTCGGCGTTCCGCCTGCTGCGGTCGCGCAGACAGGTACGACCGGCCCGCTTCCGCGGGATGTCCACTCTGACTCGCGGAGCCGGCTTCCCCTGCTGAAACCAGGCGTGCAGGGCGTGGACGCCATCCGGCTGCATGCCTCCGGGGTCGATGTGCGCTGGCTGTCGCCACTGGGTCGCCAGCTCACCGAGCTCGCGATTCTCACGTCAGCACGCGAGCACGACCAGCCGTACGAGTGGTCGCTGCACGAAATGGAAGCGCTCGCCGTGGGACTCGATCCCGCCGCGATCGACGTCGTGCGGCACCGGAAACCTGTGGCGGGGCTGCCCGACAGGCAGGCGATCGTCATCGAGATCGGACGGGATATCTTCGGAAGACACGCGCTCGGCTCCGAGAGCTACGCCCGTGCCTTGCAAGTGCTCGGCAAGACCGACCTCGTCGATATCGTGAGCCTGATGGGCAACTATGCGGCCACGGCAACCCGGTTGACCGCCTTCAATCAGCAGATGCCTCCTGGGTGGCAACAGCTCCTGCCACTTCCGTTTACCCCACCATCCGACATTCACGCCGACACGAGAAGCCGCCTTCCGTACGCAAAAGCGCAGGGCCAGCCGGCTGCGCCAGGGCCGCTCTACAGCCGCGGGTTGGCACCTGAGGGCACGGGGCCGGGGCAGATCAACCGTCACGGATCCGGGATGAAGCTCCTGGAAGCGAGTGTCGGCAGACGCGTGATGGCATTGGCCGCGCTTGTGACGGCGCACGAGCACCACCACGCATACCACTGGACGATGCGAGAGCTGGCTGCTCGCAACGCAGGGCTGGAGGCGTCGGTCATCGAGGTCGTGCGGCAGGGACGACCGCTTGACGGGCTGGCGGAGCAGGACGGAGCACTGATCCAGTTCGGCCGCGAGCTGTTCGGGAACCACACCATCAGCGCGCCCACGTATGCCCGCGCGCTGAAGCTCTTCGGTGAGCGCGATCTCGTGGATCTTGTCGATCTGATGGCGCGGCAGGTGAGTGATCTGACGCTGCTCGCGGCCTTCGATCAGCGATGATGCGCAACATTGCAGATTTCAGATTTGTCGAATGGAGATTGTTGTCGAATGACGATTTTCGATTTGTCGAGTGAGTTTCGATTGATGACGAAATCCGTCAATGGTCAATCGGTTCGACCGATCGTCAGTCAGCAATCGTCAACAATCGTCAATCGAGCGATCTGAACCTGCACTAACCGGCTCTTTTCCTCCAGTACCGCGCCAGCCCGAGCCACAACAGCTCCGGCGGCGCCGCGGCCAGGTACGCCGCCACTTGCGTGTCGTTCATCTGGCGTCGCAGCTCGCGCACCAGATCGTCGGCGAAGCGTCGCCCTTTCTCGTCCTCCGGTCCCGGCTCCGCGAGCCGCTCGCGCACGATGCCCGATACCGTCTCGAGATTGTCGAGCAGCGTCTGCAGGTGTGGTCCCGGGGTGTCGACGGGACCGAAATGCGTGAGAAACACCGTGTGCGGTGCCCACGCCTCTATCCGCGCGACGCTTGCGTGCCACAGCTCGATGTCGATGTCGGGCGGAGGCGTCGGCGGCAGCACGTAGCCACCGTCCACACACACCCCCGCCGTGTCGCCGACAAACGCTATGCGGCTCGACCGATCGAAGTACGAGACGTGGTGCGAGGCGTGGCCGGGCGTATAGGCGACCTCGAATGTCCTGCCGCCCGCCTCGACCTGCTCGCCGCCGGTGAGCACCCTGACGCTGTTTTCCGGTACGGCCTCGATCGCTCCCCAGAGACGTTCCATCTGGTCGCCGTACAGCCGCGACGCACTCGCGACCAGCTTGCCGGGATCCACCATGTGGGGCGCACCGCGCTCGTGCACGAACACCTTCACCTGCGGATGGCGCCGCACGATGGTGCCGGTGGCGCCCGCATGGTCGAGGTGAATGTGTGTGAGCAGCAGGTGCGTCACGTCGCCGAGACGAACGCCGTGGACCTGAAGGCCGATCTCGAGCGTTTCCAGACACGTACTTGGTCCGGGGTCGATCAGCGCCAGCGTTCCGGCACTCTGGACGACAACCGTCGCGATGGCATGCGGACGACCGAGAAAGTTCAGGTCAACCCACGAAAGGCCCGGCGCAAGCACGTTCAATCCGATCACCACTCCTCAATCACCGTTCGCGACTTGCGTTTGCGCGCGTATAGCGGTCCGGGGTCGCAGATGCCCACGGATTATACTGGGCCAGCCCCGGTGACTGTGATGGATGCCCCACCGCTGCTCGCGGCCGTCGCCCGCCTCGTCGCCGACGGGATGGTGCTTGGCGAGCTCGTGCCGCGCCTCGCCGTGCTGCTGCGCGAGGCCGTACCGTTTGAACGGCTTCACGTGCTTCGTCTCGATCGGGCAGAATCGGTCGTGCTCTACGTGGCACGGCCGACGGGCGAGCTCGAAGTGACCGGTCATCGCATTGCCGACGCCGGGTCGGCGGCGGCACCGGCGGTCGACACCAACGCCCGCTCACGGTTGATTTGCACGGTGGGCCGCGGCTCGAGTGTGCACGGGGCTCTCTGGTTCACGTCGAGCGCGGCCGACGCCTTCACCATCGCTCACGAAGTCATGATGGACAGCGTCGCGGATCTGCTGTCGATCGCCCTGCAGCACGACGCGCTGCTCAGCACTGAGGCGGTGCGGCGCGAGCGGATCGACACGCTCGATCGCCTGCTGCACACGATGGCGGGAGCGCTCGACATCAGGCACATTTTCGCGGAAGTCTCGAGAGTCGTTCGTGACGGGTTGCCGCACGACATCCTGGCGCTGACGTCGTGGGCCGAGGACGGGCGGTCGCTCCGCGTCTACGCCATGACGGGCGCCACGGTCGACGACCCCGACTTCTGGGCGCCCATGACCGTGACGGGCGATGCGCGCGCGCTGCTCCACCGCGATCCGTACGTCATTCGCGATGCCGGCACCGAGATCGAGGCCGGGACCGCGCGCAGCCGGATCTTCCGCCACCTCGGCGCACGTTCCGCCCTGAGAGTGGCGATGGCGCTCGACACCGGCGTGTTCGGGTCACTGTTCTTCCTGGCGTACGACGCCGAGCGCTTCAACGAAGCCGATATCGATTTCGCGCGTCGTGTGGCCGACCTGCTCGCGCTCGCGCTGTCGCATCAGCGCCTAGCGGAGGCGGCCCGCCGCGACGCTGCCGCGCGGGAGACCGCCGCCCAGCTCGAGGCACAGGTCGCCACGCTGACACGAGAGCTCGAGGCACGCACGGGACAGCGCCGCGTCGTCGGCCATTCCCAGCAGTGGAAGGATGTGCTGGCACAGGCGGCGCGTGTGGCGCAGACGGAAACGACGGTCCTGCTCACCGGAGAATCCGGCACCGGCAAGGAAGTCGTGGCCCGTTTCATTCATCAGGGGTCACCGCGCAAGAACGGGCCGTTTGTGGCGATCAACTGCGCCGCACTCCCCGATCAGCTGCTCGAATCCGAGCTCTTCGGCCACGAGCGGGGCGCCTTCACGGGGGCGGTGGCAGCCAAGCCGGGACGGATCGAACAGGCCAACAGCGGCGTGCTGTTCCTGGACGAGGTCGGCGAGATGGCGCCGACGGTGCAGGCCAAGCTGCTCCGCGTGCTCGAAGAGCGCGAATCCATGCGGCTCGGCAGCACGCGCAGCAGCCGCGCGGACATCCGCGTCATCGCCGCCACCAATCGCGATCTCCACGCGGCGATGCGACGTGGAGAATTCCGCGAGGATCTCTACTACCGCCTCAGCGTCTTCGAGATCGCGCTGCCGCCGCTGCGCAGCCGCCTCGAGGACATTCTGGAGCTCGCCGACGCGTTCCTCGAGGAGATCGGTGGCGCGGTCGGCAAACCGCCCGCCGGCATCGCGCGCGACGCGAAAGACAAGCTGCTGACATACCCGTGGCCGGGGAACGTCCGCGAGTTGCGCAACGCCATCGAGCGCGCGGTCATCCTCGCCGACGGGGGGTACATCAAGACCGAGCACCTGCCCGTGACGGTGCCGCGCGATCCGGCGGCGGCACCCGGCAACGACACCGGCGCGCCTGCCTTGCCGCCGGGCGGTGTGAACCTCGAGGATCTCGAACGTTCGCTCGTGGCCAGGGCGTTGACACAGGCGCGGTACAACAAGACGCGCGCGGCCAAACTGCTCGGACTCACACGGGCCCAGCTCTACTCGCGCATCGAAAAATACGGGCTTGCGGAAACCAAGCCTTCATGAGGACACAACGCGGCGGCGTGTGAGTCAGCGATGAGACCAGTTTCCCTTCGCCACATGTTGCCGAGGGCCGTTTCGGTCGCCGTCTTCCTGATTCTTGCCGGCGCCAGCTATCAGGGCGCTGCGACGGCGCTCGAGCGGCGCCAGTTTCCCCATCCGGGGCACATGGTCGACATCGGCGATCGCCAGCTCCACATTCACTGCTCCGGGAGGGGCGCGCCGACGGTCGTGCTCGAAGCGCCCGCCGCAGGCATGTCGGCCGCCTGGGGCTGGGTGCAGCCCGCCGTCGCCCGGACCACGCGTGTCTGCAGCTACGACCGCGCCGGACTGGGATGGAGCGAGGCTGGCGACCGGGCGTACGACCCTGCAGCCGTGCCCGAACAGCTGCATACCCTGCTCGAGCGATCCGGAGAGCGTGGCCCCTATGTGCTCGTCGGCCACGGCCTCGGTGCGATTTTCGCGAAGCTGTACGCCGCCCGGTTCGGCGCCGACGTGCGCACCTTGATTCTCGTCGATCTCCCGGCGACGACCGCGAACGGCTCGGCGACGACGACGCGGCTCGTCCGCGCGTCACCGTGGCTCGCACGCACCGGCATCCTGCGCGCCACAGGCCTGCTCTCGGACAACGCCGCCGGCTTGCCGGACTCGTCGGCTGGACCGATGGCGGCGTTCCTGAACCGGCCGGATCACCTCACACGCGCGGCGGGGGAGTTGTCGCGGTGGGATGAGACGGTCCATCTTGCGGACGGCGCCGCCCTCAGGTCCGATCTCGCGGTCGTGCCGATGGCCGTGCGCGGAACCGACCGCGTTGCCTTTCTCACCGATTCGTCCCTGGCCGCCTCAGTGACAGCCGCGATTGCCGACGCGGTCGAACGGATCGACCCCTCACCATGAGGCAGAAGCTCACCCGCCTTGACATGGCGTGGCGCCGCCTGCTGGCGACCAGCTACTAGATTCGTTGTCTACTTCAACAGGCCACAGAGTCACAGAGACACGGAGCTGAATAATTTCCTCTGTGTCTCCGTGTCTCCGTGGCCCGTAGAGGCGAACGATGCCTCAACTGATCTTGACGCGAATCGTCAGCGGCGCCGTGAGACGCGTCGTCACACTGGCGCCAGGCGCGAGCCTCACCTCTTCACCGCGCGTGGCGAGCACCGCGCCGGTGCCGGCCGCCCCTCCGATGGCCGCGCCTTTGGCCGCGCCGTCGCCGCCACCGAGCAGCGCGCCGATGGCCGCACCCGCCCCGGCACCGACGGCAATCTTGGCGGCATCCTCGCCCTTGGTCGCTTCTGCCTCGTGCGACAGCGACGCCGTCGCCACGTCGTACCGTTCACCTCCATAACTCAGCGAGTCGAAGCGGTAGGCCACTCGCGCACGTCCCTTGACGCGCCCCGACCGTTCTGCTCCCGTTACCACGCCGGTGAGCTCGGTTCCCGCCGGCAGCACGGTCGCCCCGCCCACCACAACGGCCTCGCGCAGTTCGGCTCGGACCGTCTCCTCCACACGGCTGGTATCGGACGCGATGGCCGACCGCAGTTTGAGCGGCAGCGAGGTCCCCTGCGGCAGCGTCACTTCGCGGTAGCGAGGCACGGCCGGGGCTGCGGGCGCGGTGCCCCGCGTCGTCGCTGCTGCGCGGCCTTCGCCTGCCGCGGTCTCGGCCTCGTCCGCCTGTCCCCCACCGCATCCGACACAGATGCTGAACACCGCCATTACGCTGACCCATGTCCTCACGTGGCCCTCCTTCCATCCGGATAGACCGGATCTGTCCATTGAGACACGAAAACGGTTGCTGGCGCGCGCAAATTGGGCGTGAACCCCGAGGTTCACGCGTCGTGTAGGGCACTGCTGCCAGAATCCTGCCTACGGTGCTACCGTTGAGGGCATGCGGCGATGCATTCGCACCGTTCTGACGGGTTTCGCCTTTGCTCCACTTTTTCTCGCGCCGGCGCCGGCGGCCGCCCAGCGACTCCCCGACAGCGTCGTCCCGGACCATTACACACTGTGGTTCGCTCCGGACCTCGAACGCGCCACGTTTCGCGGCCGCGAGACCATTCGCGTCCGGGTCGGCACGCCCACGCGAACGATCACGCTGCATGCGGCCGAGATGACCTTCACTGAGGTGATGATCACGTCAAGCGGTCACACGCAGCCAGCGCAGGTGACGCTCGACGCAAGGGCGGAAACAGCCACCTTCACAGTACCGCGGGAGATTCCCGCGGGCGCCGCCACGCTGCAGATCGCTTATACGGGAATTCTCAACGACAAGCTGCGCGGCTTCTACTTGAGCCGCGCCAACGGCCGGACGTACGCGGTGACCCAGATGGAGGCCACCGACGCCCGTCGCGCGTTTCCGTCATTCGACGAGCCACATTTCAAGGCGACGTTCGACGTGTCGTTGATGGTCGACGCCGCGGCTACCGCCATCTCGAATGGCGCGCAGATCGCCGACGTGCCCGGACCCGAGCCGGGCACGCACACGGTGACGTTTGCCACCACACCGAAGATGTCGACCTATCTCGTTGCGATGATTGTCGGCGACTTCGCCTGCCGCAGCGGGAGCGCCGGCCGTACGCCAATTCGCGTCTGCTCGACGGCGGACAAGCTTGGGTTGACTGCCTTCGCCCTCGAAGCCGCCGCGCAGCAGCTGGCGTTCTTCAACGACTATTTCGGAATCCCGTACGCGTTCGGCAAGCTGGATCTCATCGCGCTCCCGGATTTTGCCGCCGGCGCCATGGAGAACAGTGGCGCGATCACATTCCGCGAGCGGCTCCTCCTCGTCGATCCGGAGCGCGCATCGCTCGCCACACGCAAGCAGGTTGCGGGGATCATCTCCCATGAGATCGCCCACCAGTGGTTCGGGAATCTCGTCACGATGCAGTGGTGGGACGACATCTGGCTGAACGAAGGGTTTGCCACGTGGATTGCGAGCAAGCCGCTGGCCCGCTGGCACCCCGAGTGGAAGGTCGATCTCGACGACGCGGCCGATACACAGCGCGCACTCGGTCTCGACGCCCTGCGGACGACGCGCCCGATTCGCATGGACGTCGACACGCCCGAGGAAATCAACGAAGTGTTCGATGGGATCGCCTACGAAAAGACGGCCGGCGTCCTGCGAATGCTCGAGGCGTTTGTCGGTCCCGATCTGTTCCGCAAGGGTATCGCTGCGTACCTGCGGAAGTACGCGTATGCGAACGCGACAGGCGAGAACTTCTGGAACGAGATGACGCGCGCCACGGGCCGGCCGGTCGCTGACATCATGAAGGGCTACATCGAACAGGCCGGTGCGCCCGTCGTGGGTGTCCAGACGCGCTGCGTGCGTGCGCAGACCGAGGCGACGCTGGCTCAGGAGCGATTCATCGGCATCCCCGATGCCAGGACGCAGTCCAACGAACGGTGGGCGATTCCCGTGTGCGGCAGAACCGCCACTGCCGAACCACGGTGCGAGGTGGTCGAGGATCGGCGGGAGCTGTTCCGTGCACCCGGCTGTGGAACCTTCTTCGCCAACGCAGACGCCCGCGGCTACTACTTCACCGAGTACACCCCCGACGCCGTGCGCGCGCTGGCACGCACCGCGGCAACCCTCGAGCCGGTGGAACGCGTCGGTCTCCTCGGCGATGAATGGTGGATGGTGCGCGCCGGACGCCATGATATCGGGGTGTACCTGGACCTGGCCGCCGCGCATGCCAGCGATGACACCGTGGCCGTTATCGACGCGATCGCGTCACGGCTCACGCAAACGGGCGAGGACGTCGTCCCCCCGTCGCTGCGGCCGGACTACGAGCAGTGGATCCGCCAACGCTTCGGGCCGGTCCTCACGGCCCTCGGGCTGCCAGGCAACGTGACAGACGACGACGAGCGGCACAGCAGGAGGGCGGAGTTGCTGACTCTGGTCGGTCAGACGGGAAACGACGTCGACCTGCAGCGACGGGCGAACGAGCTGGCCCTGCAGTACATCTCGAATCCGAGGTCACTGCCGGGCACGCTCGCACCGGCCGTGTTGCGCGTGGCGGCGCTGGCGGGGAGTGCCGCGCTGTACGACCAGTATCTTGCGCAGATTCGCGCGCTGAGCGCGCAACCCGAGGAGTACTACCGGTTCTTCAATGCGCTCCCGTGGTTCCAGGATCCGGCGCTCGTGCAGCGCACGCTCGCCTTCGCGATTTCTCCCGAGGTGCGAACGCAGGACACGGCGCAGCTCATCGCCGGCCTCCTTGGACGGCCGCCCTCCCGCACAGCGGCGTGGAGCGTCGTCAAGACGCAGTGGCCCACACTCACGCAGAAACTGGGCACCTTTCAAGGGATCCCCGGCATCATCGGCGCCCTCGGAAGTTTCTGCTCGGAACAGGATGCCGCCGATGTCCGGCAGTTCTTCGCACAGAACCGGGTGCCTTCCTCCGAACGGACGCTGCAGCAGGCCGTGGAACGAAGCGAAGCCTGCGCCGCCCTGGCCGCCCGCCAGGCGCCGGCTCTCACAGCCTGGCTGCGCACCCTGGCGCGGCAACCGTAATTAGGGTTTGACCAACGGAGGGGTCAGCCACAATACTCTCGGCATCCCCTTCTTGTGGAGGTTCATGGTGCGCAGGGTGCTTTGGCTTGCGGGTACAGGGTTGGTGTTCGCGCTGGCCGTGGCTGGCTGTAACTCGAAGAGTTCCACGCCAACCTCGCCGACTCCTCCTCCCACGGCTCCCGCGCCCACTCCACCGCCGGCCCCACCGCCGGCGCCGGAGCCGCCGCCACCTCCACCGCCTCCCCCGGCGCCCGCGGAGCTGTCGTCGTTGTCGCTGTCGGACGGTTCCGTGCCCGGCCAGACGTCGCCGACCGCCACGGTGACGTTGACCGCGGCTGCGCCCGCAGGAGGCGCAGCGATCAGACTCGAGAGCAGCAACACGGACGCTGCCAAAGTGCCGGCATCGGTGACCGTGCCGGCCGGCGCCACGACGACAACCTTCAGAGTCGACACCGCCACCGTGTCGACACGCGCGACCGTGACGATCACTGCAACCTACGCCGGCCTCACGCGCACCGCGGCGCTCACTGTGACGCTCCCGACACCGCGCGCATCCTTTACTGTGACGTCACCCGCACGTGGTGCAGACCGGTGCGTGCTCATCAGCGGCGGCACGCAGCTCGACTGCCGCCTCGACGCCCGGGGTTCCGAGGGCGTGCTCGTGAGGTGGTCGTGGGTTCTCGAGGCCGTCGAAAGGATCGTGACGCAGAAGTCGGAACCGATCTTTGCGGAGATCGACACGCAGTGCCGGCTGGTCAACGGCGCGAACGCTTCCACCGACAATCAGGGCGACAGGTACGTCAACATGACCATATCGCTGGAGGTCACCGATCGCGACGGCTCGACGAGCAGCCCGTCCCGGAAGACGGTCAGGCTCTATACCAATAACAACTGCAACGTCTCCTGACACGGGCGGCGCGTACTACGAGCTCTCAGTATTCCGTGTCAGCCGCCGGCGCCGGATCTTGAAATAGGCAAACAGGACCACGCCGGCTGCGAGTGCGAACCACGTCATTGTCATTGTCATATCCTCCTTCGGCGGGCCTGCGCCCGCTCAACCGTCAGTTAGGTCAACGCGAAAACATTTCCGACCATCCCAGGACCGCGATCAGCGCGGCCGTGAGCACAACGAGCACGTACAGCCCGAGGTACACGCGGTGCAGCGCGTGGAGTTTGTCGGCGTTGCTGCGTGCGATGCCGTAGACCTGCGAGGCGAGCTCGTGCGTCAGGCTCCCGACCTCCGCCGTGCGCCAGTTCTCGCAGTATTCGTCCAGCGTTTGCGTGGCCACCGCCTCTGGAACGCGGAGCGGTTTTCTGGCACGGCCGTCGGGAGCCGCCATGCTGCCTGCTGCGCGCGGCCGAAGCGCCGCGATGGCGCAGACGCAGCACCCGAGCGACAACATCGCGTAGCAGATCAGGTAGCCGATCAGCAGGGGCCCGCTTTGCTGCGGCAGTCCTATGGCCTCGCCCCGCATGGCGATCACCACGTTGATGGCGTTGAGGCTGCCGAGAATCAGCAACGCGAAGCGCGTTTTCCGATCGCTCTGCTCCGAGGCGTCCTGCAGCGACTCGTAGTGATCCACCAGCGCGCGGTAGCGCTCCCACGGCTGGAGCGGCCGGGTTTCCAGCGCCAGTTCCGCCTCTTTCTGGCGCCGGCGCTCGACCTTGGCATGTTCGACCGAACGCAGGAAATCCTCGGGCGAATTCTGTGCGAGCACGTTACTCCACGGTCGCACGCGGGCCGTCCGGGATCGCCCGGGTACCGGCCGCAGCGACGAGATGCAAGGACCTGGTTGGTGCCGCTGGCCCGTCGTGCAGCAGCGCGAGCTGGGCGTCGATGGTCCGCTCCCCTGAGCGGGCGCGGGCGCGAACGTACTGGCCGTCGGCCCGGAGCTCACGCGCGTTGACATTGTCGGCGAGGTACTGCTGCAGAATCCCCAGCACGCGGCGACGCAGGCCAGCGTCTTTCACAGGGGCCATCACTTCGACGCGCCGATCGAGATTGCGAGGCATCAGATCGGCACTGCCGATGTACGCCTCGTCTCGCCCTCCGTTACGGAAATACCAGACGCGGCTGTGCTCCAGGAAGCGGCCCACGACGCTCCGGACACGGATGCGGTCGCTCACACCGGGAACACCCGGCCGAAGGCAGCAGATGCTGCGCACGAGGAGGTCGACGGTCACGCCCTCTTGTGATGCGTGGTACAGGAGCCGGATGACCTGGCGATCGACAAGGCCATTCATCTTGAGAATGACGTGCCCAGGCTCGCCGCGACGGTGGCAGGCGATCTCCCGCTCGATCAACTTCTCCAGCGTCTGTCGCATGCTCAGCGGCGCCACGATCAACGCGCGACCAGGGCCGGGCCCAGTGCCGCCGCAGAGCGCGTCGAAAAGCGCCGCGACGTCGGTCGTGATGTCCTCGTCGCACGTGAGAAGCCCCAGATCTGTGTAGACACGAGCCGTGAACGCGTTGTAGTTGCCCGACGACAGGTGGGCATAACGCCGCAGACGGCCCCCCTCGTTGCGGACGATCAGCGCCATCTTGGCGTGCACTTTCAGCCCCACGGGGGAAGGAAAGACCGCTGCACCCGCCTGCTCGAAGACACGCCACCAGTGCACATTGCGGTGTTCGTCGAGACGGGCGTTCAGTTCGACGAGCACACGCACCTGGCGCCCGCGCGCGACGGCGTCGAGCAGCGCGTGTGCGATGGGCGATTCGCGGTCGGTGCGATACAGCGTCATCGAGATACTGACGACGTCGGGATCCTCGGCGGCCTGCTTGATCATCTCGACGACCGGTTGAAACGATTCGTACGGATGATGAAACAGGACGTCGCGCTCGCGGGCCGCCGCCAGGACGTCCGTGTGCTCTCCCAGCGCCGCAGGTCGGTGCTGCCGCAGGGGCGGCGCCTTGAGGTCGGGCCACCCGAGGCGACTGACCGCCCACAATCGCCGAAGATCAGCGACGACCCCAGAGCGATACACGGCGCTGTCGAGGGCGTCCAGACCTCTGGTGAGATCATCGAGGACACGCGCGGGCATCCGGCGATCCACGACCACCGTCACGATAGGGTTCCTCCGACGGCGATCGAGCACCTCCAGGACCCGCTCGACGGCGCCGGCGCCCGCGGTCTCTTGTGGCGGGACGTCGATTTCCCGCAGCAGCCTGAATCGGTATGCCGCAATCACCTTCTGCTCGGGAAACAGCACAGGCAGATTCGCCATGACGACCTGATCCAGCCATACGTATCCCTGCGGCGCTCTCGACCCGCCGTCCGACGCTGTCGTCATCGGCGCGTCGCGTCCGACCTGGAACGCCACGAGGGGAGAGATCGCCTCGGGTATGCGCAGCAGGGCCAGACGCTCGTCACCGGCCGCGTTCAGGGTTCTGACCATCAGGTTCATGCCGAGGCTGGCGACGTGTGGAAACGGGCGAGACGGATCGCACCACGAAGGAGAGAGCAGCGGATACACAGCCTGTGAGAACTGGCGATCGACCTCGATGCGTTCCTCGGCGGTGAGGCGCCGGTAGTTGACGATGTGGAGGCCCGCCGATCGGAGGGCAGGACGCAGCCGCCGCCGCCAGTAGACGTGGACAGCGCACAGCAGAGGCGTCAGCGTCGACTCGACGGCCATGCGCCGCGCCACATTGCGCCGCAGCTCGGGCGCGCGAACCATCACGAAATCATCGAGGTGGGTGCCGACGATCGCCAGGAACTTGACGCGTTCGAGCAACGGTGTCGTGTCGTCCTGTGCTTCTTCGAACACGCGCTCCTGGAATCTGAGAAAGCTGAGATCGCGGTCGTTGAACAGCACCGGGGCGCCGCGCAGATCTGGCGTGACACCGCGCTCGCGGAGCTCCACACGCGCTGCGCTCGCGTCGGCGCAGAACGCTGTGCAGTTTGGTGCACTTGTCCCGGCGATCGACAGACCGGAGAGATGCATGGAAGGAGACGGAGACGCTCTCACTCTCTTGTACGCAACTGCGGCGTCCGGCAAACCACATACCAGTCTGCGGCATCACGGCGTTGGCGCATGGAGCCCCGCCGAATTGGAACACACATACGGAACGAGCGCGGAGCGTTGCGCCAATTCTGAAACGGGGCCGCCAGATTTGTCAGCGCGTGCCCGCGCGAACGACAAGAGTGAGTTCTCGATCTACGTCAACGACGGATTTCCGCCGATAGTCCCTGGTGTGTTGCCTCTCGGGTCACGTGCTGCGACGAAACGTCGCCTGCTTCTGCTGATCATGGCCGTGACGCTGTGGCTCCCTGCCGTCCCCGCAGGCGCTCAGGCTCCATCGAGTCTCCAGGACGCCGGCGAGGCGCGGCCGGAACCGAAGGACGAACGGCAGGTCGCGTTCTCATTCGACAGGAGACCGTCGCTGCGAGTCGGCAGGCTCCTGCGCTTCGACCTCCGTGTGAAGTCACAGGCAGGGTGGCGCGACTTCCCCGACGAGGCCGCCGCATCGTCCGGAGACGTGTTCGACCTGCCCCGCGCGCGGGTGGGTGTCGACGGCAGGGTCTCGAGGTACGTCGAGTATCAGGTGGAGCGCGAAATGCGCGGCGCGAAGCGCCCGTGGCGCGACGTGTTTGCGAACGTTCGGCCGCTTCGTGCCCTGCAAGTCCAGGTCGGGCGCTTCAAGATGCCGTTCAGCCTCGACCAGACGACCAGCAGCATGGATGTCAACTTCGCCTATCGCTCGCTCGCGGCCACGTATCTGGCCCCGAGTCGCGACGTCGGCGTCATGGCGCATGGCGGCCTGTTCAGGAACGGACTGAGATACGAGGCCGGAATCTTTCGAGAGGGGGGCGACAACGCCCGCGTGAATGAAGGGGACGGTTCCGTGAGCCAGCGCACGATGGCGAGCCGCCTCGTCGTGAGGCCGTGGAATGCAACCGAGAGGCTTCGAGTCTTGCGCAGCCTGACAGTTGGCGCCGCCGTCACCGCTGGTCGTGTGCCCGAAGGGCTCAACGGCCTGCGCGCCGAAACGATTCCCGGTACCCCTCTTGTCGATCGCGTGTACGTGAACGGGCTCCGGCGGCGGTTGGGGGCCGAGATGTTGTGGCGACCAGGGCCGGTGTCGGTCCAGGGCGAGGTTATCCGGGTCAGTGACCAACGGCGGGGCCAGGGGATCGACAACGAGGACCTCCCCGATGCCGTGCAACGGGGCTGGTACGTGAGCGGAACCTGGCTGATCACCGGAGAGGAGAAGAAAGACAACATCGATCCGGCAAGACCGTTTCTGCAGGGAGGGTTCGGCGCCCTGGAAATCGCGGGCCGCGTGGAGGCCCTCACGTTCGGAAGCGGCCCCTCGAACGAACGTCCGTCGCCAGGACCGCGCGCTCACCGGATTCTCGAGAGGAAGGATGCGGTGTGGACCGTCGGGATGAACTGGTACGTCAATCGATTCGTCCGGATACAGGCCGACCTGATCCGCGAGCAGCGCGAAGAAGGTGGAGCCGTCCTGCCGACGCTGGGACGGGCCTGGAGCCGGACCCTGCGGGTGCAGTTCCAACTGTAGCGGAACCTGTGGCGTCCACTTCGCATTCGCTGACACGGCACTGGGTTGCAGGAGCGCTGGTGTGCGCCTCGCTCCAGATTGTGTGTGGGACCGCGCAGCGGCCATCGGCGCAGGCCACCGACACTCCGGGCGCGGACGAACTGTTCGATGGCAGTGAATTGCACGACATCTGGATCCACATCAATGCCAGGGACTGGGAACAGCTCCGCGCCTCTTACAAGGACAACACGTACTATCCGGCCGACATCGAATGGCGTGGACTGAAGGTACGGAACGCCGGCATCCGTGTTCGAGGCCGCACCAGCCGAAGCCCTCACAAGCCGGGCCTTCGCATCGACTTCAACCGCTACGTCACAGGACAGGAGTTCCTGGGCTTGAAATCGCTAGCGCTCGACAACCTGTGGCAGGACCCCTCGATGATCCGGGAGCGGCTGGCCATGCTCGTATTTCGGCGCATGGGACTGCCGGCCCCTCGTGAATCGCATGCCCGCGTCTACATCGGGGGCGACCGGGCGTTTGCCGGAGTGTATGGGGTGGTCGAAGTCATCGACAAGCGCTTCCTCGAGCGCACCTTCGGTGAGGACGACGGGTATCTGTATGAGTACCAATGGCAGGAACCCTACGGTTTCGAGCCACCACGCTCCGATCTGGAGTGGTACGCCGCGCGATTCGAGCCCAAGACGCACGAAACGGCCGCCACGGCGACGCTGTTCTCACCCATCAGGGATCTCGTTCAGGTCATCAACGACGCGCCGGAATCGGATTTCGAAGCGACCCTCGAGCCGTACCTGAATATCAGGAAGTACATCACCCACATCGCCATCGAGAACTTCCTCTCGGAACCGGACGGTCTGCTCGGGGGCCTGGGGATGAACAACTTCTATCTGTAC
>JBOGIR010000114.1:0-2916 GCA_050742335.1 Vicinamibacterales bacterium | reverse complement strand
GCGCACCGCTCGTTCGCGGAGCTCGACCGGATACGGATTCGGCATGCGACAAGAAGATCACAGAACTAGTCGCCACTCAAGTGGATTGTGGGGTTAGCGAGGCGGAGTCCGGACGGTCTGAGGCGGAGCCTCGCTCGCTATCGCACCCGGGGCCACGCGCCTCGAATGCGCCCTTCGTGAAACTGCAGCGTACCGGTGGCCAGCGCATCGATCTCAGTCTGTGAATAGTGCGAGGTGCGCCCGGCATGGGCCAGGATGCCGGCGGGGGTGAAGCCCGGGTCCTTGCCGCACGCCGCCCAGCTCAGGTAACCCAGGGGCTGAAGGGGCCGATGGCAGTCGATGATGTCGATCCACTGTCACCCGACCTTCCCGCCCGCACTGCCGCTTTCTCCCATATAATCCGCGACGTCTTGACCGCCGGACGGCCAGCGATTCCTGATGCTCGAGGTGGGCACGGGCGCAGATGCCCGGAACACACCGCCCGCGCGCCTCATCATCGTTGAAAACTGGTTCGAGGAGCTGAAGCGCCTCGGGCCGAAGGAGTGACCCCTCAGTGGGAGCTATGCGTACACCACCGCACGTCACCATCGGCATGCTGCTCGCCGTGGCGGCGCTGACCACCACGGCAGGTGCCGCCCTTCGTGCCCAGAACGTCTCCACCGCGACCCCGGGGTCAGCCGCGCAGGGACCGTCGAACGGCGCCGGAACGGACATTGCGGGCGCGACGCTATTCAAGACCTACTGCGCCATCTGTCCCGAAGGGCCGGGCGCCAATCCGCAGGCGCCGAGTCGCGAGGTGATGGGGCGGATGAGCGCGGAGCAGGTGCTGGACGCGCTCGAGCGAGGCTCGATGCGCGCACGCGCGGCGGAGCGGAGCCGGGCGCAGCGTCACGCGCTCGCCACTTACGTGTCCGGCAAGCCGCTGGCCAGTGATGCGGGCGGCCCACTCGCCAAGGCCGCACTCTGTACCGCCACGTCACCTCTGTCGCCGAATCTGCTCGCCGGGCCCGCCTGGAACGGGTGGGGCCTCGGCATCCTCAACACGCGATTCCAGCCGCCACAGCACGCCGGCATGTCCGCCGACGACCTGCCGCGCCTGAGACTGAAGTGGGCGTTCGGGTTCCCTGGCGCCACCTCGGCCGGTACGCAACCGGTCGTCGCGGGTGGGCGCGTATGCGGCATCCTGCCCGGCAACGTCCTGCTGGCGTTTTCACCGGAGTAACGTATGCATCGCGCCATCCGCCCGTGCCTGCTCGTCGTCCTGGCTGTTGCAGCGTTCGAATCTGTCGTGTGGTCGCAGCAGGGCCCCGCGCCTGCTCGCACGGCTCTGACGGGCGCCACGGTCATCGATGTCGTTGCGGGATCAGCCGTTCCAGATGCTGTGATTGTCGTCGAGGGAGACAAGATCACCGCGTTTGGCGGCCGCGCCACGCCGATTCCAGACGGCGCCGCGCGCGTGGACCTGTCGGGGAAGTTCGTGATCCCCGGCCTGTTCGATTCGCACGTGCACTATCAGCCCTTCCTCGGCGAGCTGTTCCTCAATTTCGGCGTCACCAGCGTGATGGCGCTCGGAGGTCGAGCCGCGGTGGGAGACGCCTATTGGAAGGACTCGCAGGCGGCGGACTTCCGCGCCCCGCGGCTCTTCGGCACCGGCAGAACGACCCTGGGAACCTTCATCAATCCCTCCATGACGCGCGACGAGGTTCGTGCAGGCGTTCAGGAGTGGTTGAAGGGCGGACCGGAGATGGCCAGCATGCCGCAGTTCTCTCCCGGCAACGCCCAGATGTGGGGCTGGGCGGCCGAGGCGGTTCACGAGGCTGGTCTGTTCACGTTCGGGCACAGCGATCTGGCGCCGGAATCGATCAAGGTGGGGCACGACGGCGTCGAGCACATCTGGGGATTCGCGCAGGCGCTGATGACGCCGCAGGAGCTCGACAACTACCAGCGGGGCGAGTACCTGCACTGGGGACTGTTCCTCAAGGACGTCCCGCGGATGGAGCAGATGATTCGAGACGCCGTGCAGCGTGGCGTGTATCTCAATCCCACCATGGGGTACGAGCTCGGTTCGCAGAGCTCGTTGGCCCGCAAGCACGAAGACCTGATGTACGACCTGTACCGGGACAGCGCGTTGATGGCCTACTATCCGGAGAATCTGGCCGGCGGGTCGCTCCTCAAGTTCCGATCCATCCGCAACTTCTCGGTCCGCCACGAGAATCTCGTTCCGCTCGCGAAGCTGTCGCCGAGCGAAATCCAGGCCTTCAGTGACGCGTATCGGCTGTCGGGCGAGTTCATCAGGCGCTGGGTGCAGGCCGGCGGCAAGATTATGGGCGGCACCGACGATCCCTTTCCCGGCGCCACGGGCTTCAATCAGCACATGGAGATGGCGATGCTCGTGGAGGTCGGGCTCACGCCGATGCAGGCGCTCAAGGCCATGACGATCTGGGGCGCGGAAGTCATGACGGCCCGGCGCAAGGCTCCGACAACGCCGACGGTGGGTGTGATCGCCCCGGGCGCCTTTGCCGACCTCGTGGTGCTCGGCGCCAACCCGCTCGACAGCATCGACAACACCCGACGGATCGAGCGCGTCATGAAGGGCGGCCAGTTCATTCGCTTGGGATACACGGCCAACTACACGCGGCCTCAGGGGCCGGTGAGAGCAATCCCATCGACGCCCGAGCCGGAGATCAGCGCCATCACGCCGCACTCGGTGGCGGAGGGCAGTCCTGAGTTCGAGATGACGGTGGAAGGCGTTGGGTTCATCAGCGATTCGGTGATTCGCGTGGACGGCGTCTCGGTACCGACGACGTTCGTCGGCATTCGGACGCTGAAGGCCAGAGTGCCGTCGAGTGCGGTGGCGCGTGCCTTGCCGAACCGGTTCAACGAGCCGGGACCCTTTCAGCTCAACGGCGTGTACGG
>JBOGIR010000113.1:0-1534 GCA_050742335.1 Vicinamibacterales bacterium | reverse complement strand
GCCCGTGGTGTTGGTGACCGGCACGGACATCGACGCGCGCCTCCTCGGCATTGAAGCCGGCGCCGACGACTTCCTGCGCAAGCCGATTAGGCCGGCGGAATTGATCGCCCGCGTGCGGGCGCTCATTCGTGTGAAGCGGTACGTGGACGAACTCGATTCCGCCGATTCGATGATCGTGAGTCTCGCCCGCGCGGTCGAAGCACGGGATCCGTCCACGGCCGGTCACTGTGATCGCATGGCGCAGTATGCGGCGGTTTTTGGGACGGAACTGACCCTGCGCCCGGAGGAGGTGCTGGCGTTGCATCGCGGGGGGATTCTGCACGATCTCGGGAAGATTGCCGTGCCCGACGCGATCTTGCTGAAGGACGGGCCCCTGACGCCGGCCGAACGTGACGTGATGCGGCGTCACACGATTATCGGAGACAGCCTGTGCAAGGACCTGAAAGTGCTGCGCCCTGTGCGCCCGATTATTCGGCAGCATCATGAGCGCGTGGACGGCAGTGGCTATCCGGACGGGGTGTGCGGGAACCGCGTTTCGTTACTCGCCCAGATCGTTGGCATTGTCGACGTGTATGATGCGGTGACCACGGCAAGGCCGTACCGGGTAGCGCAGGGGCCGGAGGCCGCGTGCCACGTACTGACATACGAGGCAGACCGGGGGTGGCGTCGGCGCGATCTCGTCAGCGAATTCATTCGATTAGCGCAGCTGGGCGTGTTTCATCATCGGCCGGAGCGTCCTGCCGGGGTCGGCGCCTAAGAGCATGGCGATGCGAATCGAGCACCCGCGAGCCACGCGCCGCACGTGGACCATGCCGCTGTTATATCGCCGCGCGGGTCAAGACGAGTGGATCCAGGCCCGCGTGATCAACATCAGCGAGTCCGGCGCGATGTTTGCGCCGGCCCACGTGGAACCGGGAACCACCCTTGAAGTGATGTTCGCCACACCGGTGGGGCTTGGGTCGCTGCCACCCGGCCGACTGGTGTGTGCCGCCGACGTGGTGCGCACGACACCAGCCGGCACGGTTGCGGTGCGTTTCGACGAATGCCGATTCCTGATCAACCCGTAGCGGGGCACGGATGGGCCTCGGGCGAGATGGTCAGCCACTACCGACTCGTGGAGGCCCTGGAGCAGTGCGGTCCCGGGGAGCTGTGTCGCGCGCGGGATACGCGCACCGGGCGCACCGTCGCGATTCGCCTCCTTCCGCCGGCCGCGACGGCCGATCCCCTCGCCCGTGCGCATCACCTGCGCCGGGCGGTGTCGATGCGCGAGCTGTCCCATCCGAATATCGCGATGGTGTTCGATGCGGGTGTGCACCGGGCGCGTGTGTTTGTCGCGTTTGAATATCATGCGGGCCAGTCGCTGCGCACGGCCACGACGGATGGCCGGGTCCCGGTCAGCCGCGCACTCGACTGGAGTATCCAGATCGCGAGTGCTGTCTCCGCGGCGCACGCCGCCGGATACATTCACCGCGGCCTCAGTGCCGACACCATCGTCGTCACCGCGAAGGACCGGGTGAAGATCCCGTCCCTGGAC
>JBOGIR010000112.1:0-12917 GCA_050742335.1 Vicinamibacterales bacterium | reverse complement strand
TCCGTGTCTCTGTGGCTCCGTGGCCCGTGAAGGCCGTGTACGTTGCACCTGTACCCCGTTCGGGAGGCTCTTCTTGTCCGTGCAGATATCGGTGCGCGTGCCCGCGCTCATGAACATCGCCACACGTTTGCGCATCGATTCGGTGCGCGCCACCTCAGAAGCCGGCAGCGGGCATCCGAGCACCTGTTGCTCGGCCGCCGACATCGTGGCGGCGCTGTTCTTCGCCGAAATGCGGTACGACCCGCGCGACCCGCAGAATCCCGACAACGATCGGTTCGTGCTCTCCAAGGGACATGCGGCGCCAATCCTCTATGCCGCATGGGCTGAAGCCGGACTGTTGAAGCGAGAGGATCTTCTCTCACTTCGTCGTCTCGAGTCCGAGCTCGAAGGGCATCCCACGCCGCGCCTCCCGTTCGTGGACGTCGCGACGGGCTCGCTCGGCCAGGGGCTCTCCGCCGGCGTTGGCATCGCGCTCGACGCGCGCCGCATCGGTTCGGACTACCGCACGTATGTGCTGCTTGGCGACGGCGAGACCGCCGAAGGGGCCGTGTGGGAAGCGGCCAGCGTCGCCTCCGCTGAACAACTCGATTCGCTGTGCGGTGTCACCGATGTCAACGCGCTCGGTCAAAGCGGTCCCACGCAGTGGCAGCACGACCTGGAAGCGCTCGCCGTGCGGTGGCGCGCCTTCGGCTGGCACACCCTGACTGTGGACGGCCATGACGTTCCGGAGATTCTGGACGCGCTGGAGAAGGCGCGACAGACGCGAGGCCGGCCGACGATGATCCTCGCCCGCACGCTCAAGGGCAAGGGGATATCGTTCGTGGAAGGGAAGGCTGGGTGGCACGGCAAGCCGCTCAAGAAGGGCGAGGAACTGGAGAAGGCGCTCGCCGAGCTCCAGTCGCAGTTGGTGGCCGAAGATGGTGCCGCCGCCAAGCCTCAGCCGCCTCGCGCGGTCGGTCGCGCAGCGCCCAGGCGGGCGACGTTGGGGCGGTCCATGTATAAGCTCGGCGACAGCGTGGCTACGCGCGAGGCGTACGGCGCCGCCCTCGCCCGTCTCGCCGCCGGCGACGACCGCATCGTTGCGCTCGACGCCGACGTGAAGAACTCCACCTTCAGCGAGAAGTTCGAGCAGGCGCATCCACAGCGCTTCTATCAGACCTTCATCGCCGAGCAGGCCATGATTGGCATCGCGATGGGGCTGGCGAGCCGCGGCGCGATACCGTTTCCGTCGACCTTTGCGGCGTTCCTGACCCGTGCGTACGACTTCATCCGCATGGCGGCCATCAGCCGCTTGAACCTCAAGATGGCCGGATCGCACGCCGGCGTGTCGATTGGCGAGGACGGCCCCTCGCAGATGGCGCTGGAGGATCTGGCCATGATGCGCGCGCAGCCGAACATCGCTGTGCTGTATCCGTCCGACGGGGTCAGCACCGAGCGGCTGGTGGAGCAGATGGCGTACTACCCCGGTCCCGTGTACATGCGCACGACGCGGCCCAAGACGCCGGTGATCTACGGCGCGGATGAGCCCTTCGCGATTGGCGGCTTGAAGGTGCTGCGTGAGAGCAGCTCGGACGTCGCCACCGTCATCGGCGCCGGCGTCACGCTCTTCGAGGCGCTCGAGGCGCACGACGAGCTCGAGCAGCAGGGCATCAACATCCGCGTCGTCGATCTCTATTGCGTGCAGCCTGTCGACGCGGCCACGCTGGCGAGATGCGCACGAGAGACGAAGGGCCGCCTCATTACCGTGGAAGATCATTACGCGGCCGGCGGCATCGGCGACGCCGTTGCATCAGCCGTCGCCTCCGCCGGGTTCACGGTTCATCGGCTCGCGGTGCGCGAGATTCCCCGGAGCGGCACGCCTGCCCAGTTGCTCGACCAGTACGGCATCTCCGCACGCCACATCGTCGCCGCGGTCAGGGGTCTGTAAAACCTCTCGTCTTTGGTCTTTGGTCTTTGGTCTCTGGTCCCTGCCGCGCACGCTGAAGCGTGCGCGCTTACACACGGTACGTGGGCCGGGTGCGGCGGTGCAGTCGTAGGTTCGGCGGGTCCGCTTCGCGGAACCCGCCCCACGTACGTAAGCCGGGTGCCGCGGTGCGGCCGGATGAAGCGCGCCGCGGACCCGGCGCCGCCGATTTCATGCCACAATCTGGCCGGCTTGGGCATTTGAGCATCTGCGATTCGCGATTTGAGCATTTGAAAGATCACTGCCCGCAAGTGCGATGTCACTGAATCCTGGAACACGACTCGGTCCGTACGAGATTCAGTCCGCCCTCGGCGCGGGCGGAATGGGAGAGGTCTATCGAGCGCGCGATACCAGGCTGGATCGCACCGTCGCCATCAAGGTCCTGCCCGATCATCTCGCCGGCGACGCGCAGTTCCGCGAGCGGTTCGATCGCGAGGCGCGCGTCATCTCGTCGCTCGATCATCCGCACATCTGCACCCTCTTCGACGTCGGCGAGCAGGACGGCATGGCGTACCTCGTCATGCAGTACCTCGAAGGGGAGACGCTGGCCGAGCGGATTGGACGAAACGTAGGGCGGGACCTTCCGCCTTCGCCAAGGCTACGGCGGACCGCCGAAGCTTCAGCGGAGGCCGGTTCGGACCGGCCGCGAGACAGTATGACGCCGGGAGGAGGTAGCGGGAGACCTTCAGGCCTCCCGATTGACGATGCGCTGCAGATTGCCATTCAGATTGCCGGGGCGCTCGATACGGCGCATCGCGCGGGCATCGTCCACCGCGACGTGAAGCCGGGCAACATCATGCTCGTGGGCCGCGGGCCGTCAGAGGTACGTAAAGGCGGATCAGGTCCGCCCACCGCCAAACTGCTCGACTTCGGGCTCGCGAAGGTCGGCACGGCCGCCGTGGCCGTCTCCGCCAGCATGGCGCCGACCGCTCCCCCAGGTATGACCGCGCAGGGGACGCTGCTCGGCACGTTCCAGTACATGGCGCCGGAACAGATTGAAGGGCTCGATGCGGACGCGCGGACCGACATCTTCGCGTTCGGGGCGGTGCTCTTCGAGATGCTGACGGGGCGACCCGCATTTGAAGGGAAGACACGTGCGAGCCTGCTGGGCGCGATTCTCAAGGACGAGCCGCCACCGATCTCCGCGGTCCGGTCCCATGCGCCTACCGCGCTGGATCGCATCGTCGCCACCTGTCTTGCGAAGGACGCCGACGACCGCTGGCAGACCGCGCGCGATCTGCTGCGCGAGCTGAAATGGGTTGCGGAGGGCGCCGGGTCCGCAGAACCCGGCCTACATTCCCTGGTTCCAGGCAGCACCGGGTCCGCAGGACCCGGCCTGCGACATCGTGTGCTGCCGTGGGGGGTAGCCAGCGCGCTTGGCGTGGCGCTGGCCGCCGCGCTTGTGCTCTGGGCGCCGTGGCAGGCTGCGTCGCCGGTAGCGGCTCCGGTACGTTTCGGAATTGTGCCGCCGGCTTCACTGCCGATCGTACTGAGCGTCAATGATCGTCAGCTCGCCATCTCGCAGGACGGCGCACGCCTCGCATACGTCGCCGGTCCCGACGCGCAATTGATGCTCCGCACGCTCGATCGCCTCGAGGCGGAACCGTTGCGCGACATCACGGGCGCTCGCGCGCCGTTCTTTTCGCCAGACGGCAGATGGGTTGGCTTCTCCTATGGCTCCGGCGATACCGAACTCAGGAAGGTGGCGATCACGGGCGGACCCGCGATTGCGCTGTGTCGAGCTACCGGAGGTCTGCAGGGCGCGAGCTGGGGTCCTGATGACACCATTGTGTTCGCGACTGCCAATCCTGAGACAGGTCTGATGAGCGTGCCCGCGGGCGGCGGCGATCCCAGGGTGCTGACGAAACCGGACACCGCGCGGGGTGAGACCGACCACGTGTTGCCGTCTGTGCTTCCTGGAGGACGGGCCGTCCTGTTCACCGTCATTCCCGCGGGAGGCATCGATGGTGCTCAGGTGGCGGTCCTGGATTTCGAGACGGGGCAACAGAAGACGCTCATCCGCGGCGGCAGCAGCGCCCAGTACGTCGAGTCGGGTCATCTCGTGTATGCCGCGGCCGGCACGCTGCGCGCGGTGCGTTTCGACCCGGTGCGTCTCGAGGTGATGAGCGATCCCGTGACAGTTGTGGAAGACGTGGCGATATCCGCGCGGTCTGGAGCAGCGAGCTTCAGTGTGTCGCAAACGGGTGCACTCCTCTATGTGCCCGCTCAGGTGGCCGAAGCGGCACTTGCGTCGCGGGCGCTCGTCTGGGTCGATCGGCAGGGGCGCGAACAGTCCGTGAACGCGCCGCCGCGTGCGTACTTCGCGCTGCGTCTGTCACCCGATGGGACGCGGGCGGCGATCGACATTCGCGACCAGGATGGCGACATCTGGGTCTGGAACTTTGCGCGACAGACGCTCACCCGGCTCACGTTCGATCGGTCTGGGGACATCTTTCCCGTCTGGACGCCGGACGGACGTCGCATCGCCTTCAATCGTACTGGTGGAAACATCGTGTTCTGGCGGCCCGCGGACGGCACGGGCATGGAAGAACGATTGTACGCCGGCGGGATTCCGATGTCGTTCCTGCCGGACGGCAAGAGTCTGATCGTCGGGTATGGGGAGGAGCAGGATCTCGGGCTGCTCCCGTTGGATGGGAAAGGACAGGCGACGCCGCTTTTTCAGACGACCTTCTCCGAAGGGCCTGCCGAGATCTCACCAGATGGGCGATGGCTGGCCTATCGCTCGAATGAGTCGGGCCAGAACCAAGTCTACGTGCGGCCGTTTCCAGACGTGAACAGCGGGCGTTGGCAGGTCTCGCCGGCCGGAGGTACGCATCCCGCTTGGGCACGCAGCGGCCGCGAGCTGTTCTACCTTGACGCGAACGGCGCGCTCACGGCGGTGTCGATCCAAACAACACCGACGTTCGGCGCGGGCAACCCGATGAAGCTGTTCGACACCCGCTATCTCTCCGCCTCCGGCGCACGCAGTTATGACGTGTCGCCCGACGGCCAGCGGTTCCTGATGATCAAGGACATGCCGGTCGGCAACCAGACAGCGAACGCGCCGCCTGCGAGCATGGTGGTGGTGCTCAACTGGTTCGAGGAGTTGAAGGCAAGGGTCCCGTAGGCGCCTTTACGTCCGCGGCGCGTGGGAGTGCTGATCCTTGCGCCTGGCAAGCCAGTCGAGCAGCGCGACCACCGACACGACGAAAAGGATGATGGCCATGAATATCAGGGCATTGGTCATGATTCCCCTCCCGCAATCAGCAACGTGACCGCGGCGAGCCCGGTCCAGAGAGCCGCCCCCACAATCATCGGCCAGATGGACGCTGGCTCTTCACCGACGAACTGCCCCAACACCAGTACGCCGGCAGCGAGATTGGCGAGGTCGGGCAACTTCTCGACAATGACGGCCCGCTGTCTCGATTTCAATCGTAGCATCGTCGCGTCCACTCCACAGTGGCGGCAACGCCAGGAGTGTGCCGGCGCGATTTTCCCGGAAAACCTATCGATGTGGCCGAGAGATCGGCAATTTCTGCCGCCCATAGCGCGACTCGAGTGACGTAGAAACGTCGTCGGGAGCGATCCGGTCGCACCGACAGAGATCGGACTCACACCGACAATGTTCGGGATTGCACCGACCAGGATCGGGCTCGCAGGTTCGGGCTCGCACCGACAAGCGTCAGCGCGGAAACCCCGGCTCCTGCAGCACCCGCTGCGCCTGCGCGAGGTGGCGCCGCTCGTGCGTGATGAGCAGCAGGAAGGCCGACCCCAGAGACATGCGCAGCCAGCGCGCCACCGGCGACGCCACACGCGCGCGCGCGAGATCCAGCCCGTTCGCTTGGCGCAGCCGGTCGATGTACTGGACCTGATACGCCCGGAACGCCGCCATGATCTCCTGTCGCGGACGACTGGGCGCCGGGGCGAACGACCGTGGCGCTTTGGCGCGAAACCACGAATTCGGCCGCATCAGGTACACGAGCAGGCGTCCCACCCAGTTGTACGCATATGGGCCGCGACCGTACAACCCGCGACGAATGGCATCCGTGATCCCTTCGTCCAGCACCGGCAGATAGGTGCGTGCCGTGGCGTTGAGATGGTCGACGCACTGCGCCACGGACCACCGGTCTGGCGCAGGCTGCCACGCGAACCCCGTGTCGCCAAGGGGTGCGACGAACGCGTCGACTTCAGTTATGAGCTGCTCGAACTGCTGCCGGAACTCTTCGATCTCCGGCGTCAGCGCAAGCGGACCACGGGTTTCCATAGAAGCAACCATTTGAAGGGGGCGACCATCTTACGCCGCACGCCGACTGTCGCTGCACGTTTCTGGCGCAGGCGTCGATGACGCGCGGAGCGCGTCCAGAGACACTGGGAGTCACCTGCGAGCGCCGCCTCGGACGGCAGGATCGCGATTGCCGATCTCAACCGTATCCAGGTGGCGGCGTGCCGTTACGGTCGAGTTCGGTAAGTACTTGATCGATCACTGTTTACACGCAGCGGACGGTTGGCTAGAATCAAGAACACGCATGTGTCGCGGCTGATCTTCGACCGTGCGTCCCTACAGAAATCGGGCCGTGTTGCACCCGGGTGTCCCGGTTGTGGTCGGCTCCACGCGGAGGCCTGAAGGCCTCCGGCTACCCGCGACCGGAAAGGGAGGCCCGTGTGCTCAGAGGCAGATTTTCCGGCAGCCGCCTGTTCTGGACGGGCGCCAGCTTCATCATCATTGCGCTGTTGACGGTCGCGTTTCTGGTTGTCCGCTCGAGCGGCCCGGCCGGACCACGGTCGGTGGCGTTCACCGAGTTTCTTCGCGATGTGCAGACAGATCGCGTGGCCTCGGTAACGCTGACTGCGGATGAACTGCTGTTCGAGCGACGCGACGGAACACCCTTCCAGACCCTCGCGCCTCAGGGTTACATCGCGTCCAATCCGACGTTCGTCACAGACCTCGCCAATCGCGGCATTCGCCTCGAGGTGGACCAGCTCCAGTCGTCGAACGCAAGTCGCTACGGCGCCATCGTCCTTGGTGTGCTTTTCTTTGGCATTACCGGTCTCGTGCTCTTCCGGATGACCACCGGTCGCGTGCCCACGTTCGAGCGGACGCGCACGGTTGACCCCGCGCAGATTCCGGTGACGTTTGCCGACGTGGCCGGAGTCGACGAGGCGAAGGACGAAGTCCGTGAGATCGTGGAGTTCCTCCGGGATCCGATGCGCTTCGCGGCGATTGGCGGCCGTATTCCGCGCGGCATTCTTCTGGTGGGACCGCCCGGAACCGGCAAGACGCTGCTCGCCCGATCGATGGCGGGTGAAGCCGGCGTGCCCTTCATCTCTGCGAGCGGTTCCGATTTCGTCGAAATGTACGCCGGCGTGGGTGCCGCGCGTGTGCGGCGGCTCTTCCGTGACGCACGCCGCCACAAGTCGTGCATCATCTTCATCGACGAGCTCGACGCGGTGGGCCGCAACCGCGGCGGCAACTCGCTGAGCCACGAAGAGCGCGAGCAGACGCTCAATCAGCTGCTCGTCGAAATGGACGGCTTCGCGCAGTCCGAGAGCATTATCGTCGTGGCGGCCACGAACCGTCCCGACATTCTCGATCCCGCGCTGCTGCGCCCGGGCCGGTTCGACCGTCAGGTGACCGTCGGTAACCCCGACCTCCGGGGCCGCGAGCAGATTCTGCGCGTGCACGCGCGCAAGGTGGCGCTCGAGCCCGGCGTGGACCTGCGCGCGATCGCGCGCGGCACTCCAGGATTCTCCGGAGCGGACCTCGCAAACCTGGTCAACGAGGGAGCGCTCATGGCCGCTCGCGCCGGCCGGGCCGCGGTGGGCACGCGCGATCTCGATGCCGCGCGTGACAAGGTGCTGATGGGCGTGGAGCGCAAGTCGGTGGCCATGAGCCAGCACGAGCGCGTCACGTGCGCCTATCACGAGGCAGGCCACGCAGTGGTGGCGGCGGTGCTGCCCGAGGCCGACCCGTTGCACAAGGTGACCATCATCCCGCGCGGCCGCGCACTCGGCGTGACGATGCAGTTGCCCGAGGCGGACCGGTATACGCACTCGAAACCGTTCCTCGAAGCGCAGATTGCGATCCTGATGGGCGGCCGTGTGGCCGAGGAGCTGTTTCTGCGCCAGATGACGAGCGGCGCCGCCAACGACATCGAGCGTGCAACGGAGCTGGCGCGCAAGATGGTGTGCGAGCTCGGCATGTCTCCGCTCGGGCCGCTCCACTTCCGCCGCCCGGCGAGCGCATGGGAGTCGGACGGCCGCGCCGCAGGCTTCAGTGAGGAAACGGCGCGCCGCGTAGACGACGAGATCCGCGCGTTCGTGCTGTGCGGCTACGAGACGGCGCGGCAGATCATCGAACGGCAACGGGGAGCTGTGAAGGCGGTGGCGGAAGAGCTGCTCGACGTCGAGTCGATCGATGCCGACCGCCTGAAAGAACTGCTCGCCGGGTTGGTGATGCCGGCGATCGTGCCGATGGTCGCACAGCCGGCAGCTACCGAAACCGCGTCGACGGGCCGCACAACGGTTTAGCAGTCTGTGGCACAAGTCCCGGCCGGGCCACAGAGGCACAGAGGAACACCAACACCTAAGAAAACTCTGTGTCTCTGTGTCTCCGTGGCGCTGTGCTGACTTTCACCACGGCCTGCTATTGCGACAGGCGTGAAATCCGTCGATCCAGCTCCGCGATCGCCTGCCCGAGTTGCTGCCTGCGGATCTGGTGAGTGGCCACCTCGAGCTGGCGTTGCAGCTCGGTACGGGCCAGACGGCAGGACTCGAGCTGGCGAACACGTTCGGGGTCGCCGCTTCTCGCAATCTGGCGGGCCTTCTTCTTCTCGTCTTCCCGTTCTTCCATGCGCTCGGCGAGGCGGGATTCCGCGTCGACGAGTCCCTCTCCTGCGTCACCCATGATCTGATTATACGGATCAGTGTGGAGTCGTTCCACCTGCTCGTTCGAGCTTCAGGCGAATGTTCACGAAGTTGTACGGCGGCCACGGCCCCGTGTACTTGAACGTCAACCTGTCGAACTGCGAGGCAATCTCCTTGATGCGGCGGTCGAACTGCGGCTCCTGATCGCGCTGCACGAGGAAGGCGGCGTTCATGATCATCTTGTCGCCGATGGCGCGGTTGATGCGCGAGGCCACCGAGACGTTGCGCAGGCGCTGCAGGAACTCGGCGACGTAACGTTCCGATCGCTGCTGGAGCGCGCTGTCAATCAGACGCCCGTACTGCATGCGGGCGAAGTAGGTCGACCCCTTCTGGGATGAAATCTCGTGCTTCAGCCGATGGATGTCCTCGTCGTCTGCTTCGATGATCCTGACGATGTCATCGCGGTCCCAGAGGACCTTCAGGCCGAACTCGAGCTTGTCCCGCATCTTGTTCAGCATGTCGCTGAACGCGTCGTACGCCGAGCGCAGCAGCTCGAGAATGTCCTCACGGGTCTTGAAGATCGTCCCGAAGGACATCGGAATGACGGTGTGATCGCGCATCACGAGCTCGTTGACACGCTCGTGGGCGAACACGTTCTCACGGGTCGAGTCCAGGGGCACGACCGGTACGTCGGACACCACGGCCGCCATGTCCCGATAGTTGACGGTGTAGACATCGGGCCACTGCCCGGCCATGCCCACGGCACCGAACTTCAACGGCCTGCCCGTGCGGATGATGCAGTACACGTAGCGGCCACGCGCGGCGGCACGGTCCCCGCTGGACACGGTTGGCTTCGGCGCGCGTTCGACGACCCGCTCGACGCGCGTCTCGGTGCCGCGCACGTCCATCTCGTGCGTGACGTGGGTGAGCGGCGGCGCGCCGCGCCGGCGCACGGTCTTGCGCCCCTTGCCCTGCGACGGCACGCCGCGCCGCGTCACCTGATTCCCGCTGGCCTTCGCCATCGCGTCGCCCGTCGCCGGGCCCTGGCGATCGCGTGGGTCGAGCGATGATCCTCGACGTCCCTTTCTCATGGGTGCCTGCCCGCGTTCAGCATCCGCCGCACCTCGACCACGAGATCGTCGGGGAGACACGGCTTGGTCACGAACGAGTCGCACCCGGCCTTCCTGGCGCCCTCGGATGCGCCGGCGAGCGCGTGGCCGGTCAGCGCGACAACCGGAATCGTGCGCGTCCGCTCGTCCGATTTGAGCTGGCGTGTGGCCTCCCACCCGTCCATCCCCGGGAGCGACAAGTCCATCAGGATCAGATCCGGCATCAGCGTGAACGCCTGCTCGAGCGCCTCGCTGCCGTTGCGCGCCTCGGCGACTCGATACCCGCAGAATCGCAGGTACTCGGCATACATCTCGCGGGCGTCCTCGTAATCGTCCACCACGAGAATCAGCGGTTCCTGTCCGGTACTCATCGCGCCACGTCCACGGGAATGGTCAGCGTGAACGTCGACCCCTGTCCAAGGGCACTCCGAAGCGTAATCCGTCCGCCGAGCGCAGCCGCAAGGCGCCGGCAGATCGCAAGCCCCAGTCCGGTGCCGCCGTACTGACGCGAAGGCGAGTCGTCTACCTGACGGAAATCCTCGAAGATGCGCTCGTGATATTCGGGCGCAATACCGATGCCCGTGTCGCTGACGGCAATCGACACCATGCCGGCCTCCGCGTCGTGCCGGACGGTGATGTCGATGCCTCCCTGGTGCGTGAACTTGATGGCGTTGCTCAGCAGGTTGACGACAATCTGCTTCACCTTCTGCCGATCGCTGCGCACGGGGGGGGCCTGCGGTGCCAACCGGGGCGTGACGCTCAGCTTGGAGCGCGCGACCACGGGATCGAGCTCGGCCATCACCTCGGGCACGATGTCGTTCACGCTGAACGCGCTCAGCTGCACCGGCATCTTGCCCGCTTCGATGCGGGTGATGTCGAGAATCTCGTTGATGACCGTGAGCAGGTGCCGTCCGTTGGAATCGATCCGCTGGAGCTGACGCTTGGCGGCGGGCGGCAGATCGCCGGCGACACCGTGCAGCAACATGTGCGTATACCCCAGGATGGCGTTCAACGGTGTCCGGAACTCGTGCGACATGTTCGCCAGGAACTGCGACTTGAGGCGCGAGGCCTGCTCGAGCTCGATGGCCTGCCGTCTGAGCAGCTCGTTCTGCGTGGCCAGCTCCGCCGTTGCCGCCTGGACGCGTCCCTGAAGCTCGTTGGAGGCGAGCTTCAACTGTTCGTACAATCGCGCGCGCTCGAGGGCTTCGCGGCGGTCGTGCAGAATGGTGACCACCGCCGTCAACTCGCCCGACTCGCTCTGCACCTTGCCCGCGATGGCCTCGACGGGGTTGGTTTCCGACGTGGCCGGATTCATGAGCCCGATCTCCCCGCGGCGTATGGCGCCGGGGCCGGTCTCGCCCAGCAGCAGGCCGGAGATGAACGAGGAAAAGTGCGCGTCGTTTGCCTGCACGTTCCGCTCGGCGCTTTCCGGCGCACCGGCCGGCACGGTGAACAGGTCCTCCGCCGGCCGGTTCATCAGCACGGTCTCGCCTGTCGGATCGGTGACGATAATCGGATCGGCCACCGAATCGATGATGAGATTCAACCGGTCGCGTTCGGTCCGCGCGGCGGCTTCGAGCACCCGGAGCCGGTGATAGTTCTCCTCGATCTGCTCGGTGGCGCGGCGAAGATCGGTGATGTTGCGCAGCACGGAGACGACGCGCGTGCCTTCGCGCGGATTTTCGACGGTGGAGCTCAGCACCTCGAACAGCAGATCCGAGCCCTCACTGGGGTCGACGAGCAGCAGTTCGCGCGCCTCGGCGCCACTTTCGACGGCACTGCGTGACAGCGCCGCCGAGAAGAGCATGTTGTTCAACTCGACCGCGCGGCGGCGTCCTTCGCTTTCCTCTTCGCTCGCGGTGAACAGCTTTTCGGCGCGCGTATTGGCCACGATGAGACGGCCTTCGGTATCGGTGAGCAGCACCGGATCGGTCACGGCGTTGATGATCGTCAGGAACAGCGACCGCTCGCGGCGCAGCCGGCGCACTTCCTCGGCAAGGCTGCCGCGGCCCAGCACCTGATCGAGCCGCTGACCGAGCAGGGTGGCGAGCCAGTCGATATCCTTCGACGCGCCGGTCCCGGGTTTGAGGAGCAAGAGGCCGAGGGCACCGGCATCGCCGGCACGCGCGCCCCGCAGCGGCACGACGGTGAACGACCCGGCGCCCAGCGGCGTTTTCGGTGAGGGCGCCGCCAGGGCATCACCGTTGAGACGCCCGTGCCGCACCACCACGGGTCCTCCAGCGGCGAGCGCGGCCACGAAGGGGTTGCGTGCATCCAGGGGCCAGGCGAACCGTTCGACATCGTCGGCGGGGATGCCGTAGCCGGCGAGGCCAGCCAGCGCCCCGGCATCGCGATCGACGATGAGACACATCGATCGTTTGACACCCGCGTGACGAGCCAGCCATTCCAGGCTGGCGTACGCGCACCGCGCGAGCTCGTCCTGATGTACGAGGAAGTACTCGAGCAGCTCGATCCGTCCGGCGTCGCGATCGGACGACACGACGGGACGCGACAGGGTCCGCGCCGGCTGCAGCGGGGTCATGCCTCACCTATCATGGCGTGTCCGGGCGGAACCGCGATCCGCCCCATCCTCGCGTTACGCTCTGCTGCGCCGCCGCGCCGCGGGGGCGCGACGCGCCGTCGTGTCACGTTCGATGCGGGCGCGCAGCGCCACGTTCTCCGCCGCCAGTTCCTCGTACGGCCGCGGCGCTTCGAGCACAGGCCGCGCCGCCGCCGAGACCGCCGCGACGGCTTCGGAGTACTTGAGGTAGGTGTCAATGGACGCCACGACGACGCGCGCCTCCACCGTGATCAGGTCGATGCCGACGAGCGACACGCGAACCCAGGCATCGATGACGATCCCTTTGTCCAGTACTCGGTCGAGCACGTCGATGAGACTTGTGCCGCCTGCTGCGCGTTCAACCGCCATCGTGGACGCTCCTTCCACGTGCAACCCGCCAGCCTGTATTTTCTTGGCGCGC
>JBOGIR010000111.1:0-5720 GCA_050742335.1 Vicinamibacterales bacterium | reverse complement strand
GAATTCACCCCGACGGTGGACGACATCCTGCGCGAGTAATCATCCGCCAGCCGCGTCGTATCCCACGCGGCTGACGAGCCTCCATCCCGTCGACTCGCGGCCGCAGCTGCGCGCGCACAGCCCTCTGTGCTTCAATGCCGGCGTGGGACAGTTCGTCGGCGCGATCGATCAGGGCACCACGAGCACGCGGTTCATGGTGTTCGACGAGGCCGGCCGCGAGGTGGCCAGGCGGCAGATCGAGCACCAGCAGATGCTGCCAGGCCCGGGGCGCGTGGAGCACGATCCCATCGAAATTGCGGCGCGCGTCAAGGAGACGATGGCCGGAGCGCTGCGCGGCGCGGGGCTCACGGGCAAGGACCTCGCCGCCCTCGGCGTGACGAACCAGCCGGAAACCACGGTCGTATGGGACCCGACGACCGGCCGTCCGTGGCATCACGCCATCGTCTGGCAGGATACCCGGACGCGCGGTGTTCGGCACCATCGACACGTGGGTGATCTGGAACCTGACGGGCGGCGTGGATGGCGGTCTGCACGTGACGGACGTGACCAGCCAAGGGCTCTGTCCTTGATATCCCGTTGAGTCGAGCCCTTGGCTGGTTGGCCTGTGTCTTTTTTGGCGCGCTCCGCGCGCCTAGGACCGCTATGCGGCGCTCGTGTAGGACAACGAGTACAAAATTCTCGTAAGGCGCCGCATAGCGGTCCAATACAAGCCGTATTCCTTCACTTCCAGCATCAACTGGAACGTATAGGACACTCCGTGTTCTTGTCCGCGGAATTCTTCAACCAGTTCCGGCACATCTTTTGTGAGGCCTGAAGGATAGTGCAGGCGAAGGTGAACCGGGTGTTTGCCGGTCACGTCGCCCCGACTTCAATATGACGAACGCCGTCAGCGGAAGACCGTGCTTCATCTGTGACGGGAGATCATCTGGCGCAGGCGGGACCACGAACTTGTCCACGATACGCATGATGCTGGCGACCCCATCTACCTCGCGCAGAACCCTCTCGCACACTAACGCCGCCGCCACGAACGGTCTGGGCTGAGCCATATGCAGGCACACTAGCAGAAGTGGCGTGGTCCTCGGTGGACACCTCAAATCCGGCCATTGATCGACAGCCCAAAACCGGCCATTAACTGCGGTGGCCGAGACACGGGTTGTTGATCCTCTTCGTTCTTCGACTCCATCCAAGAGTAATCGGCTGTGGGAATGTGGGAATCTCGCGTTCTCTGCGAGATTTCCAAGTCGCGGTGGAAACCGTTCTCTGGTTTCCACGGGGACGTCATTTCCACGCCGTCTTCGCGGTCGCCGTATCGGGGGAGCGCTCGGTTTTACTTCGAGACCTCCTCTGTCCGCAAGTCCGTCTGGACTTTGGTGCGCCAGCTCCGAGGCCCACACTTGAGGACGTGTGCGTGATGCAGCACGCGATCGAGGAGCGCGGTCACGGCGGCGGTGTCGCTGAGCAGCTTGCCCCAGTCATCGACGGGTCGGTTCGAAGTCAAGAGTGTCGACGCCCGTTCGTAGCGGCGCATGATGAGCTCCAACAGATCCTCGGCCGCGGTGTGCGGGAGCTTCCGCATGCCCAGATCATCAATGATCAGCAGGGGCACGGTTGCGAGATCGGCGAGGAAGACTTTCCGCGTGCCGTCGAGCGTCGCGTCGGCGATCTGTTCGATGAGCGTGTGGGCTTCGCGATACACCACGCGATAGCCCTGTTGAATGGCGGCGCGGCCGATCGCTTGCGCGAGATGGCTCTTTCCGGTGCCGGGAGGGCCCAGAAAGAGGGCATCTTCGCGCTGCCCGACGAAGCGCGCCGTGGCGAGGTCGTGGATGAGCGCGCGATTCATCTTTTTGTTGAAATCGAAATCAAACCGGTCGAGAGAGCGGTCTGCGTCGCGGAAGCCGGCCTGCTTGTGCCGCCGGTCAAAGAGCCGGTCTTGCCGTCGCTGCAGCTCGTCACTGACGAGGATCGACATGAGGTCGAGCGGCGCGAGCTTCTCCGTCTGCGCGTGACGCAGCCGGGCCTCAAGGACGTCGGCCATCCCCGAGAGGCGGAGTTTTCGAAGGGCGAGATCGAGTTCGACGAGCGTCATGTGGGGTCTCCTGTCTTGCGATCAATCAGATCGCGGTAGAGGGTGAGCTGTCGGATGAGCGGATCGACCTGGCGTAAGGTCAGCGGCACGGGCGGGCGGCGGTCGACGTACTTCCGCACGAAGCGATAGGTCGGCACGCCGATCTCCAGCGCCGCTTTCGCCGCGTCCTCGATCACGGCCAGCCCGTGTTTTTTCGCGAGCGCGAGGACGCCTTGGATGCGGCGGATGCCGGGGATGCCGTCGTGCTGCTGGATGTGCGTGCAGAGGATGCTGATGTGCGGCCCCGCCGCCGTCGCGCGGGCGAGCAACGCCAGCGTCGAGGGCGGTGTGCGCGTGGGGCGATCGTCGTCGTGGATCCGGTACCAGCCGCGGCGCGTGCGTAGATGCTCCCGCAGCAGCTGCCCGGTCTTCGGCGCGAGCAGGCGGACGTGGAGATCGTTCCACTGCACCTGCACGCAGCGCCCGAGCCACCCGGGCGGGGCGCCGTAGAAGGCGCCCTCGACTTCGACGGCGCCGCTGAGATGGACCGTGCGCTCGCCGAAGTGGTAGTAGCGAAAGGGTTCGACGGGGAGCGGGCCGAGCGCCGGCTGTTCCTCGGCAAACATCACGGCGACCTGACGCTTCGTCGTGCCGTGGATGCGCGTATCGGCCCAGCGCGTCTCCCACCGGTCCAAGTACGCTTGCGCGGCCTCGAGCGTTTCGAAGCGCAGCCCCTTCAACGGCGTCTTCTGCGCGTGGCCGACGCCGGATTCGACCTTCCCCTTTCGATCCGGATCGCCGACACGACAGGGCAGCCCGACGACGCCATAGTGCGCGAGCACGTCGCGATAGAGCGGATTCAGGACGGGATCGTAGATGTCGGGCGTGAGCACGCCTTCGCCGAGGTTGTCGAGGACGATGACCTGTACGGTCCCGCCCACGCGACGAAATGCGCGCTCGTGCAATTCGGCCCAGACCTGCGCGCTCGATCGCCACACGAGCAGCCGCACCGACTTGCGCGAATACCCGAGCGTGAAGACGAAGAGCCGCGTCCGTCGGTGCTTGCCCGTCGCCGGGTCGCGCACCATCGGCCCCTCGCCGTAGTCAACCTGGCCTTCGACGGTATGGGAAGCTTCCCATACCGTCGATTATGGTGAGACCGGCGTCATGGTGAGTGGATCTGTTGATCTCAGCTGACGCCTTCGGTTCCTTCTTTCTCCTGCGCGGGACTTTCCATAATCCCTTCCGTCAGGCGGCCCTTGCCTCCGCCTCACAGGAGGGATGTCCATGTTCTCGCGCTACTTCGCTCGCGATCAGGTCTCTCGGTATCAAGCCTCACCGCATAAGGCGCGCATCGATCACGTGGCCAGTTGCCTCGTGGCTCGAAAGTATCTCGACGTCGTGATCGCCGATCACGTTCGCGAGTGGCTGCGGTTGACGACTTATTTGGACGCGCGCGCCCTCCCACTGCCTTCATGCAGCGGCGGGCCTGACGTGCAGGCATACGTCGCGCAGCGAGTCCGGTTCAGGAGCGCCAGTCGCGCACGATTCGTGCGGGCCACGGCGCGCATCTTTCTCGAGACCGACGAGCAGGGCTACATTCGCCGACGGATCGGCACCGCCATTCACCGACCACCGCCGGCCTGGTTCGAGCCCGTCATGCATGCGTACACGTGGTGTCTTCAACGGGCGCGCGGTCTCGCCGATCGGACGGTGAGCAAGCGGACCTGGCAATTGACCCAGATCGCCGAGTTCCTGGAGCGCGAAGGGGTGGGGGCGATCACAGGCATCCAAGCCTGTCATCTCCAGCAGTTCTTCACGCAGCTCAAGGGTCAAAAACCGGCGACACGCCTTACCTATGGGGTGACACTGCGGAGCTTCCTCCGGTGGGCGTATCGCGATGGCCGGTTGCCCCTCGACCTCAGCGCCGCCGTCATCACCACACGTCATTTTCGCCAGGCCGGCGTCCGCGATGTGCTGAGTGATGACGAGATGACGCGTGTGCTGGCCACCGCCGATCGGTCCAACGCAATCGGCCGACGGGATTTCGCCGTGCTGTTGCTCGCCGCGCGCTATGGCATGCGCCCATCGGACATCCGTCAATTGCGCCTGGAGGACGTGCATTGGCGAGAGGGCGTGATCGCGATTCGGCAGGCCAAGACCGGCAACCCGCTGGTGCTGCCGCTCCTGCCGGACGTGATCATGGCCTTGGCCGCGTATGTACGCCACGGGCGCCCGACGACGGACGCCCGCCAGGTGTTCGTTCGGCATCGCGCGCCGTTTGAGCCCTTCGTCGCCGGCAACAATCTCTCCCAGATCATGTGGACGGCGCTCCGTCGCGCCGGATTGAGTCAGCGGCCTGGCCGCCACGGCCTCTATCTGCTCCGGCATACCTTCGCGACTCGTTTATTGGCCGCAGGGTGCCCGATGAAGACGATCGGCGATCTCATGGGTCACGTGTCGACGGACACCACCAGGGAGTACGCGAATGTCGATCTCGTGACGCTGCGGCGCGTGGCGCTCTCGGAGGCGGAGGTGCAAGCATGACGCGGCCTCGCCTCTCTGACGGCGTTCTCCTCTCCGGTCGCCGACGCGCTGCACCGCTTTCTGGTCTTCAAGCGAGCGGGCGGGTACCGCTACGACACTGAAGCCCAAGGACTTCGGGTACTTGATCGGTTTCTGACCCACTCGCTCGTGCCTGCCGATCCGGTGATCTCCTGGGACGTCATTCGCGCCTTTGTGGCACGACAGGGTCGGGAATCCGAGACGACACGCATGCATCGGCTGAGCCTGATCCGGCAGGTCTGCCGATTTCTCGCACTGGAGGAGCCTCGCACCGCCATTCCAGGTCCCCGCTTCCTCGCGATCAATCGTGAGGTCTTTGTGCCTCGCGTCCTCACCCGCGACGAGGGACGGCGATTTCTGCAGGCGTGTACCACGTTCGCCTCACCGTATCGTTCGCCCCTCCGCAACACGATCCTGGGGACAGCCCTCGGCCTGCTGTATCTCACGGGACTCCGCGCCGGGGAGGCTTTGCACCTCACCGAGGCTGACGTCAATCTCGACGCGAGGGTGCTTCGTGTGCGCGACACAAAGTTTGGCAAATCCCGTTTGGTGCCCATCGCCAGTGACGTCGGCACGCGCTTGGCCCACTGCCGCGCCACGATCGCTGGTCGTCTCGGCCCACGCGTCCCCGAAGCGCCATTCTTTCCCGCTCCCTCTGGACGTTGTTACTCCGAGAGTGCGCTTCGCCAAGCCTTCCACGATGTGCTCGCGGCCGCGGGCATTCCTCGGCAGAGCGGCGGTCGATCACTCCGCGTACACGATACGCGGCACTCGTTCGCGGTGCTGCGTCTTCTGCGCTGGTGTGAGGAGGGCGCCGACGTCAACGCTCAGCTCCCAGCCCTCGCGACGTACCTCGGGCACGTCGGCTTGAGCAGTTCCCAACGGTATTTGCAGCTGACCGAGGAGATGGTCGGAGAGGTCATGCGCCGCCACGCAGCTCGTTTTGGCTACCTCATCACGGAGAGGAGGCCGTCATGACGAACCCGGATCTCGCCGTCTTGGTGACGGGATTTTTCGTTCGCTATCTCGCGGCCGAGCGGAACGTGAGTCCCCACACCACCGCGGCCTATCGCGACACGCTCAAGCT
>JBOGIR010000110.1:0-11044 GCA_050742335.1 Vicinamibacterales bacterium | reverse complement strand
GCGCTGGGTTGGGGACCCAGCGCGGGTCGCGAGCCGCGGGGCGGAGGACGCGTTTTTCCGCGCGATGTCGGCGGGAGCAAGCAGCAAGGGCACTGCCGCCGAGCGAGGTCGTCGTATAGTGGCATGCTGAAACAACCAGATAAGCATGAGACGTCTAGGGGGGCGCAATGGCGTGGGGCGCCGTGATGCTGCTCGGTGCCTACCACGGCATCAATCCCGCGATGGGGTGGCTGTTCGCCGTCGCGCTCGGGATGCAGCAAGGCAGCGCACGCGGTGTCTGGCGCGCGCTGCCGCCAATCGCGCTCGGCCACGCGCTGGCTGTGGGCGCCGTGCTGCTTCTGGGCGCCGTCGCCGAGAGGGTCGTGTCGCTCTCCCTCGTCAAGATCGCGGTGGCATCGAGTCTCATCGCCTTGGGGCTGTATCGGCTGTGGCGGCACAGGCATCCGTCGTATGGCGGCATGCAGGTCGGTGCTCGCGACTTGACGATCTGGTCGTTCTTGATGGCCTCGGCGCACGGCGCCGGGTTCATGGTCTTACCGCTGGCGATGGGGATGACGACGGCTGACGTCGAAGCCGCCGGTGCCGGCCATGCCCATGCCGCGGCATCGTCTCAGGCGACGGCAGGGTCGTTGTGGGCGGCACTGGGTCTTCACTCCCTCGCGTATATGACCGTGACCGCGCTGCTCGCCTGGATCGTCTACTCGCGCGTCGGTGTGGCGATTCTTCGCACGGCGTGGTTCAACCTGGACTGGCTCTGGGCGTGTGTGCTGGTCGTGACGGGCGCGGTTATCCTGCTCATCTGAGACGCGCAGGAACGCATGCCGCCGCTCAGCGATCGAACATTCCGCCGAATATTGGATAACCGGTCCCGAAGTCGGACCGTCGCAACCGCTTCGACACCTCCGCCGGGCCTGCCACACGACGTTCTGGTTGCTTCTCGAGGCACTGCCGGATGATGTCCATCAGCCCTGGAGACACCCCCCGTCGCGGGAAGTGTGGTTCGTCCCGCAGTACTGCCGCGCACAGATCGAGACCCCGTCCGTGAAACGGCAGCGTACCGGTCGCCATCTCGAACAACAGCACCCCGAGAGACCATACGTCGCTTCGTGCATCGGTGGGCCCGCCGTTGAGCACCTCGGGCGCCATGTACGCCGGCGTGCCCACGACTCCATCATCGGGCATTGTCGCACTCAGCGTGGTCGAATCATGTGCCACAGGGTCCAGTCGCCGGGCAATACCGAAATCGAGAACCTTTGCGCGACCGTCGTCGCGCACCACGACGTTGGCGCTCTTGAGATCGCCGTGAATCACACCCTGTTCGTGCGCGTGGGCGAGCGCATCGGCAATTTGCGTCCCCAACGATTCCACCTGTGCCGCCGGCAGGGGGCCTGCGGCCGTCAAGGTGTTCAACGGACGGCCCACCACCAGTTCCATCACGATGAAGTCCACGCCGCTGGCGTGGCCCACTTCGTGAATGGTGCAGATGTTGTGATGGTTCAGCGCAGCCGCATGGCGCGCCTCGCGCAGCAATCGACGGCGTCCATCTTCGCCCCCGGCGTGGGACAGCACCTTGAGAGCGACGTGCCGGCGAAGCTTCGTGTCCCGCGCTTTGTAGACCACGCCCATCCCGCCGGCCCCGAGGCGCGACTCGATCTGATATTGGGCCAACTGATCTTCCGGCATCAGACCGGTCGGTGTGAACGCAGATGTCTCGGGCGCGCGTGCCTCGACGAGGTCGCTTGACCGTGTGATTCCAAGAAACCGCCGCGATTCACTCAGGAACACCTGAAATGCCGGCTCATGCTCGAGGAGCAGGTGGTTCTTGCTTTCGAGCGGCACGAACCGTGCTCCCGGAATCCCACGAGCCACCTCCTGCCCGTGCTCGAACCTGACCGCGGCATCGCCTCGCGCGTGGAGCACCAGCGTCGGGACCTGCACCAATGGCAGCAGGTCGGTGATGTCGACATCCCGAGTCGCTTCTACCAGCCGGACGGCGTTGGCAGGAGAGGTCGTCACGCGCTGAAGCTCGTTGTACCATCGCTGATGCTCCAGCGTGCCGTCCGGCACGAAACGCGACGTCCAGATCTGCCGGAACGCCGGATTCTCCTGGCCCCATCCCACTCGGATCAGCGTCAGCATCGCCTCGCGCAGCTCGAGCCCTTCCTCCGACTCCCGTCTGCCCCATCCGCGCGACCAGGCGCCGAGGAGGATCAGGTGACTGACGCGCTCCGGATGCCGCACCGCATAAGCGATGGACAGGGCGGCGCCCTGCGAGATCCCCAGCAGCGCAAAGCGCTCGAGCCCTGTGACGTCGACTACTGCTTCAAGGTCGCGCACCCATGCATCGAACGAGACATCGTCCGCGTCCCAGTCCGACATGCCATTCCCGCGCTCGTCATAGCGAACGAGCTGGTGATCGCGCGACAGCTCGCGAAACATGTGGCGCCAGATCGGACTCTCCCAGTCGTATTGGAGATGATTGAGCCAGTTCGCGGCCTTCACGAGCGGCGGGCCTGCGCCCGACGTGGCGTACGCGATGCGGACGCCGTCGGGCGCCGTGCAGAATCGGATGTCCTGGTCCATGATGGCGGCTCTGATGCGGTGGAGGCTCGAGATCGCGAACCTTTGCGCTTCCACAGTTTCCCAGATCGACCGCTCTGTTCAAACCAGTCACGGGCTCTGCCCTTGATATCCCGCAGAGCCCGCGACTGGGTGACAGTGTTGGCTCGGCGCGCTCCGCGCGCCTAGGACCGCTCCACGGCCGCCCATCAACGTCGCATAACGCGTACGAATTCTCGTACAGGGCCGCATAGCGGTCCAACCGGCTCGGATGTGGCTGACGCTTCCCCTTTTGACCTTTCGGCCGACCGCCAGCCATAATCGCCCTCTGAGTGAGGAGTTCAGATTGCTCGATTGGCGATTGTTGACGATTTCTGAATGACGATTGATCGAATTGATTGGCGATTGAGTTTTCGGTCAATCGAAACCGAATCGACAATCGAAAGTCGTCATTCGCCAACAATCTCCACCCGCTCAATCTGAAATCTGCAATAGGAGATCTCGATGAGGAGCGTTGCCGCTGTTGTTGCCGCCCTGGTCCTGAGCGTCCCGCTGCATGCAGAAGAGTCTTCCGTCTCGACCGCCGCGTGTGAACAGCTGGCGGCGTCGTTGAAGCTCTCGAACACTACAGTGACGGCGGCGCAGCCGGTGGCGGCTGGGCGGTTCACGCCGCCAGGCGGGGGAGCGGCCGCGCGGGCCGCCGCGAGCCTGCCGGCGTTCTGCCGCGTCTCGCTGACGATCAAGCCCTCGTCCGATTCCGACATCAGGTCGGAGATCTGGCTGCCGATGACCGGCTGGAACGGCAAGTTCCTCGCGGTCGGCAACGGCGCGTGGGGCGGGTCCATTCAGTACGCCGCGCTTGCCGATTCGTTGCGGCGCGGTTACGCGGCAGCGTCCACCGACACCGGGCACACGGGGACGGATGCCAGCTTCGCGGTCGGTCACCCGGAAAAGCTGATTGACTTCGGCTATCGGGCGGTTCACGAAACGGCGGTGCACGGAAAGGCTACGGTCAAGGCGCTCTACGGCGTCGCTCCGCGCGTGTCCTACTTCAACGGATGTTCCGCCGGCGGCCGCCAGTCCTTCATGGAGGCGCAGCGGTTCCCGGAGGATTTCGACGGCATCATCGCGGGCGCGCCCGGCTACAACCGGACGGATGCGGCGTTTCAGACGATGCAGATGTTCCAGGCGACGCACAAGGACGCGGCGAGCTTCATCCCCGCGACCAGGTTGCCGGCGTTGCACCAGGCCGCTGTCAACGCGTGCGACAGCCTCGACGGCGTGAAAGACGGTCTCATCGACGATCCCACGAAGTGTCAGTTCGATCCGGGCGTCCTTGCGTGCAAGAGCGCCGATGGGCCCGGCTGCCTGACCATGCCTCAGGTGGCGGCGGCGCGCAGGATGTATGCGCCCGTGATCGACCCGAGGACCAACCAGGAAGTGTCCACCGGTCTCGAACCGGGGAGCGAACTGCACTGGGACTCGGTGGCCGGCAATCGGCCGCATTCGATGTACCACGACCTGCTCAGGTTCGTCGTCTTCAAGGATCCGAATTGGGATTACCGGACGCTCGAGGTGAGCAAGCACCTGGATCTGGCGCGGAAAGCCGATGGCGGAATCCTCGCGGCCACGTCGACGGACCTGAAGCCGTTCGTGGCTCGCGGGGGCAAGTTGCTCATGTATCACGGCTGGGAAGACCAGAACATCCCGCCGCGCTCGTCAGTGAACTATTACGTGAAGCTGCTCGACACCATGGGCAAGCCGCAGGCCGACACCGCCGTCAGGTTGTACATGGTGCCGGGCATGGGCCACTGCGGCGGCGGTGACGGCCCCAACGTCTTCGACATGGTCGCGGTGATGGAGCAGTGGCGCGAGGGTGGACGTGCACCGGCTGAGATTCTCGCGTCGAAGGTGCAGGACGGACAGGTCACCCGCACGCGGCCGTTGTGCTCGTATCCGCAGGTGGCGCGCTACAAGGGAACCGGCAGCATCGACAAGGCGGAGAGCTTCGCGTGTGCGAGACCGTGAGAAGGTCTTTGGTCTCTAGTCTTTGGTCTTTAGGCTTTGGGCGTTAACGCATTTTTCATCGCTACGGGCCACAGAGACGCGGAGACACAGAGGAAATTCCCTTTGTTCAACTCTGTGGCGCTGTGGCCTGTCGACGTGAAGAACGGGTTGGTCTTTGGTTTGATCCGCTCGTGGTTTTCGCTGACCGTGCTCGTGGCGCTGGTTGCCGGCGCCCATCCGGCGGCTGCGCAGGCCCCCTATGCCCACCTCCGCCTGATTGCGCCTGCCGCGCCCGGCGGCGGGTGGGATCAGACCGCGCGCGTCATGCAGCAGGTGGTGCAGCGTACCGGTATTGCACGCACCGTGTCGGTCGAAAACGTTCCCGGCGCCGCGGGACTCATCGGACTCGCGCGCTTCATCGGTGCCGAGCGGGGCAACCCCGACACCTTGATGGTGTCCGGCCTGATCATGCTCGGCGCCATCGTCACCCAGCGGTCGGCGGTCACCCTCGACGATGTCACACCTGTCGCGCGGCTGACGGGCGAGTACGAAGTGCTCACCGTGCCCGTGGCTTCTCCGTTCCGGACGCTGGACGATTTCATTCGCGCATTCAAGCAACGGCCCGAGGCCATCTCCTGGGGCGGAGGCTCGGCCGGCGGCAGCGATCAGATCCTGGCGGGGCTGATTGCCGACGCGGTCGGCGTGGCGCCGCGCCGCGTCAACTACATTGCGTTTTCCGGCGGGGGTGAATCGCTGTCTGCGATTCTCGGCGGCCAGGTGTCAGTGGGAATCAATGGTCTTGCAGAATTCGCGGCGCAGATCGAAGCGGGAACGGTGCGACCGCTCGCCATTTCGAGCGCCGAACGCCTGCCGGGCCTCGACATCCCGACGCTGCGCGAGCAGGGGGTCGACATCGAGTTCGAGAACTGGCGATCCGTGGTCGCGCCGCCTGGGATTGGCCCCGCAGATCGTCGCCGCCTCGAAGCAGCGGTTCGGGCTATGGTGGGCTCCGCCGAATGGAAGGAGGCCCTTTCGCGGTACAGGTGGATCGATCGGTACCTGGCGGGCGACGGCTTCGCCCGCTTCGTCGACGCCGAAGAAGCGCGGGTGCAGGACATCGTGACGAAGTTCGGAACGAGTCAGGGGGACGCGCCTTCGCTGACGGCGGCCGGCCCGTATCCGATGATCGTCCTGTCGGGGCTGGCGCTCTTCGGCGTGGCCACAGCGCTCGGATGGAGCCGGGCCGCTTCACGACGAGTGCGTGAACGGGCTGCGTCGGGCTGGCGGCCGATGGCTCTCGTGGCCGTCGGCATTCTGCTCGATCTGGCGCTGGCCGAACGCGCGGGATTCGTCATTGCATCGGCGGTGCTCTTCTGGTTTGTCGCGCGCGCCTTCGATCCGCGCCATCCGCGACGTGACGCCCTGTTTGCCGTGGCCGTCTCGGTGGGCGCCTACCTGCTCTTCGCCCGCGTGCTCGACCTGCAGCTGCCGGGCGGGCTGTTGGCCGCGTGGCTGTAACGGGCGCCGTCGGACCAATGTAGATTTCAGATCGATCGATTGCCGAGTGTTGGCGATTGATGATTGGTGATTGTGGAATGGAATGCAGATTTCGGATCGGTCGGTGTCGCGCGATCGAGCATTCCCGCACTCGAAAATCCATTCGAACAATCGCCCTTCGGCACTCGTCAACAATCGTCGATCGAGCAATCTGCAATCTGCATTAGATGACGGACATTCTCTCAGCCCTCGCAGCCGGTTTCGCGAACGCGATCACCTTGCCGCATCTCGGCTGGGCGCTGGCCGGTGTGACGCTGGGCACCGCCGTCGGCGTGCTTCCCGGCATCGGCCCCGCCTTGACGGTGGCGGTGCTGCTGCCGGTCACCTTCAGCCTCGATCCCATCAGCGCGTTCATCATGTTCGGCGGCATCTACTACGGCGCGATGTACGGCGGTTCGACCACCAGCATCCTGCTCAACACGCCCGGTGAAACCGGATCGATCGCGACCGCTATCGACGGATACATGATGGCGCGTCAGGGCCGGGGCGCTGCGGCCCTGACGACGGCCGCGGTTGGATCGTTTGTCGCGGGTACCCTTGCCACGATTGCGTTGACATTCTTCGCGCCTGTGCTGGCGTCGGTGGCGTTGCGCTTTGGCCCTGCCGAGTACTTCGCGTTGACGATCGTCGCGTTCACCGCCGTATCCGCGCTGCTCGGCACATCGCTCGTGCGCGGGCTGCTCAGTCTCTTCCTTGGTCTCGCGCTGGGACTTGTCGGCATCGATCCCCTCACGGGCGCCGCGCGGTTCGCGTTCGGCATCCCTCAGCTGCTCGACGGGATCGACGTCGTCATCCTGGTGATCGGGCTCTTCGCCGTGGGCGAGACGATGTACCAGGCGTGGCGGTACGGGCGCGAACAGATGGAAGCGGTGCTCCTGCACGATTTCACCGGTATGAGCCGGGACGAGTGGAGGCGATCGTGGAAACCGTGGCTGCGCGGAACCGCGATTGGGTTTCCGCTCGGCGTGCTGCCGTGCGGTGGGACGGTGATTCCGACGTTTCTCTCGTACCTCGCCGAAAAGCGGCTCAGCGACTCGCCCGAACGGTTCGGACAGGGGGCGATTGAAGGCGTGGCCGGCCCCGAGGCGGCCAACAACGCCGCGGCGGCGGGCGTGCTGGTACCGCTGCTGACGCTTGGTCTTCCATCCTCAGCCACAGCAGCCGTGATGCTTGCGGCGTTTCAGCAGTACGGCCTGCAACCGGGGCCACTGCTGTTTTCCGCACGCCCCGATCTCGTCTGGACGCTCATCGCGAGCCTCTACATTGGCAACGTCATGCTCCTCGTGCTCAACTTGCCGCTGGCGGGCGTGTGGGCGAGGGTCATGCTGGTGCCGCGGCCGCTCTTGTTCGGCGGGATTCTCGTGCTCGCCTCCCTCGGCGCGTACACATTGAACCGATCGATGCTCGACCTCACGCTGCTGTACGTCGTCGGCGCCGTCGGGTGCGCGATGCGGGTCTACGACTTTCCGCTGGTGCCTGCCGTGCTGGGTCTCATTCTGGGGCCGCTGTCGGAGCAGCATTTCCGCCGCGCGATGGCGATCAGCGAAGGCAACCTCGCGGTCTTCGCCGCGCGTCCGCTTTCGGCGACCCTCCTCGTGCTGGCGGTCGTGGTGATGCTGGGCCCGTGGCTGTTGAAGCGGTGGGCAGCCGTTGACGTGAAGCCAGCAGTCGGATGACGGCCGATCCGGACATCTGGGACGTAGCGGTCATCGGTGGCGGTAATGCCGGACTCTGCGCCGCGCTGGCCGCCCGACAGGCGGGCGCCAGCGTCATCGTCCTCGAAAGCGCTCCCCGCGATTTCCGCGGCGGCAACAGCCGGCACACGCGGAATTTCCGATGTGCGCACGCCGCGCCGACACATGTCCTCACCGAGTCGTACTCGGAGGACGAATTTCTCGCCGATCTGATGCGCGTCACGGGCAACGACACCGACGGTCCGCTCGCGCGCCTGCTCGTGGACCGCTCCGCCGCCTGCCCGGACTGGATGGGGCAGTTCGGCGTCAGGTTTCAGCCGGCGCTGAGCGGCACGCTGCACCTGTCGCGAACCAATGCCTTTTTCCTCGGTGGCGGCAAGGCGCTCATGAACAGTTACTACGCGTCGGCCGATCGCGCAGGTATTCGCGCGGTCTACGACGCGGAAGTTGTCGGCCTCGACATCGATGGCGGCGAATTTCACGCTGCATCCGTGCGCGTGGACGGCCGCACGGACAAGATTCGCGCGCGGGATGTCGTGGTCGCCGCTGGTGGTTTCGAGGCCAATGTCGACTGGCTCCGCGAGATCTGGGGCGATGCGGCAGACAACTTCGTCATCCGCGGCACGCCGTACAACAACGGGACGCTCCTGAAGCTGCTGCTCGATGCCGGCGCGCAGGACGTCGGCGACCCGCGCGAATGCCATGCCATCGCGGTGGACGGACGCGCGCCCCGATTCGATGGCGGCATCGTCACACGCCTCGACTCGCTGCCGTTTGGCATCGTCGTCAACAAGCACGGCGAGCGCTTCTACGACGAGGGTGAGGACGCCTGGCCGAAACGCTACGCTATCTGGGGCCGCCTGATTGCCAGCCAGCCCGATCAGATCGCTTTTTCCATCATCGACGCCAAGGCGACCGGAACGTTCATGCCCTCCATGTTCCCGCCCATTGTGGCCTCGTCCATCAACGAGCTCGCGGGAGCACTCGGTCTGCCTGCCGAGCGCCTCGAGGAGACCGTCGCGGCGTTCAATCGAGCGGTTCGCCCGGGCTCCTTCAATCACACCGCGCTCGACGACTGTCGCACCGAAGGCGTCGCTCCGGCCAAGACACACTGGGCGCAGCGCCTCGACACGCCGCCGTTCTGGGGCTACCCGCTTCGTCCGGGAATTACGTTCACCTATCTCGGTGTGAAGGTCGACGATCGCGCACGCGTCCTGATGGCGAACGGTACGCCAGCGCGCAACATCTACGCCGCCGGTGAGATCATGGCCGGCAACATCCTGCGCCGCGGATACATCGCAGGCATTGGGATGACGATCGGGACTGTGTTCGGTCGGATTGCCGGCGAGGAGGCCGCTGGGCGGCGATAGGCATATTGCAGATTTTTCGATTGAATTGATTTGACGATTGTTGACGATCTTGCGATTGGTGATTGAAGAATTGACTTTTCCCACGAAGATCGCCGATCGCACGGTGGCATCGCTTGTGCTGACACGGCGCCCGATGGTCACAGCGCGCGAACTTCAACATCGCGCCGAGACGTTCGCGATCGACGTTCTGAAGGTGTGTCGCGAGCTGCCTCGAAATCCCGAGGCACAGAACATTCGAGACCAGCTGGGGCGCGCTGCAACCGGTGTTGCTTCAAACTATCGAGCAACATGCCGCGCGCGATCTCGAGCCGAGTTCCTTGCCAGGCTCGGCATCGTCATCGAAGAGGCAGACGAGACGCACATGTGGCTCGAGATGGTAATGAAGCTTCAGTTGATCGGCGGTAGAGAGATTGAACGTGTGCGCCAGGAAGCCGACGAGTTGACCGCGATCTTCGTGGCCTCGCGGCGCACCGCATCGCGGAGCCGCCGTTGACCCAATCGCTCAATGACGCAATCCGTACCCAAATCAACACTCACCAATCATCAATCAACAACAATCTTCAATCGTCCAATCTTCAATCCCAATTTCCGATTACCGGCTCCCCTGCAGATCGTGGGTGGAGAGGAACTTTGAGAGATCGCGGTTCTCGGGGAAGTCGCGTGCCAGCGCGCGAGCCGTGACGATGGCGTCGGACAGATTGCGTTCGCGCACCTGCATGTCCCAGAGGGCGAACATTGCTTCGGCCTGCACGTACGGCGGCGCCTCTACGTGTGCCGCTTCGCGCACTACCTGGAGGCCACGCTGCTTATTGCCGCCGCCGAGCAGCCAGCGTGTCCCGAACGGAACCTTCGTGTCGACGATGTAGTCAATCCAGGCGCGCGCGACGCGAGCGCGGACGTGATCTGGATTCATCTTCAGGACCGCGTCGAGCGACTTGCGCGCCTCCCAGTACTCGCTCCAGCCGCTCTTGCGCCCCAACGTCGCCAGTTGTAGCCAGACCACATTGAGATCGAGCTTTCCGAGGAAGAACAGCGCCTCCTGGTCGGCGGGATTCCCCTTGAGGCGGGCGCGCGCCACCGAGCGGCCGAGACTGGTTTCCGCCGTGAACGCCGCCAGCAACTGCGGACAGGAGGCGCATTCCTTCCACGCGCGGTCCTTGTTCTCCGGTGTGCCGAACACGTGACGGATCTGGAAGTGCAGGGCCGAGCTACGGAGCTCCGACGCGGCGAGATTCTCGGGATCGGCGAGGCGTGCCGCCAGCGCGAGCGCGGCCGCCGCGTCGTAGCGTCCGCTGTAGAACAGGCGTTGCGCTTCTTCCAGCGCAACCGCTGTCGTGCCGTTCGTCGGCTGCTGCGCGGAAGCGGGTGCCACGGCACCTGCGGCGGCGAGCGCTGAGACCAGCGCGGTCACGACCACCAGCCGAAATGACATTTTCACAAGTCCCCGCGCAGACTCGCGACCGCTATACGGCCCGGTACGAGAACTCTGCCCTTGTTGGCCTGAATAGAAAGGGAACGTAAGAGCGCCATCGGGATACCACGCGCTCCTGGCTGGTTACAAGAACGGTACCGCGGGGGACGACCGAAGTTGGCGTTCGGCACGCAGCCGAACTCATTGTATCTGAAAGAGTTCCCAGGCGCCCGCGCGAACCGGTTTCATATCCGTGATCGGTGACGAAACCGGTTCGGCGTCATTTGTGGGAAGAATTACCAGTCGAACTCCAGGCCGGGGCTCCCCGTCGGACCGTCCAGACGATTACGAAGCGCGTCGGTCAGCGCCACCGCGCGATAGCCGGCGCCGACACTGATGGCAATGTGATCCGTGACGTTGAGCCCAACGGTCCCCTGTGGCTCGAA
>JBOGIR010000109.1:0-7985 GCA_050742335.1 Vicinamibacterales bacterium | reverse complement strand
GCGGATGTGGCGGGCGTGGACGAGGCCGAGCAGGAGCTGAAGGAGATCGTCGAATTCCTGAAGACTCCCAAGAAATACACCGCACTCGGGGGACGGATTCCCAAGGGCGTGCTGCTGGTCGGCCCGCCAGGAACGGGCAAGACGCTGCTGGCCCGCGCGGTTGCAGGTGAAGCCAAGGTGCCGTTCTTCAGCCTCAGCGGATCCGAGTTCGTGGAGATGTTCGTCGGCGTCGGCGCCGCGCGCGTTCGCGATCTCTTCGCGCAGGCCGAGCAGAAGGCCCCCTGCATCATCTTCATCGACGAGCTCGACGCGCTCGGCCGCGCACGCGTGCAGAGCCCGATGGGGTCGCACGAAGAGCGCGAGCAGACGCTCAATCAGCTCCTGGCCGAAATGGACGGGTTCGACTCCCGCAAGGCGATCATCATCATGGCTGCCACCAACCGGCCGGAGGTGCTCGACCCGGCACTGCTCCGGCCCGGGCGGTTCGATCGTCAGGTGCTGGTGGACAAGCCCGACGTGAAGGGGCGCGAAGAGGTGCTGCGCATCCACACGAAGCAGGTCAAGCTCGCCCCGAACGTCGATCTGAAGATCGTCGCAGCCCGCACAGCGGGCTTTGCGGGCGCCGATCTGGCGAACCTCGTGAACGAGGCCGCGCTGCTGGCCGCACGGAAGGACAAGACGGCCGTCGAAATGAAGGATTTCGAAGAGGCCATCGACCGTCTCATCGCCGGACTCGAAAAGAAGCGCGTCATGAGCACGAAGGAGCGCGAGATCGTCGCCTATCACGAGTCCGGCCACGCGATCGTCGCCACACTGATTCCCGGCATGGACCCTGTGCACAAGATCTCGATCGTGCAGCGCGGCTTCGGCGCCCTCGGGTACACGATGCAGCTACCGCTCGAAGATCGGTATCTGATGCAGCGTCGCGACCTCCTCAATCAGCTGGCGGTGCTGCTCGGCGGGCGTACGGCCGAGGAAATCGCGCTCGGAGAGATTTCTACCGGTGCGCAGAACGACCTGCAGCGGGCGACGGACATTGCGCGGGCGATGGTGACGGAATGGGGTATGAGCGACGCGCTCGGCGCCATCAACTACGACGGCCACAAGCGCAACAAGTTCCTCGACATTACGTTCGGCCCCGAGCGGGGCGCCTACGCGGAAGACACCGCGCGGATGATTGACGCGGAGGTCAAGCGGATCATGACCGACGCACACGGCGAGGCGCGTCGCATCCTGACCGGGCACCGCGACGATCTCGAAGCCGTCACACGGCGCCTCCTCGAGCTGGAAGTCATGGAAGGCGCCGACCTGCGCGCCCTGCTGGGCATTTCACCGGCAGTCGGCGAAGAGTCCCCCGAGAAGACGCCGCTGCCTCCGGGCGTTCAATAGCAGGCCATGGAGAAAATCTCAAGGACGCCCTTCTCTGTGCCTCTGAGCCTCTGTCCTTCGACTTTGGCTCAGGACACCCCGAGCATTGTCGAGGGGTGTGGCCCGGCGAGGACTCTCGCGACGGACTGACAGGCGCGATGAATCATCCCGCGTATGCGGTGGCGCGGACGGTCGCGCCCACGGTGGCGGAGCATCTGCAGCTTCATCGCGCCGCACTGCCGCCCTCCGACCCCGCTCAGCCGCCGTTCGAGCTGCTCCCGACGGCGGACCACATCGAAGCGCTGATCGATACCGCGTTCTGGGCCAGCGTGCGCCGCGAAGAAGGGTTCGTTCCCAAGATCTCGCTGGCGTTCCTGCGGCCCCTGCCCCCGATCCGGCCGCTGATGTTCGAGCAGCCGCTCCCGCTCGAGCCAAGCGCGCTCACTCGACTGGCGGCCGCCGTGGAACAACCCGGCATTCACCTCGGTGTCTGGCCAGCCGATGACGGCCAGCTCGCCGTCTGGGGTACCACACATCTGATCCCGCCGTTCTGTTTCGTCGTCGAGGTGATCGGCCCCGGCCTGTTGGTGCTGAAGCACCGGCCCCGTCACGAGTCGCGCAAGTTCGTGAACGTCGCGGTGCTCGAAGGAGACCGCATCAAGATCGTCGACGAGCGGGCGTCGCTCATCGCGGACTGCCCCGCGCTGCTCACGTCCATGCTTGGATCCGACCTCGCGCTGCTGCAGGACGAGGCCCTGAACATCCAGGTCCTGCTGGCGCTGTCGATGCGCCGCCATGGGCGCGGTGGGATCCTGCTCGTGGTGCCGTCGGACAGCGACGGCTGGCGCGAGTCGATCGTCCATCCGATTCGTTATGCCGTGCGGCCGACGTTTCGCGAACTGGCGGACATCCTCCCCGAGCACGGCGGCATGCCGGAGCACGAGTGGATGGAGGCAGTCAACCGCGCGATTGACGCGCTGGCCGGCTTGACAGCGGTCGACGGCGCCACGGTGATGACGGACCGCTACGAGCTTCATGCCTTCGGCGCCAAGATTGGCCGCCGCGACGGAGGAGCGCCCGTGGAAGAGATCGTGGTGACCGAGCCGATCGTCGGCGGCACAGCCGAACGGATGCACCCTGGCCAGCTTGGCGGGACGCGTCATCTCGCCGCTGCGCAGTTCGTGCACGACCAGCCGGAGGGTGTCGCGCTGGTGGCCTCCCAGGATGGACGCTTCACCATTTTTGCGTGGTCGCCCTGCGACGGCACGGTTCACGCGCATCGCGTCGAGGTGCTGCTGCTGTGAACCGCCCGTTCGGGTGATGTCTTGCGCTGGCGTTTCGGCGACGATCCTTTCATGCTGACTGACTTCTCGAACCAAATGGCCGAGATGGTTGCCGCCGCCGCACCATCAGTCGTTCAAGTGCAAGGACGCCGGAGACCCGCGAGCGGTGTGTTGTATGCCGACGGAATCGTGGCCACAACGATGCGGGCGCTCGGTCGCGAAGACGGGCTCCACGTGCGAGTCCACGATGGCGGGCTGATGGAAGCGGAGCTCGCCGGATGGGACCCTGCAACCAGTCTCGCTGCGCTGCGGGTTTCGGGACTGAAAGGTCGCGCGCTCGAACCGGCCCGCACCCCGGCGCGCGTCGGACACGTTGCGCTCGCCGTTGCCCGCTCGTGGAGCAACGCCGTGACGGCGAGCGCCGGCATCGTCTCTGTGATCGGCGGACCGCTTCCGACTGGAAGGCGTCGCGCCATCGACCAGGTCATCCGAACAACCGCGCCCATGCACGACGGATTCGCGGGCGGCGCATGTCTCGACACCTCTGGCGGGCTCCTCGGGGTGGCCACCGCCGCCGAAATCCGCGGCTTCGGAGTGATCATCCCTGCCGCGATTGCGTGGAAGGCGATTGCCGACGTCCTCGAGCACGGCGGCGTCAAGCGGGGATATCTGGGGATTGCCGGGCAGCCGGTCACACTGCCCGAGCATCAGCGAGACGCCGAAGCAGTCGGCGACCGCGACGAGGCGCTGCTGGTTGTGGGTGTGACGCCTGACAGCCCGGCGGCGCGCGGTGGGGTGTTGGTCGGCGACATCCTCGTGACATTCGATGGGCAGCCGATCGCATCACCGGAGGATCTGCTCGATCTGCTGACACGTAACCGCGTTGGCCGCCAGGTATCGCTTCGCATGCTCCGTGCGGGAGCGACGGCGGAACTCTCGGTCATCGTTGGTGAACGACCGCGCTCGACGAGATGAACGTGATCCTGGTCGGGTCAGCCGAGGAACGCGCACGCTTGCGCGCCAGCCTGAACGGCTCAACCCGCGTGGTCGGTGAGTTCTCGACCCTCAGTGCGGCGGAAACCGCCGCGATTGAAGCCGACGGAATTCTTCTGTCCACCGGAGTCCGGCCACAGTCTGACGCTACGCCGGTCCGGCTAACCGCCTCCGCCAAGGCTACGGCGGTCCGCCGAAGCTTTACGCGAAGGCGGAAGCCGGACACTACGTACGAATCGCGGCGTGAAGCCGCACTCTACCGAATGGACATCGCCGGCGCGGAGCAGGGCACCCTGCAGGAACCGTTGACGCGACGGGAAATCCAGGTCCTCGAGCTGCTGGCCGAAGGCCTTCCGAACAAAGCGATCGGCGAGCGGCTCGGTATCAGCGACCAAACGGTGAAATTCCACGTCGCCTCGATCTCGGCAAAGCTTGGGGCCGCGAACCGGACCGATGCCGTACGACGCGCGGTGCGCCGCGGGCTCATTACCTTGTGACACCGTGAACGCCACCGCGCACACCTCTTTCACTTCCCCGTACCACCGAGGCACAGAGACACCGAGGAATTCATTCCAATTTCGCCTCGGTGCCTCAGTGTCTCGGTGTTCCGTAGGGATGAAGAACGTTTAGACCGTCCCTGTTTTCCGTTCGGTCGGCACGATCGTGAACTGGTGCCGCGCCGTCCGCCGCAGCACCGTCACTTCCGACGGCACGCCGATGCACTCGTCGATCAGGCACCGGTGGAGATCGTCGATGCCAGCGATCGGACGCCCGGCAAACGACAGGATCACATCTCCTTCCCGCAGACCTCCAACCGCCGCCGGGCTCCCAGGCTCCACGGATGCGACCAGCACGCCCGAGGACGCGACAATCTGGTTCGCGCGGGCGAGCGCGCGCGGAATCGGCGTCTGCTGGCCTACGATGCCGACATAGCTGCGCCGAATCGCGCCGTCGCGAATCAAGCGTGACGCCACGAAGCGCGCGGTGTTGCTCGCAATCGCGAAGCAGAGCCCCTGGGCGCCCGCGAGCACGGCCGTGTTGATGCCGACGACTTCTCCGGCGGTGGTGACGAGCGGACCGCCCGAGTTGCCGGGATTGAGTGCAGCATCCGTCTGGATGACATCCTCAATCAACCGGAGCGAGCGCGACCGCAACGATCGTCCGAGCGCGCTGACGACACCCGTCGTGACGGAGTGGTGGAACCCGAACGGATTCCCGATCGCCACCACGACCTGTCCGACGCGAAGATGACGCGAATCGCCAAACTGCGCCCAGGGGAGTGACGAGCCGCTCACACGAATCACAGCGAGGTCGCTGTCGGCGTCTCTGCCGATCGGGACGGCAGGCGTTGTTCGGCCGTCGGGAAGCGTCACGCCCACGGGTCCGCCGCGCTCGACGACGTGATTGTTGGTCAGGGCGAAACCATCTGGCGTGAAGATCACTCCTGAGCCGCTACCGTGCCGCAACTCGACGCGCACCACGGCCGGCGCGGCAATCTCCACCGCTCCGGTCACCGCTCGCGAATAGGCGTCGAGCAGGTCCTCGTCGCTGCCGAGATGAGGCTGACGTGCTGGGTTCACACACGCAGTATAGGCAACGGCCGCACGAAGGCACACCACCCGAAACGGTAGGTTGAGACGGTCCACTGGAAACGGCCCAATTTGGCGCTTCCAAATTCATCCGTAAGTTCGTACAGTCGTCAATTCACAAGTAGGCAGAAGACAGGAGGCAGGAGACAGGAGACGGAAGGGATGTCCCTCGCCCGCGGCACGCGTATCGGCCCGTTTGAGATTGCCGCGCTGCTCGGCGCCGGCGGGATGGGTGAAGTCTATCGCGCGCGCGACACGCGGCTCCATCGGGACGTCGCGCTGAAGATCCTGCCGGACGCTTTTGCGCTCGACCCCGATCGCCTCGCCCGATTCAAGCGTGAAGCGCAGATGCTCGCTGCGCTGAACCACCCCAATATCGCCGCCATCTACGGCCTTGAAGAGACCGACACCGGCCAGGCGCTCGTGCTCGAACTCGTCGAGGGGCCGACGCTGGCGGAGGTGCTTTCGGGTGAGGTGGCTCTAGGCTCTGGGCTTTCGGCTGTAGGCCAGCTCCGCAGTCACGCTGTTCCTCAATTTGGTGCGTCAGGCCAAAAGCCAATAGCCCAAGGCCCAAAGCCGGCGAGCGCGCTGTCTGTAGACGAGGCGTTGCGGATCGCTCGGCAGATTGCCGAGGCGCTCGAGGCAGCGCACCTGCAGGGCATCATCCATCGCGATCTGAAGCCGGCCAACATCAAGGTGCGCGAAGACGGGTCCGTCAAGGTGCTCGATTTCGGTCTGGCCAAGCTCGCCGAAGGCCCGGCCGAAGCGGGGCACTACGCACCTAGTCCGCCTGAAGGCGGACACTACGTACAGACTGGCGGCACGGCGGATCGTAGCGTCCGGCCTGACCTCACAGCCGCCCCAACGATCACAACGCCAGCCGCCACCCGCCTTGGCACAATCCTAGGGACCGCCGCATACATGGCGCCCGAGCAAGCACGTGGCAAGACTGTGGACAAGCGTGCGGATGTGTGGGCCTTCGGGTGCGTGCTCTACGAGATGCTCACCGGCCGGCGCGCGTTCACCGGCGAGGACGTCACCGAGACGATCGCCGCCGTCGTCAGGGGTGAGCCGGACTGGTCGGCGCTCCCGGCGGCGCTCCCACCGATGCTGCGCGTCTTTCTGCGCCGGTGTTTCGCGAAGATACCAGCGGACCGGCTGCACGACATCGGCGATATGCGGCTGGCCATGGACGGCGCGTTCGACGTGCCGGTACCACTCGCCTCCCGCGCAGCCGGATCACCAGCGGCTTCTCTGTGGCGCTCGCCCGCCCTCCTCGCGTCATTGCTTGCAGCGGTCGTTGTGACAGCCGTCGCCACGTTGTGGCTGACACCCTCCCCACCCGAGGGTCTGCTCCCCCTCAGACGTTTTGCGCTCTCCACGGGCGAGTCGCCGCTGTGGATTGCGAACACGAACCAGGACGTCGCCATCGCCCCCGATGGGAGCCGGATTGTGTACTTCACCGGAACCGGCGCCAACCGGCAGCTCCACGTCCGCGCACTCGATGCGCTCGAGGGGACAGCAATCCGCGACGCCGACCGATTCTTCGAGCCGTTCATCTCCCCGGACAGCCGCTGGGTTGGCTTCATCGACGAGGCCGGCTTCATGCTTCGCAAGATGCCAATCGCCGGCGGCCCCCCGGTGAACGTCACGAAGATTGGGACGGAAATGCTGGGAGCGACCTGGGGCCCAGACGATACGATCGTGTTTGCGACCGTCGAGCTTGGTACCGGGCTGCGGCGCGTATCCGCCGGCGGCGGCACCCCGACGGTGCTGACGACTCCGGATAAGGCCCGCGGGGAGCTGCTGCATGCGTGGCCTGAGTTCTTGCCCGGAGGCCGTGCCCTGCTGTTCACGATTCAGACCGAGGAGGGCGGGAAAGCGTTCCAGATTGCCGCGCTGGACCTCGAGTCTGGGACGATCAAGATTCTCGTGCCGGGGGGATCGAGCCCGCGCTTCTCGCAGACCGGACACATCGTGTACGGGGTTGAGAATACGCTCCGCGCCGTTCCGTTCGATCCTGGTCGCCTCGAAGTCCTCGGCGACCCCGTCCCCCTCCTCGAGGGTGTCATTACGAAAACCGATGGCGGCGCCGACTTCAGTGTCTCGGCTGACGGCACGCTGGTCTACGTCGCCGGTGGCGCCGGCGGCGTCCAGCGGCGGCTCGTGTGGGCGGAGCGCGGCGGCGCGAGGCAGCCAATCGCCGCGCCACCCCGCGCCTACGCTGTGGCGCGCATTTCCCCCGATGGCACGCGCGCCGCGCTGGACGTGCGAGATCAGGAGAGTGACATCTGGATTTGGGACTTTGTCCGTCAGACGCTCACGCGCCTGACTGCGAATCCAACCTATGACGGAAGTCCTGTCTGGACGCCCGACGGACGCCGGATCGTATTCGTGTCGAATCGCTCCGGTGTTCTGGGTAGCGGCGGCGCCCTTCTGATCCAGTCGGCCGATGGGACCGGCACCGCCGAACGGCTGACGGACGCAAACGTGTACGCTCCAAATACGTTCTCCGCCGACGCGCAGCGCCTTGTCTTCACCGTCGTGACGTCCAACTTACTCCTGGATCTGCGAATGCTGATCCTCGACGGCCAACGCCGCGAGGTGCCGCTCATCCAAACACCTTTCCGGGAGTTGAGTGCCGAGATCTCGCCCGACGGCCGATGGCTCGCCTACCAATCCAACGAATCGGGGCAAACGGAGGTGTACGTGCGGCCGTTTCCCGATATCGACCGCGGGCGATGGCTGGTGT
>JBOGIR010000108.1:0-20099 GCA_050742335.1 Vicinamibacterales bacterium | reverse complement strand
GCGGCGCATCGAACCATAAGCCACGTGACTGCCGTCCGGAGACCAGATAGGCGCATTATCCGGATCCGGTGAGGTATCATTCGTGACTGGCGTGCCCTTACCCGAGGCGACGTCGAACGTCCAGATGGCGAGGTTGCCCGTCTTCGGATCGGTCCTCATAACCGCCACCCTTGTTCCGTCCGGTGAGAGCGCCGGCTGGCGGTAATTACCAGGTTCCCCCACCTTGCTCAGAACTTTCCCCTGGCGGTCGAACACCGTGATCTGCTGAAGGGTAGGCGCATGGGGCACGGCGATCACGACTCGCTGCCCGTCGCGGCTGACACTGGCCCGCCCAGGAGTGACGGGGACCGCCTCCGGCGGGCGGAACAGCAACTTCGGCTTTCCCAATTCGAACGTGGGAGCCGTGCTGACCTCCACCACCATCACGCCTCGATCGGCGGCCACATAGTACAGTTCCTTGCCGTCCTGCCGCCAAAGGGCCGCGCCCTGGCCACCTTGGTCGGACACCTGCCATGGCCCCGCCGCCGCTATCGCCCCCGGGCCCGCCGATGGATCGAACGGCCGCACATAGACTTCATTTTTTCCGGACTGGTCCGACACGTAGGACAGGAAGCGGCTGTCGGGAGAAAGGCGCGATCCCTGCATCTGAGACTCACTGCGAAAGACCTCGATGGGTTTGCGCTCCCCAACGCCAGCGAGCGGCAGCGCGTACAAGGTCCCTCCCGAAAGGTCCGTCGTGGAGAAGCTCAGGAAACGTCCGTCCACCGACCAGTCGGTAAGGGTCATCCACGCGCCGGGATGCTGGTACAAGAGTTCCTCGGTTCCCTCTCCGTTCGAAGGCTTTCGGTACAGACTCTCATAGCCGCCGCGCAAAGCTTCATAAGCCACCTGACTGCCATCCGGAGACCAGACCGGTGCCCACGGCGCCTCCTCCCCCGTTTGACTGGACGTGATCCGTGTGCTGTTCCCCGCGGCCATATCGAGCACCCAGAGGTCCGCCGTTTCGCTCTCTAAATCGCTCTTGATCACGGCCAGCCGTGTCCGGTCCGGCGAGAAGACCGGCCAGCTGTAAATCGCGCGCTCCCCGAGCGTGGTCACGACCTTCCCTTGGCGGTCGAACACGGTGAGTACTCGAGCGTCTCTCTCAAACTCTTCGGCGATCCGTTTGGCCTTCGCGGCTTTGGCGTTGTCGTCGGGTTGGTCGCCGGCTTTGGCAGGGGCCGGCGCCTGCTGACGTCGGTCGGGCGCCTGAACCACCAGCAATGCGGCTAACAGGGCTCCCATCACGATGGCTATCGCAATCAAATAGGTCCGCCTCACGTAGAACCCTCCTTCGCCTAAGACGGACACGCTCGCTTGACGCGCGCCTTCCGGTGCTGGAGCACGACCTTGGGGCCGCACCCTTGCTCAGGTTCCAGGCCGCCGCGTCACTGTCAATGCCCAGACCTTCAACAATTTTGTGGACATAACGAGACGACCTTCCCGTCCGGCAGGGTGATGATCCGGATAAGACCGCTGAGAGAGCCGTCCCTGGCGCGGCTGGCTTCCACGGTCACAGTCTTGCCGGTGGCGTTCTCGAAATCGACCTTGCCGGCGTTCAGTTTTCGGAAAACGTTGGGCGCCGGTCCTTCGAACACCCATGTCTCCACCCGGCCCTGGTCGCTCGTCGCGTCCACGGACAAGTAGATGTGGGGATTCCTCCAGTCGGTTTTGGTGAGCGTGCCGGTTCGTGTGAATCGCTGGTTGAAATCGAAGAGGGCCGACATGTTGTGATGCGCCCATGCCGCACCCACCGCCAGCATGACCCCAAGGGCGATGGAAGCGGCCAGCACGATGGCCGACATCCGCACGACCCCGACCTTCACGCCTCCACGGTTCTCACGCATATTCGACTCCTTGGGCAAGGCTTTGATGAAGGCTGAGGGTCAACGCCGTGAACGCGCGATGCGGCGTTGGCGGACAGACTCAGGAAAGCTGGGCTGCGACGGAGGACAGCATTATAGGCTGACCCGCCGACTCCCGCAGGGGAACTGTGCGGGCCACGTTGCTCAGCCTGAGCGGTCGTATCAGTGTCGAAGGTCGACGTTGCAAACCGCACCGCACGGCCGCCAGGCTGGCCCGCCACTCGAAAAATTACGCGATCGTCAAGAATTCGGGTGGCGCAAAGATGTGGCGCCATCGCAGCGGCTCAGGGCCTTCTGTCTCGCATAGCCGCCGCAGCCTCGGCATCGTCTCTGCAGCGCGGACAAGATACACCGGGGCCGGGGCTTCGCGGACCGTGGCGGTCCACGACGGAGGTCGCTGCTTGGCTCGCGACGCACAGAGCTCGACCACGCCAGCCGCTACGCTGAGCTCCAGCGCTCCCCACCCCACGGGCCGAGGCACTGCCGTCCAGGCAAATGACTGCCGCGCGGCATCGGCGACCCATTGGCGAGCGGCAAGCGCGTCGCGGCGCAGGAGGGCCTGGACGAGATCATGCAGATCCATATTCGTCCTCCCACAGGTCGTCGAACGCGTACCGCGCCTTGAGCTCGCGCCCGGGAACTACATGACGCTCGACCTGCTGCCAGACTTCGTCGCGGCTCTGCTGGGATTCCTTGAGGAGCCGCCTGGCGTCTTCGACGTCCAGATCATCGCGCCACGCCGACAATTTCATCGCCAGGAGCTGAGCCACAGAAGTCGTTCGAACGCGGAGGGTCGGTGTTTCCAGCAGCACCGGCCCAAGCGTCAACCCATGCGCATAGCCCTTTGCCGCATCGTTCAACCAGTCGTCGGGTAATCCAAGGGCCGCTGCCACGTCGGTGGCAGCCTTGGCGACCGACGTCCCCGCCTGCGGATCCACGCTGAAGGCGTCCACATCCTTCGTGGATTCTCGAGCACCAAACAGCAGGACCATGGCCGCGCCCCCTACAAGGATCAGGTCAACAGGCGCCTCGCCTGGTGGCAGTCGTTCGGCAAGGAGGCTGAGGGCTCGCAGGATGACATCGCGTGTGAGCGAATGCACGGCCCGATGGTAGCATCCGCTTGGGCCGGCATCTGCAGCAGCCACTCGCGCCGCGCGATCGCGGCGAGGGCGGTCCTTCTATTCCTATTCCCCGTGCGAGCCGGGATGCTTCGATTCACACGCATCTCGCGCCGCGCGATGGCGGCGAGCGCGCCACGCGTGGTTCGACGACGCCGCGTACTGACGACGTACGAAGCGCGCGCATGAAGCCCTTTCAGGAACGGCTTACCGAGGACTGGCGTATCAACGCCGTGACTTCGCCCACGGTGCGACAGGCAGGCTCCGGGAAGCGGTGAGACGCGGAGGTCAGCAGGATAGGCGTCCTGGTCGCTTTCTTCAAGCGAAAGCGTCTTCCTCCGTCGTCATTCAGAATGAGCCATCAGCAACGATCTAAATCTTCGTCCTCGGTCTTCCCCTCGGCTTGCGCGGAGGTTTGTCGAGGGCGGCCAGCAGCAGGTCTGCAGCCACGTCGGCGCCGTTGGTCTCGGCCTTCTTCTTCGGTTTCGGCTGGGCGAGCAGCTTGTCGAGGTGAGAGTCCCACTTGCCCGCGAACAGATCCTCCTGACTGATGAAGGCCGTGCGCAGGTATTTCGGCATGTCCTCGACGAGCACGTCGTACTCCGGAAAGTGCCCGCGCGACGTGTACAACACCGCGGTATCGTTGGCGATCGACTCCGCAATGATGCCGTACCCGGGCTTGGTGACGACGGCGGACGCCGCACGCACGAGGTCCTCATAGCGAACGCCGGCGTTGTACATCGCCTCCTCGTTCACCGAGACGAACGAGCCGCGACGTTCCGAGGGCGGCGCCTCCTTCTTCGTCCGGCTGACCGGCTGACTCTCGACGCCGATGACCACATATTTCTTCAGCTTCGCCAGCGCCTCGGTGTCGAGCCCGGGCGCCCCGTAGGTGCCGAACGACGTCAGGACCAGCGGTTTGTCGGAAGGCAACTTGAGGAGCTTGGTCACCTCTTCACGCGACCGTGTGGCGTGCCGCGCGATAAACGGGATATCTCGGACGTTGGAGAAGCTGTCGAACCCGGCGGACATCGGCAGCCGCAGCGCCATCGAGGCCTTCGCGTAGGCGCCGCGGATGGTCGGTAGCAGCGACGGTGCCAGGCGCACACGCGGATAATCCGCGTAGATCCAGTCCCACGTGAAGTTGCCGAGCGCAATGGACGAGATGCCGGCGGCCGCGCCCACCGCGAAGGCGAGCGGTGGGATATCACCGACGATGAGCCCCGCCCCGAGCTCGCGCAGGACGCGTGTTTCACTGGCGGCGCGCGTGACCAGGTCGTTGTGAAAGGCGGACGCGCGGCGAATGGTGTCGGCTTCGTCGAGCGTCAGGGCGTCGATCTGGACGACGCCGGTGTCGCACTCGAGGGTGCTGAACGCGACTTTGCCCTTGACGGACAGGTCGAACAGCCATCGCGGCGCCGCCGTGCGCACGCCGATGCGCGTCTCAGGCCGTTTCGCCAGGACGGCGTTGATGACCTCGATGGTGCGTGAGGCGTGGCCGAATCCATGGCCGGATACGTAGAAAACGATCGCGGCTGCCACCTAGCGGTCCGACTCAGCGTGCGTACTTACCGTTTCAGCTTGCGATGTCTGCACCATTGCACCGTCCGGGATTGCCACCTTGATCACCTGATTCAATGTCTCTACCGGGACAAACGTCATCTCGCGCCGGATTTCCTCGGGCAGTTCCACGAGATCCGGCTCGTTCAGCGCGGGCAGTATCAGCGTCCTGATGCCGAATCGCCTGGCCGCGAGCGCCTTTTCGCGAATGCCGCCCACCGGGAGGACCAGCCCGCTCAAGGTGATCTCGCCCGTCATCGCCACGTCCTGTCGCACGGGGCGGTTCAGCGCCGCCGACAGAATCGCCGTCGCCATCGTGACGCCGGCCGAGGGACCGTCTTTCGGGATGGCCCCGGCTGGCACGTGGACGTGCAGGTCGTGCTTGGCGAGGAAGTCCGCCGACATTCCCAGCTCTTCCGCCCGTGCGCGCAGGTGGCTCACCGCAGCCCGCGCCGATTCCTGCATCACATTGCCGAGCTGGCCCGTGAGAATAATGTTCTGGTTTCCGCCTGGAAGCAAGGTCGCTTCGATGAACAGCACGTCGCCACCCGTTTCGGTCCAGGCCACGCCGGTGGCCACGCCGGGGCGGGATGTGCGGAAGGCCACCTCCTTCTTGAACCGGGCGGGGCCCAGATAGTCGTCCACGTCGTTCCGATCGACCACGGTTGTCGGGGCCGGCTCGCTCTCGGGAGGACGAGTCGCCAGACGCGCCGCCACTTTCCGGCAGATCGTGCCCAGCTGGCGCTCCAGATTGCGAACGCCGGCCTCCCGTGTGTATTCGGCAATGACGAGCCGGAGCGCCGCGTCGGTGACGTCGAGCGCGCCGTCCGGCAACCCGTGCTCGGTCGTCTGCCGCGGCAACAGGTACCGGCGCGCGATGTGAACCTTTTCCTCCTCCGTGTAGCCGACGAGCGCGATGACCTCCATCCGATCGAGCAGTGCCGGATGGACGGTGCCGAGCTGATTCGACGTCGCGATGAAGAGCACCCGCGACAGATCGACGGGCACTTCGAGGTAGTGATCGCGGAACGTGTAGTTCTGAGCCGGATCGAGCACTTCCAGGAGCGCCGCGGCCGGGTCACCCTGAAAGCCGACCGAGACCTTGTCAATCTCGTCGAGCATGAAAACGGGATTCATCGAGCCGGCCTGCTTCAGCCCCTGCACGATGCGACCGGGAATGGCGCCGATATACGTGCGGCGGTGTCCGCGGATTTCCGCTTCGTCGCGGATGCCGCCGAGCGAGATGCGCACGAATTTCCGGGACATGGCGCGGGCAATCGACTGGCCGAGCGACGTCTTGCCAACTCCGGGCGGGCCGACGAAGCAGAGGATCGGCCCCTTCATGTCCCCCTTGAGCTTTCGCACCGCCAGGTACTCGACGATGCGCTCCTTGACCTTGTCGAGGTCGTAATGGTCCTCGTCAAGTACCTTTCTCGCTTCGACCGGATCGATCCGATCGGGGGTGGTGACGGCCCACGGCACGTCGAGCAGCCAGTCGATGTAGGTCCGCAGCATCTGGTACTCGGGTGAGGCCGAGCCCATGCGCGACAGTCGATCGATCTCCCGCATCGCCGCCGTGGACACCGACTCGGGGAGCTTGGCATCGTCCACGCGCTTCCGCAGGTCCGCGATCTCGGTGCCTTCACCTTCGCCGAGCTCCTGCTGGATCGCCTTGAGCTGCTGTCGCAGGTAGTACTGTCGCTGCGCGTCGGTCATTTCCTGCTGCGCTTGCGATTCGATCTTCCCTTTGAGCTCGAGCAGGGAAATCTCGCGTGTCAGCGCGCTGGCAATCACCTGAAGCTTGGTCACGAGGTTGTTGTCCTCGAGGATCGCCTGCTTGTCGGCCGGCTTCATGTCGAGCAGCGACGCCAGCACGTACACGAGTCGCAGCGGGTCGTCGATGTTCATGACGACCGAGCGCAGCTCTTCGGAAAGTCCCGTAGCCAGGGACAACGCCTTTTCGATGAGCTCCTGGATACGGCGGACGTGCGCCTCCACTTCAATCGTCCGCTCGACTGTTTCGGGCAAGTGCGTGACCTGGGCGCGCATCGACGTTCCCGTCCGCGTGACGACATCGGCGCGCACGCGCGCCAGCCCCTCGATGATGATGTTGATGCCGCCGCCACCTTTCGCCATCTGGCGAATGACGCCCACAGTTCCTGTCTGGAACACGTCCTCGGGCGTCGGGTCGTCGTTGTCGTTCCGCTGCAGCAGCAGCAGGATCAGGCGATCCCCGCCGAGCGCGCGGTTCACCGATTCAATCGACACGGGCCGGTTGACCGCCAGCGGCTGCAGGGTGAGTGGAAACGCCACCGTGCGGCGAAGAGGGAGAACGGGCAGCTCCGGCGGGAGCGGCGGCGGGGTCGGGTCAGCCATGCGGCTTCGGCCAGTGTATCAGTAGGCAGTAGACAGTAGGCAGTAGACAGTGGGCAGTTCTGGTGCGACATCAGTAGGCGGTAGGCTGTACTCTTACTATGTGGACGAACGGCACTTCTTTACCGATAAGGCCGAGCAACGGCCCGCCAGGCTGCAGTGTCCTCGCTGTCGCCGCACCGGCGAGTACACCATCCGCTGGATGCGTCGCACGAAGAAAGCGCAGATCCCGTCGGGCGCAAACGAGCGCGATCGTGCGCTGTTCGCCAAGGTCAGAGACCATCTCATCCGTGTGGACGATGAAGTGACGTGCACGACGTGCGGCAAACGGTTTGAGATCCCCTCGCACCAGGCGCTGATCTTTCTGCAGGACCTCGAAGGGTTGCCGAAAGAGGATTACGACGAGTAAGGACTCAGTACACTCCCGGCACCAGTCGCCACCGCACCTGGGCCATGTAGCGCTCGTAGCTGCCACCCGACGTCGCCCGCATCGTGCGCTCTTCCAGCGGAATCGCGATCAGCAGGTACACGCAGCTCACCGCCGCAAAGGTCAGCCGCGTCATCGTCATCGGCGAGGCCGTCCAGACGAACAGAAACCATCCGGCATAGATGGGGTGGCGCACCCAGCCGTACGGCCCGGTCGTCTTGAATTCGGTTCCGGAGGCCTGACCGCCTCCGCCAAGGCTACGGCGGTCCGCCGAAGCTTCACGCGAAGGCGGAAGGCCTCCGGCTACCACGGAATTTCCTCCTCCGGGTCTCCGGAGTCCCGCGAGCTCGCCGATGTCGAGGATGACGGCGCTCCTGAGCGTGAGCCAGACGCCGGCGGCCTGCAGCGCCCGGAGCGCCCACAACACAAGGCCGTCGGCCTGCCAGGCCATTCCCGCGATTGGCCTCCACCATGCACAGACGGCGATGAACAGGAGGCTCGCGATCCAGACGTAAACGGAACGCTCGAGCCCCGCGGGCACCGCTTGCGAGACGAGGCGACGCACGCGCACGCGCGCGAAGACGCTGTGATGCAGGGCGAACAGTGAAAAGAGCGTTACGTTCCACGTAAGGGCAACCGCGGTATCTTCGCCGATGCCTGCGTCATCGAACCTCATCAGATACACGAAGGCGAAATACGCAAGCGAAACGAAGAAGAGAAGCGCGCCCGTCGCACTGACAAGGCGCGCGACGCGCACGGATGAGGCCGCGTGAGCCCGCACAGGCCGATATTATAGGGACGCCATGACCGCCAACGGGCAACCCGCCGTCGTCATCACCGGCATCGGCGTGGTGTCGCCGTTTGGGGTGGGCCGCGAGTGCTACTGGCATCACGTGAGTCGAGGCATCAGCGGTTGCCGCGCAATCACTGAGTTCGATGCCTCGTCCTATCCGTGCCGCGTGGCGGCATCCGTGCCACCTGTTTCCATCGATCATGCGATGCCGCTCGAAGGCGAGAACGGAAACGGCCGCGCGGATCCCAGGCGCTATTCGCGGGCGGCGTTGTTCGGCGTGATTGCGGCGCGCGAGGCGTGGTGCGACGCCGGCCTGAGGGTAGGAGAGCCGCAGGCGGGCGTGTTGATCGGCAGCGGTGGCGGCGGTATCGACATCGGCGAAAAGCAGTACCAGGATTTCTTCACGGCGGGCGGTCGTCACGTCACGCCCTATGCGATTGCGGTTGGCATCTGCGGGATGGTGTCGAGTGAAATCTCGATTGCGCTCCAACTGCGCGGCCTCAGCCACGTGCTGTCGTGCGGCTGCACCAGTTCGACCGACGCCATCGGCTACGCCGCGTCGCTCATCCGATCGGGCGAGTACGAACTGCTGCTGTCCGGGGGGACCGACGGCTGCGTGTTGCCCGGCATGATTTTCGGCTTCTCACGCATGCGTGCGGTGTCCACCCGGTACAACGATCGCCCCGCGCAGGCGTCGCGCCCCTTCGATCGCGGGCGCGACGGATTCGTGCTGGGCGAGGGGGCCTGGATGCTCGTCCTCGAGCGCGAGGATCGCGCGATGGCACGCGGCGCCAGGCGCTACGCGCGCATCGAAGGGTATGCGTCGACCTGCGACGCGTATCATCGCGTGCAGATGGATCCGGACGGTGACGAAATCATCCGCTGCATCGAAACTGCGCTGGCCAAGGCGCATCGGCTGCCTGAGGAGATCGGCTACATCAACTACCACGGGACGTCGACGCTGCTGAATGACACGATCGAATCCCGCTGCGTGCGGCGCGTGTTCGGGCCTCACGCCGATCTGGTGCCGGGTTCATCGACCAAGTCGATGATCGGGCACCCGCAGGGGGCCAGCGGGGCGGCAGGCGTCGCGGCAACCGCGCTTGCGCTCACCCGCGGTCTGCTTCCTCCCACCATCAACCTCGACGATCCCGATCCCGCGTGCGACATGGACTTCATCCCGAACGCGGCGCGCCCGGCCGACGTGGACGCGGCGCTCTGCAACTGCCTGGGATTCGGGTCGAAGAACAGCGCGCTCGTGCTGGGACGCGCGCAGTGACCCTCGTTTCCAGCACGGTCGAGAGACCATCGAGCCCAGGGCCACGCCGCGCTCGTCGACGCGTCACCGACCCGAGCGTGCTCGTGGTGGGCGCAGGACCTGCCGGCAGCGTGGCGGCGCTCGTGCTGGCGCGGGCGGGCGTTCGCGTCAGGCTCGTCGATCGTGCGTGCTTTCCGCGCCACAAGCTGTGCGGCGATACGCTCAATCCAGGCGCGTTGTCGATCCTCGACAGGCTCGGCCTCGGCGCGGCCGTGCGGGCCCGCGCGGGGTCGTTCACCGGGATGCTCGTCACCGGACCAGGCGGAACGAGCGTGGCCACCGATTATCCAGACGGCGCTGTCGGCGCGGCCGTTGAACGGCGGGAGTTCGATTTCCTCCTGTTGAACGCGGCAATCGCGGCTGGCGTCGAGTTCACTCCAGGCGTGCGCGTCGTTGGGCCGGCACTGGGTTCGAGCCGTTCGCGCGTCACCGGTGTCCGCGTCCAGCATGGCTCTCATGATGGAGAGATCCCTGGACGCCTGGTCCTTGCCGCTGACGGACGCCACTCGAAGCTGGCGTCGGCGCTCGGGTTGACGCGGTTTGCCTCACGCCACAAACGCTGGGCGTTCGGCGCCTACTTCACGGATGTGGACGGGCTCACCACACGCGGGGAGATGCACATCCGCGCCGACGGCTACACAGGCGTTGCGCCACTGGGCCGGGATGTCACCAACGTGTGCGTCGTGCGGGAGTTGGACCGCGGTGTGTCTCGGGGTGGCCCGGGTGCCGAGAGCACCATCGAGCACGCCATCGCCGGGGATGCGGCGCTGCGGGAGCGGTTCGCCCGCGCCCGCCGCGTCTCGCCCGCGGCGTCCATGGGGCCGCTCGCCGTGGATGCGACCGCCTCCGGTTGTCCGGGGTTGCTGCTGGCGGGCGACGCGGCGGGTTTCATCGACCCGATGACCGGCGACGGATTGCGATTCGCGCTGCGTGGCGGGGAGCTCGCCGCCGAAGCGGCGCTCGTCGAGCTCGAAGAAGGTACGCCGGCCCATGAGTGGCTGCGCGTAGCGAGACGTCGGGAGTTCTCGGGGAAGTGGCGCCTCAATCGCGCGCTGCGTGCACTCGTCGCCTGGCCGCGCGGCGTCGCCATGGCCGAAGGGCTGGCGTCGTGGTGGCCGGCACCGGTGCGCTTCCTGGTTGGTGTCGCCGGCGACGTGCACCTGGCGCGAGGCTGAGCGTGTCTCCGCTCGTCGTGGCGTCCGTCTCACTGCTGGCCGTGCTCGCCATGATGTTCGCGGAGTCGCGGATTTCGAGACGACACGAGCGGCGGCTGCGTGACGCCGGGGCGATAGAGCCGCCCGGAGACGTCTATGCCACGATGCAGTGGGCGTATCCGGTGGCGTTCCTCGCGATGGGCGTCGAGGGAGCGATGTTCGGGCCGGAGCCAGGCTTCACCACGCTTGTCGGGGTGCTGCTGATGTGCGCGTCGAAGGCGCTGAAGTGCTGGGCCATCTCCTCGCTCGGCCCGCGATGGACCTTCCGGGTCCTGGTGCTGCCCGGCGCCCCGCTAGTGGCTCACGGTCCCTACGCCGTGGTGCGCCACCCGAACTACATCGCCGTCGTCGGCGAGCTGGTGAGCATGGCGCTGCTCGTGCATGCGCGCGTGACCGGCCCGCTGGCCACGCTGCTGTTCGGCCTCCTGTTGAGGAGACGAATTCGCGTCGAAAACCAGGCGCTGCGGCATCGCACTTGCTCCTGAGCAAGCTGTCGACGTGACATATACTTGACGCACGAAACTTCGATGGCAGCCGATCGCGAAACACCGCGTTCCCCGGTGTTGACGGGGCGGCAATTCTGCGCTGTCTGCGCGGCGCTCCTCATTGCCATAACCACGTCCTCTTCCGGCCAGACCCCGGCCGCCGACACCTCGCCTGCGGCCGTGGCGAGCCGGGCGTTCAACCTGGGCCAGTACGACGACATCGACAGCCTGTTGCGGTCGGCCACCGACGAGCGGTCGGCCGTCATGCGCGCACGCGCACACATCGCACGCGGGAGGTACGGAGAGGCCGAAAAGCTGCTGGCGGGTTTCGCTGTGTCTTCACCGGCGGGCGACGCCGCGCTCGAGCTGGGGCTGCTGCAGCTCTACCTGGGCCGACGTCAGGAGGGGACCCGGACGCTTCAAGTGATGCTCACGCGTGGGCGTGATGACACGCCGCCGGATCTGATGAGGCTCGGTCAGGCGGCGCGTGCGCTCGGCCGGTTCCAGGATGCCAATGGCTTCTTCCGTCGCGCCAGCGCGCTCGCTCCCAATGACCCCACCATCAACACGGCCTGGGGCGAGCTGTTCCTGGAGAAATACAACCGCACCGAGGCGCTGAAGTCGTTCCAGGCGGCGCTCAAGGCGAGCGCCGATTACGTGCCGGCGCAAATCGGCCTGGCCGCGGCGACGCTCGAGGAAAACCCGCCGGCGGCCAGGTCGGCGGTTGAAGCGGCGCTGAAGACGAACCCGAGCTACGTGCCCGCGCACCTGCTGCTCGCCGAGCTGGCGCTCGACAATCGTGATCGCGCCGAGGCCCGGGCGTCGATTCAGAAAGCGCTTGCCGTCAATCCGAACAGCTTCGAAGCGCGGTCGCTCGATGCCGCCATGGCGTTTCTCGAGGGGAGAACCGCCGACTTCCAGGCGATGGTCGACGGCGTCCTCAAGCTCAACCCGGCCTACAGCGACGTGTATCGCATGGCTGGCGACCACGTGGCGCGGAACTACCGTTTCGACGAGGCCGTCGAGCTGACGCGCCGCGCGCTCGCCATCGACACGGCGAGCACGCGAGCGAACGCCGACCTCGGCATGCACCTGTTGCGGACCGGCGACGAGGCGGGCGCGCGCCGCGCGCTCGAGACGTCGTTCAAGGCGGATCCGTACGACGTGGTGACCTACAACCTGCTGGCGATGCTCGACACGGTGGACAAGTTCGAGACCATCCGCGACGGCGACCTGGTCGTACGTCTGGATCCCGCCGAAGCGGGCGTCATGCGCGAGCACGTCGTGCAGCTCGCCCGCCAGTCGCTCGACACGCTGTCCAAACTGCACCAGTTCAAGCCGGCAGGGCCGATTCTGCTCGAGATGTTCCCGAAGCACGACGATTTCGCCGTCCGCACCATCGGCTTGCCGGGATTCATCGGCGCGTTGGGCGCCTGTTTCGGCCGCGTGGTCACGCTCGATTCGCCGCGCGCCCGTCCGCCGGGGCAGTTCAGCTGGGCGGCGACCCTGTGGCACGAGATGGCGCACGTCATCAGCCTGCAGATGTCGAACAATCGGGTCCCACGATGGTTGTCGGAGGGGATGTCGGTCTTCGAGGAACGGCGCGCGCGCCCGGAATGGGGCCGGGAGATGGAGGTCCCCTTCGCGCAGGCGCTCGACGCCGGAAAGCTGCTCAAGCTGCGCGATATTCAGGAGGGCTTCAGCGATCCGCGGATGATTTCGCTCGTCTACCACCAGTCGTCTCTGGTTGTGGGGCACCTCATCGACACCTACGGCGAGCAGGCATGGTGGCGGCTGCTTCGGGCGTACGGCAAGGGACTCGAGACCGACGCGGCGTTCAAGGAAGCGTTTGGCGTCACGCTGGACGAGGTGCAGACGAGCTTCGACGCCCGGCTCGAGCGCGACTACGCGGACGTACGCCGCGCGCTGAAGACGCCGACCATCCCCGAGAAGGCGAGCGTCGACCAGCTCAAGGCGCTCGCGACGGACAACCCGGGCAGCTTCGGCTCCCAGATGGCGCTCGCCAGTGCGCTGTACGAATCGGGCGACATGGCGCCGGCGATCGAAGCGCTCGAACGCGCCTCGAAGCTGATTCCGGCGGCAAACGGCCAGCAGAACCCCAACGCGCTCATTGCGGCGATTGCCACCAAGCAGGGCGATACCGCTCGAGCCATTCGCGCGCTTGAAGCGGTCGTGAGAGTCGACTCGTCTGATGTGGACGCGGCCCGGCGGCTCGCAGGCCTCATTGCGCCGCTCGGCGACGAGGCGCGGACGGCTGCCGCCTACGAGCGCGTCGCGGAGCTCGATCCGTTCGACGCGCAGGCCGAGTCGGTGGTCGGCCGCTATGCCTTGAAGCAGAAGAACGCCCCGCGGGCCGTTCGGGCGCTCCGCGCCGCGCTGGCGGCCAATCCGGCCGACAAGGCGACGGCGCACGCCGACCTCGCCGAGGCGTTCCTGATGGCGGGGCAGTTTGGCGACGCGAAGCGCGAAACGCTGGCGGCGCTCGAAATTGCGCCGTCGTTCGAGCGCGCGCAGGATCTGCTGCTCAGGATTGTGAGCGCGCAGCCCGCGGGCGGGGGCACACCATGACGCCCCGCGCCGGGGTTGTCATGAGTGGCATTCTCGCCGCCCTGCTACTCGTGCAGCCCATGCGGCTGTCGCAGGCCATTGCGCAGGTGCCCTTCCTGCAGGACGAGCGGTTTGCCGGACTCCAGTGGACCTTCGTGCGGATCCGCTACTCGGCGTTCACCGTCGACAACCGCTATCGGCTGGATTACTGGGGTGAGCCGTGGGCCATCGACGCCCCGGCGGCGGAACAGAACCTGTCGCGACGGCTGCGCACGGCGACGGCGATCGAAGTCAACGATCCCGTCGTATTGACGCTGGACGATCCCAAGCTGTGGGACCATGGCTGGCTCTATTTCGTCGAGCCGGGGAATCTGCGCCTGCGCGACGAGGAGGTGCCAATCCTCCGGGAGTTCCTGCTGCGCGGCGGCACCGCCACCTTCGACGACTTCCACGGCCCGTACGAGTGGGACAACTTCGCCAGCGAAATGCGGCGCGTGTTTCCCGATCGCCAGATCGTCGAGCTCGAGCCGCCGCATCCGATCTATACGTCCTTCTACAACCTCAGCGCCTATCCTCAGACGCCGGGTCTCGGATCGTTCTTCGCCGGCCGCACGTGGGAAAAGGGCGGGTTCGTGGCGCGCCTGCGGGCCGTGCTCGACGACCGTGGGCGTCCGATGGTGCTCGCAAACTGGAATACGGACATGGGAGACGGCGTGGAGTGGTCGAATGCCGAAGAGTATCCCGGTTATCTCAAGTACACCGCCGACGCCTACCGCATGTTCATCAACGAGATCATCTATAGCCTGACGCATTAGGAGGATGCACGAATTTGCCAATTGACGGATTTACGAATTTACGCATTGCACACCCGCAAGTCAGTCAATTCGTCAATCCGTCAATTCGTCAATTCGTCAATTCGTAGTTTCAGAGATCATGTCTATCTCCGCCGCCCCAGTTCCGAACTTTGCCGAGCGCGTTCAGGAGGGACGCGAGCGCATTCTCGCGGAGCTTCGGAAGGTGATCGTCGGCCAGGACGAGGTGGTCGATGAGGTGCTGATTGCGCTCTTCACCGGCGGCCATTGCCTCATCACGGGCGTGCCGGGCCTTGCGAAGACCCTCCTCATCAAGACGATCGCCGAGGTGCTCGACCTCCGTTTCAAGCGCATCCAGTTCACGCCGGACCTCATGCCCGCCGACATCACGGGCACCGAAATCCTCGACGAACAGCACGGCGTCAGGACGCTCCGCTTCGTGCACGGGCCGATTTTCGCGCAGATCCTTCTGGCCGACGAGATCAACCGCACCCCCCCGAAAACGCAGGCCGCGCTCCTCGAGGCGATGCAGGAATACCATGTGACGGCGGCCGGACGCACCTACGCGCTGGAACGTCCATTCTTCGTCCTGGCGACTCAGAATCCCATCGAGCTCGAAGGCACGTACCCCCTGCCGGAAGCACAGGTCGACCGCTTCATGTTCAACGTCGTGATGACCTACCTTCCGGAGGACGACGAGGTCCGCGTCGTGACGGAAACGACCGGCGTCGACGTGCCGTCGGTCGCGCGGGTTCTGGCCGGACAGGACATTCTGGAGTTCCAGCGTATCGTCCGGCAGGTGGTCGTCAGCGAGGAGATCGCCAGATACGCGGTGCGGCTCGCCTCGGCGTCCAGACCGGGCCAGAACGGGACGCCGGAGTTCGTCAATAAGTACGTGAAGTGGGGCGCCGGGCTTCGGGCGTCGCAGGCGCTAATCCTCGGCGGGAAGGCGCGTGCGCTGATGCACGGCCGCCATCACGTGTCGATACGCGACATTCAGGCGCTCGCCCTCCCCATCCTGCGCCACCGCATCGTCACCAACTTCTACGCGGAATCCGAGCATCTTACGGCCGACGGCGTCGTGGCGCGGTTGCTCGAGGCCGTGCCCGTACCGGCGAGCGGCTTGTCTGTATGACCACGGAGGCGAGGGGGACTCGGAGCGAACTGGGGTTTCTCGATCCCGCGACCCTGGCGCGCCTCGGCACGCTCGAGCTCAAGGCGCGCACCGTGGTCGAAGGGTTTCTCTCCGGCCTTCATCGCAGCCCGTTCAAGGGATTCAGTGTCGAGTTCGCCGAGTACCGGCAGTACCTTCCCGGTGACGATCTGTCGACCATCGACTGGAAGGTGTACGCGCGCAGCGACCGGTACTACGTCAAAAAATTCGAGGAAGAGACGAACGTCGATTGCCATCTGCTGCTGGACGTCAGTGCCTCGATGGGATACGGATCGCGCGGACTCACCAAGCTGCGGTACGGGTCGATGCTCGCCGCCTCCCTCGCGTACCTGATGAACCGCCAGCGCGACGCGGTGGCGCTGACGACGTTCGACGACGCGATCGCGACGATGCTGCCGGCGAGCGCGCGTCCAAGCCATCTGCGCTCGATTCTGGTGACGCTCGACACGATCGCCCTGGGCCGGCGGACCGACGTATCGAAGCCGCTCCATATCCTTGCCGACGCCATCAAGAAGCGCGGTCTCGTCGTCCTCATCTCGGACCTCCTCGACGAGCCCGAGCGGGTCGTCGACGGGCTGCGGCACTTTCGTTTCCGCGGCAGCGACGTCATCGTCTTTCATCTGCTCGATCCGGCCGAATTGACGTTTCCGTTCGAGCGGGCGGCCAGGTTCCGTGATATCGAGCTTGGTGACGAGCTGATGGCGGTGCCGTCGGTCGTGCGCCAGCCGTACCTCGATGCGCTCCATCAGGCGATCGAGCACTACAAGCGGGAGCTCGGATCGGCTGGCATCGACTACCGGTTGATGGATACGTCGACGCCGCTCGAGTTTGCGCTCATGTCGTACCTGTCCACGCGGGGACGAGGGCGCTGATGTTCGGGCTCTCGTTTCTGTCGCCGCTCTTTCTTGTCGGGGCTGCCGCCGCGGCGATTCCAATTGCGATTCATCTCTTTTACCGGAGGACGGAACCGGTCGTCGAGTTTGCGGCGATGCGGTACCTGCGGCAGGCGCCGGTGGAGCAGTCTCGACGGCGCCGGCTGCGCGAGCTCGTCCTGCTCGCGCTCCGCGTGGCCGCCCTGGTGCTGCTGGCCTGCGCGTTTGCGCGCCCCTATGTGTCGGGCGCTGCGGCGACACTGGGCGGGGCGGCTACGGTCGTCCTGGTGGATACCTCGGCAAGCCTGACCGGGCCGGGGCAGTTCGACATCGCGCGCGAGCGCGCGGCGAGGGTCGTTCGTCAGGCGCCGTCCACGCATGCAGTGGCCGTCCTGTCGTTCGCACAGTCGGCCGACGTGATCGCGCCGCTGTCCCGGGATCGAGCCGGCGCCCTCGCCGCGGTCGCGCAGCTGAAACCGGGGGCAGGGGCCACGCGTTACCAGGCGGCGCTGCAGCGGGCGGCCGAGCAACTCCGCGGCGGCGCTGGCCGCATCGTCGTCGTCACGGATCTGCAGCAGAGCGGGTGGGACGCAGCCGAGGGGGGCGTGCCCGAGAACGTCGCCGTCGAGGTGGAGGAGATCGACGGTCCATCTGCGAACCTGGCGATCGCATCGCTGCGTGTGGAAGGCGGCGACGCGGTGGCGGTCGTTCAGAACTATTCGCCACGTTCTGCAACCGAGCAGGTGCTCTTCACAGTGGACAGCCGCCGCGTTGGCGCCGTGCCGGTCACCTTGCAGCCGGGAGCCAACGCGGAGGCGCGGCTTCCGCTTGCGGCGCTTGAATCGGGCAGATTGTCGGGGTCGATCGCCGATCGCGAAGGGTATCTGGCCGACAACGTGCGGTACGCGGTGCTCGACCCGGCGAGCGCGATTTCAGTGCTTGCGCTGACGGCGTCGGGTCGTCCGGCAGAGTCGTTGTATCTCGAACAGGCGCTCGCCATCGTGGACGGGGCAGGGGGCTTCCGGTTCAAGGCAGTCAGTGCTTCCGCTTTTTCGTCGTTCGACTACCAGTCGCCGGGCGATGTCGACGTCATGGTGGTTCTGGGGACGCGAGGCCTCGACGAGCGCGGGCGAGAGCGTCTGGTCGAGTTCGTGCGGTCGGGCGGCGGGCTGCTGCTGACGGCCGGGCCCGATGTCGAGCCGGCGATGCTCAAGCAGGCGCTGAGCGGCGTGGTCTCGACCTCGTGGGGTCCACGCAATCACACGACGTTGAGCTTTGCGCCCGACGATGCCCGACATCCGGTGTTCCGGCTGTTTGGCGGCGTGGGCACGCTCGGCAACGTCAGCTTCACGCGGACGGCACTTCTCGAGGCGCCGGCATCGGCGAGGGTGATTGCGCGCTACAGCGACGGCACACCGGCGCTGGTCGAGGAGCGAGGCGCGGCCGGCCGGGTGTTCCTGTTCGGATCCGACTTGAACTACGACTGGAACGACTTCCCGCTGCAACCCGCGTTTCTTCCCTTCATCCATGAAGCGCTCCGGTATCTGGCGTCGCCCCATTCGGCCAGGCTCGAGTATGTCGTGGGCGATCTCCCAGGACCGGCCGGCCTGACCCCGGGCGTGGCGCCTGTCGGGTCCACGGGGCGGCGAGTTGCTGTCAACGTCGACGTGCGCGAAGCCGATCCACGGCGCATGACCGCCGACGCTTTCCAGTCGGGCATTGCGCGCCTCCACGCCAGCGCGGCGCAACAGGCGCGGACCGAGGCGCGGCAGCAGGAGGACGAGCAGGCGCTCTGGCGGTACGGCCTGCTGCTCATGGTGGTCAGCCTGGCGGCCGAGGGGCTTCTGGGACGGAGGCTTGGGTAATGGGTGAAAGCTACTCCGAGCTGTTGGCGCTCATTCGCGGTATCAGGCACCGCTGGCGCGCGCTCACGACGCTGCGCATCTGCGCACGTGTGTCAGCGGGCGCCGCGGTCGTGTTCGGCTGTGCGCTGCTCGCACATACGGCGTGGCAGCCTGTGGGCGGGGCGCTCGTCACGCTCTGGGGAACCGCGGTCACCGTCGTGCTCGGCGTGGTCCTCTGGCTTCTCTTGTCGCTGCGTCGTGCACCACTCGATGCCCAGATGGCCCGCTTCATCGAGGAACGGTGTCCTGAACTCGAGGACTCGCTCGTCACGGCCATCGGTCAGCGCACGACGGACGCGCAGCCGATGTCGGCTGCGGTCATGGGTGACGCCGTGCGTCGCGCACGGGCGCTCGACCCCGACCGGGTGATTAGCCGCAGCGCTCTGCGTCGGGCGGCGGTTCTGGCGGCGGCAGCGGCGACGGCGCTCGTCGCGCTTGGGACCTTGTCATCGCCTCCGGCTGCACAGGCTGCCAGAGTCGTTCGCGCCTACCTGTTCCCGCAGAGTCTCGATCTGCACGTCGCTCCGGGCGACGTGAAGGTGCGCGCCGGCGCGTCGCTGCGGGTGGTGGCACGACTTTCAGATGACGCCGCGATCGTGCCGCTCCTGCGTATCGGCGGCGGCGACGACTGGCGCGACACGCCCATGGAGAAGACGCCGGACGGGTTCGCGCTCGCCATCGACCGGATCGAGCAGGATTTTCGGTATGTGGTCACCGCTGCCGGCGCGTCATCGCGCGAATACACGGTGACGGTTGTTCGTCCCCCACGGATCGAACGGATCGATTTGCGCTACGAGTTTCCGTCCTCGTTCGGCATGCCGGCACGCGACGAGGAAGACGGCGGAGACATCTACGGACCTGCTGGCACCCGCGTGCGACTGACCGTGCACGCCGACAAACCCATTCGGGACGGCGCGTTGACGCTTGCCGGTGGGACGTCGATCGCGCTGTCGAAGCGCGGCGAGGTGCTTCAGGGCGAGTTGACCATTACAGAGGATGGTTCCTACCGCGTGGCATTGGCCGATCTCGACGGGCTCACCAACCCCGGCGACACCGAGTATTTCATTCGCACGCTGCAGGACCGCCCTCCGGACGTCCGCATCTTGCGTCCCGCCAGCGACCGTCAGGTCTCGCCACTCGAGGAAGTCGCGATCGAGGCGCGGGCCGACGACGATTTTGGTGTGGCGGCGCTCGACCTCGTGTACGCGACGGCGGGCGGAGCCGAAAAGGCGACCCCGTTCACGCGCAGCGGGTCGGGCACTTCGACGACGGGTCGCCGGACTCTCTATCTCGAAGATCTGAAGGTGAGACCTGGCGACGTCGTTGCCTATTACGCGCGCGCCCGGGATGTGAGTCGCGGCAAGCGATCGAGTGAGGCGCGAAGCGACATCTTCTTCCTCGAGGTGACGCCATTCGAAGAGGAGTTCGTCGCCTCGCAAGGCCAGGGTGCCGGCGGAGGCAGCAGCAATAATCAGTCACTCGAGGATCTGATTCGAGCGCAGAAGGACATCATCACCGCCACCTGGAATCTCGACCGCCGCGGCCGGGAGGCCGGTGGTCGATCGCCGGACGACATT
>JBOGIR010000107.1:0-30161 GCA_050742335.1 Vicinamibacterales bacterium | reverse complement strand
GGATGGGACGATCCGGGACCTTCGCCGAGGCGCCGTCGACATCGTGATCGGCACGCATCGCCTGTTGTCGAGCGACATCGGGTTCAAGGACCTGGGGCTCGTCGTGGTGGACGAGGAGCAGCGGTTCGGCGTGGCCCACAAGGAGCGCATCAAACAGATGCGCAAGCGCGTGGACGTGCTCACGATGACCGCCACACCGATTCCTCGGACGCTGAACATGTCGCTTGCCGGCATCCGCGACATGTCGATCATCGAAACGCCGCCGAAAGACCGGCTCTCGATTCAGACCAACGTGGTGAAGTTTGACGCGCCCGTAATTGAGCGTGCCGTGCGAGCCGAGATCGCGCGAGGCGGCCAGGTGTACTTCGTGCACAACCGGGTCGAGTCGATTTTTTCAATGGGCAACCTCCTGCAACGCATCGTCCCGGAGGCGCGAGTCGTCGTCGGTCATGGGCAGATGGGTGAAGAGGAGCTGGAGCGCGCCATGCTCGGATTCGTGGAACACAAGTTCGACGTGCTGCTTGCGACCACCATCGTCGAGAACGGCCTCGATATTCCGAATGCGAACACCATCATCGTCAGCCGTGCGGATCGATACGGTCTGTCGCAGCTCTACCAGCTTCGTGGACGCGTCGGCCGGTCGGATCGGCCGGCGTACGCCTACCTGCTGATTCCGCCGCAGGAGGCGTTGTCCCCGGTGGCACGCAAGCGTCTCGCGGCGATCAAGGAGTTCAGCGACCTCGGCAGTGGATTTCGCGTCGCCGCACTCGACCTGGAAATCCGCGGCGCCGGCAACCTGCTCGGAGGCGAGCAGAGCGGCCACATCGATACCGTCGGATTCGAGATGTACATGAAACTTCTCGAAGAGGCGGTCCGAGAGCTGAAGGGCGAGGAGGTCGAAGACGACGTCCGCGCCAGCGTCAATCTGCGGGTCGACCTGACGATCGAGGACAGCTATATCCCCGAGATGAACCAGCGGCTCATGGTGTACCGGAAGATCGCCGCCGCGCGCGCCGAGAGAGAGCTGAACGTGGTGCTGGACGAGCTCCGCGATCGGTACGGGCCACCGCCGCCCGCCGTCCTGAACCTTGCCGAGTACGGGCGCATTCGCGTGATAGCGGACCGGCTTGGGATCGACACGATCGACCGTGAAGGACGAATGGTCGTCATCAAGTTCAGACCCCAACCGCGGGTCGAGCCGATGCGCCTCATCAGGGTTGTCCACGAATTCCCCGGCGCGACGCTGGTTCCCCCGGCGTCGTTGAAGCTCGACCTGGAGGCACCGGCCCCCGGCGCCCGCCAGCCGCGGGGACGCAGCGCGTACAGTCAGCAACCGGAGGTGCGCGACAGCGGTAGCCGGAAGCCTTCAGGCTTCCGGGCGGCACCGCCGCGAGACACCAGCTGGTGGACGACCCGGGCCACGGCGGGTGCGGTCACGGCCGGTTTCTCGAAAGCGGAAATCCTGAAGCAGCCGGAGCAGGATCCGCGAGCCGAGGGCGGGTTGTTCCCCAGGCTCGAGACCCTTCTGCGAGCCTTGAGTTAAAATGTTGATTCTGCAGGAATTGTCGATGCTGAAGCGAATTCTCACCGTCACCCTTCTCGCGACCTTCGCCGCCGTGCCGGCGGCGGCGCAAATCATCGAACAGGTACTCGTCAACGTCAATGGCGACATCCTGACGAAAACCGAGTTCGAGCAGCGTCAGGTTGCGGTGCTGCGAACCCGGCCCGAGCTCGCCAACGTGACGCCGGAGAGCCCCGAATTGAAACGCGCGATTGCCGAAGTGACGCCGCAGCTCATCCTCGACGCCGTTGACGAGCTGCTGCTCATTCAGCGCGGGCGCGAACTGGGGCTGGCGCTCGGCGACGAGCAATTCAAGAGCATTGTCGAGAACATCAAGAAGTCGAACAACATCGACAGCGAAGAACAGTTTCAGGCGGCGCTCAAGCAGGAAGGGATGACGATGCCCGACTTGAGGCGGGCGCTCGAGCGGCAGATGCTGGCCTCCGAGGCGCAGCGCCGTGATGTCGTCGACAAGATCAGCGTCACCGAAACGGAAGCACGCACATACTACGAGTCTCACAAGCAGGAATTCACCACGCCATCGGAGATCACGCTTCGCGAGATTCTCATCGACGTTCCGGTGACCGACCGGGGCGTCAACGTCGCCGAAGACGATGCGTCCAAGGCGGAGGCCGAAGAGATCAGGAAGCGGCTGCTTGCCGGTGAGCCGTTCGCCCGACTGAGCGCAGAACATTCCGACGCCGCGTCGAAGGCCAACGGCGGCCTGATCGGCCCGATCAAGCATGACGAGCTGGCCGAGGCGCTCCAGGCGCGTCTCGACACGATGAAGGTTGGCGACCTCACCGAGGTTCTGCGCACGCAGCGCGGCTACCAGATACTCAAGCTGGAGTCGCGGACGGACACGCAAGTCCGATCGTTCGACGATGCACGCGGCGACATCAGCAACAAGGTCGCAGCTGAAAAATCGGCCGGCGAGCGGATGAAATATCTCGAGAGGCTTCGGGGTCAGGCCACCATCACCTGGCGCAACGACGAGCTGAAGAGAGCGTACGAACAGGCGTTGGTCGGACGGCGGAAGGCGCTGGCGGGATGACCGACCCCTGGTTTGCGCTCTGGACGCGGTCGCGTCACGAACAGGTGGTGCGCGAACAGCTGGAGCGCAAGCGGATCGAGACGTTCCTGCCGACGGTGACGCGATGGAGCCGCTGGAAGGATCGAAAGAAGAAGATCGACTGGCCGCTCTTCCCTGGATACTGTTTTGCGCGGTTCGATCCACGCCACCGCCTGCCGGTACTGAAGTGCAGCGGCGTCGTCAACATCGTGTCGTTCGAAGGCGAGCCGGCATCCATTCCCGACCAGGAAATCGAAGGCATCCGGCAGCTCGTCGAAAGCGACCTCGCCTATGACCCCTGCCCGATGATTCGAGAGGGAGAGGTGGTGGAGGTCGTGCACGGGCCCCTCAAGGGCGTCATCGGCCGGCTCATGCGCAAGGGGGCGCGGGCACGGCTGGTGCTCTCGGTCGATCTGATCGGCCAGGCTGTCAGCGTCGAAGTCGACGCGGCAGACGTTCGGGCGTACTGAGAGCCTGCCGTTCACCCTTCTGGCTTCTCAGTGCTCCGTTCGTGTTCACGTTCGGTTCGGGTTCAGGTAGAACGTTCGAGGTTCCCTGCGAACCTGAACACGAACCGAGAACCGAGCACTCGAGAAGCGTGAACGACGATGGCCGTCCCAGCTTCTATGAAGATCGGAGACATCACGCTCTCGTCGCCGTTCGTGATTGCGCCCATGGCGGGCATGACCGACACGGCATTCCGCCGCCTCGTGAAGCGTCACGGCGGCTGCGGGCTGGTGGTGACGGAGATGGTGTCGTCCGAGGGCCTCGTGCGCGGCATCGATCGGACGCTCGAGTACGCGGAATACACAGAAGAAGAGCGGCCCGTGTCGATTCAGATCTTCGGGGGGGATCCCGACAAGATGGCCGCGGCTGCCCAAATCGTGGAGGGCATGGGCGCCGACATCGTGGACGTCAACATGGGATGTCCTGTCCCGAAGATCGCCAGGCACAGCGCGGGCTGCAGTCTGATGAAAGAGCCCGGCCACGCGGCGCGTGTCGTGGGTGCGATGACGAAGGCCGTGAAGATTCCCGTCACGGTGAAGATGCGTGCAGGCTGGAACGACCGCTCGCGCAATGCACCGGAACTGGCGAGGATGGTGCAGGACGCCGGGGCCGCTGCGGTGGCGATTCACGGCCGCACGGCCGAGCAGTCGTACGGTGGCGTGGCAGACTGGGATCTCGTCTCGCGTGTTGCGGGAGAGTTGACGATTCCCGTGCTCGGGAGCGGCGACTGCGTCGAACCCGGTCAGGTCATCGATCGTTTGACGAGGGGTGTTCGCGGCGTGCTGGTGGGGCGTGGAGTGCTGCGCAATCCCTGGATCCTGGCGCAGGCGGAGGATATGGCCGCCGGCCGGTCGCCGCGGGACGTGACGCTCCAGGAACGGGGGCAGTTCCTGAACGACTATGTCGAACTGCTGCTCACCGAGCGGGTGAATGAAGGCAGCGGGTTTCGCCACATCGCGCCGGGCGCCGATGGCGGCGCCGGTCCCACCCGCGGGCGCGAACGGTGGGTCATCAACAAGATTCGCGCGCTCTGCAGCTGGTATTCGCGAGGACTCGACGGCGGCTCCCACCTGCGCGCGCGTGTGAACAGTGCCACCACGCTCACCGAGCTGCGGGACATCGTCGACGCGTTCTTTCTTGCGGCTCCTGCATGTGTCTGACAAATGGCCGACTCACACCTCAGCTTCGGCGTCCCGTATCGACAATCGCTACTGGGGTGAGCGTCGGCTCCTTTGAAGGGAAGCCGGCGTCGATCGGGGCCGCCAGTCGAAGGCGAGCAGGAGCGTACGCTGACGGGCGAGGCCATTGTCATCAGAAATCAGATAGAACCGGACCCCGCCGTCGGTCCGTGGCACGGCCGCCAGCCCCTCGAAGTTGTCGACAGTCAGCGGCGGCGCCATGGCCATCCGGGCGACCATGTCGGTCGAGCGAAACAACTGCACCGAAATGCGGCTGCCCCGCGCCGCATCGAACGCGCGCAGCAGGTAGACGGTCTGCATCCCGGGCAGGCGCTTCATGGCGACCAGGCCGAATGCCTCGGGCTTGTCGACGGACGGACCCTTGACGCATTGCTTCGACACGAGTCGGCAGGTCCAGGTGTTGCCGGTGACCTCGGCGCCGACCACGTATGCATCGGGTCCAGCCTCCGGGTCAGCGGCGAGCGCCTCCATGCCGCCGTTTGGGGGAAAGGAGACCTCGGGCGCCGGCACCGGACGCGGTGGGCCGCCGGCGGCTGGATACAGCCAGATGCGGTGGCGCCGCTCGAAGCTCACGAGACGATCGCCGTTTGACAACCGCGCGAGTCCCTCCGCGTCTGCCTCCGCCTTGATGGACAAGGGCTTGCCATCTTCCCCCGTCAAGGGTGTGAGGCGGGCGTCCGTGAGGCCCACCAGCCGTTCCGCCGCGTCGAAGACGAGTCGGGCGTCGAGGAGCACACCGAAATCTCCGACGGCGGTGAGCCGGTCCGGGCCCGTGACCTCGAGGTCCGACAGCCCGTGCAGCTGGTCCGTTTGGCGGGATGTCAGCGCCAACCCGCCAGCGTAGAGGAAATCGCCGATCGCCACCTCCGACGGATTCCGCGGATTCAGCGGCACTGGAGCCGTGTCGATGCGGATCGGGCTACTGGAGATCGGCGCAAGAGGACTCGATTGCGGCGCCGCCCAGACGCCGGCAATCGAACTGGCGACCACCCCGGCCCTCAGCCATGCTCCGAGGCGCTGACGCTCAAGGACGCACCATGTCTTCCGCAATTACATCTCCTGACACTGAGACCCGCGGCCTAACCAGTAGTAACCTGCAGGGCCACGGACGATCGTTCGCTCGGTAGCCGAATACCGAGCGGTGCCCGTCCCGCCGCAGCCCCCTGGCGTCCACGAGTTTACGCCAGCCGTCGCGCCGGATCACTGCGCCAAGCCAGCACTGTCAACCAGTCGCGGGCTCTGCGGGATATCAAGGGCAGAGCCCGTGACTGGTTTATCTGGTTCGTGATAATCCAATAGCGCACACGTGCAGATACGTCGTCGTCGTCCGGACGTCCCGATGTCCAAGCAGTTCCTGCACCGTGCGGATGTCGTACCCGTCTTCGAGCCATGCCGTCGCAAATCGTTGACTCAGGGATCGAGGGCGCGCGGCACATTCTGTTCAGCGTCCTCCAGCTCGAAGTCGTACATCAGTGCTTCGTCGAAGGCGCGGAAGAACTGCGACGCGAGCTGCTCGTGGACGGGGTGTTCAAGATAGGCCACCAGACCTTGGCGGTCGTCGAACTCGAGCACAGCGGCGTAGGTGTAGTCGACGCGCATGAGCGCCTCGTAGGGACGGCCAACGACGACGCGCCTGCCGACTCGCGCTCGCCGAATCGAGGGGATTTGCGTCAATGCAGCTTCGAGGGCACGCGCGAGGGCGTGTCGAGCTTCCGCGGGAAGGTCAGCACGCGGCCGAAAGAGCACGACGTGCGCGATCATGAGCGGCGTCGGTCCCGCTTTCCGGCAGCCGGGCGATTCTTCCCCAAGGGCCTTCCGTGGCCCGAAGGCCTGCCCGGGCGAGTTCCAGGCGCGGCAGCCCCCTTTCGCTCGATCTGCTCTCGGCGCTCCCGCTGCTCGAACCGTTGCCGCCGCCGGTCGAGATTCCGCGCCTTCTTCGCGTCCTTGAATGGCTGGCGCGGGTCGCGGTGCTCGCCACCCGGCCGCCAATCGCGACCACGGGCCGCCTGGGCACCAGGGCGTCGGTCGCCGCGAACCTTCGCCGCCCGGCGCGCCTCCGCCGCGAGGCGTGCGTCCTCCGGCGAGGCCCAGAGTTTTCCCCGGGCGAAGTACTTCATCTCCGCATCCGGGTGCCTCTCCTGGATTCGACGGAACGTCGGCAGCAATTCGTCACGTTCAGCCGTCCGGAATGCGGTCGGCAGACCGCCGGCGATGATGGTCCAGTAGGCATAGCGCGGGGGCATCAGCGATGAGCTCCGATCCGCTTCAGTTTCTCCACGAGCGTGGTCCGCTTGATGCGAAGCAAATCGGCCGCCTTGTTGCGGTTCCCCTGCGTCCGATCGAGGGCCCGATGGATGAGGTCACGCTCGACCGACGCGAGATACCTGGGCAAGTCGAGCCCGTCGTCTGGAAAATCGACGAACGACAGGGCGTCCGCCTCGGGAACGCTCTGCACTTCTGGGGGCAGATCTGTCACGGTGATCTCCTGCCGACCGGCGCAAAGTGCGATGGCGCGCTCCACCGCATTCTCGAGCTGCCGGACGTTGCCGGGCCAGTGATACGCCATCAGCGCCCGCATCGCGCTCTGTGACACGTGGGCGCTGGTGCCCGGCGCGAACTTGGAGAGGAAGTGCTTTACCAGCAAGGGAATGTCGTCGCGCCGTTCCCGCAGCGGCGGCAGGTGAATGGGGATCACGTTGAGACGATAGAACAAGTCTTCGCGGAACGTCCCCGCCGTGACCATCCGGGCCAGATCCGTGTTCGTCGCGGCGATGACGCGCACGTCCACTTTGATGGTCTGGTTGTCGCCGACGCGCTCGAACTCCCGCTCCTGCAACGCACGCAGCAGCTTGACCTGGAGGGCAGGGCTCGTCGTGCCAACTTCGTCCAGAAACAGCGTCCCTTTGTGCGCCTGCTCGAACCGTCCCTCCCGCATGCCGACGGCGCCGGTGAACGCGCCGCGGACGTGTCCGAACAGCTCGGCTTCCAGCAGGGACTCCGGAATGGCGCTGCAATTCAACGCGACGAAACGATGCGGGCGTCGGGGACTATTGTGGTGAATGGCCCGCGCAACCACCTCCTTGCCGGTCCCCGTCTCGCCGGCGATGAGGAGTGTGCTGCTCGTTCGCGCCACGGTTTCGAGCAGTTGAAACAGCGTCTGCATCGGACGGCTTCGCCCGAGAATGCCGCCGAACTGATAGCGCTCCTCGAGCTGCGATCGAAGGTACGCGTTTTCGGCGGCAAGGCGGCGCTGTTCCAGCGCCTTCCGCAGAACGTGCATCAGCTCGTCGAATTGAAACGGCTTGGCAATGAAGTCGGTGGCGCCACGCTTGATGGCGTCAACGGCGTCCTTCACGGTGCCGTACCCCGTGATGACGATGCCGATGATGCCGGGATAACGGCCCACTGCCGATTCGACGACGCGGCCGCCGTCGATACCCGGCATGCGCAGGTCCGTAATCACGATGTCGAAGGCAAACTGCTCGAGAAGATCGAGGGCCGCTTCCCCGTTCTCGGCTTCGATGACGTCGAAACCGCGTTCCCGCAGACGCTCCGCCATGAGTGTCCGCAGGGCCGCTTCGTCGTCGATGAACAGCACGTGGGGCGTCGGGTCGGCCATCTGGCGCCAATATATTGACACAGTAAGTCAGACCCGGGACTCGGAGGTCGCACGGCCCCTGGGGCGAAACGCTAACGGGTTCCCTAAATCGGGCCGATAGAGGGTGTTGGAGACAGGGCCTGAAAAGGGGCGCAGCGCCCACGGCCCGTGGCCTACGAGAGCACATATGGAACGTCAGACTTTGTCGATCATGAAAGCCTGCGAAGCCGTGGGCGTCAGCCGTCGCACCATCTACAACTGGATATCTGCTGGCAAGGTCGAATATATACGGACGGCCGGCGGCTCAATCCGGATCTTTGCAGACACGCTGTGGCGCGATGCGCGGACCCGGTCGCTCGTCGATGACGGCGACGCAGGGATCGCGTCCGTCGAGCGTCCGGCGTGAATCTGTCGCCGCAGATGCGGGACTCGCAGTCCGGACCGAGGGGGGAACACCTGGAACTGCGGCCGCTGTTTCACCAGTTGAACAACCAGCTCGGGATTGTCCTGGCCCACGCCGAGCTGCTCGAAGCGAAAGCACACGACGAAACCACCCGCGCCCGCGCGACGCAAGTCGTCACCAGCGTGTTGGATGCCATGGGAACCGCGAAAGAGATCCGTCGGCACTCCGAGCGGATCGAGGTCTGAAACCGTTCCGAATCAGCACACCTCCCGGGGACCGCTCCCCTCGCCTGTTCAACCACTAGACAGAAAGTCGATATTGTAATTTTCGTCGTCAAAGTGTTGGCGTCGGACAGCCGGGTTTCTGTCAAGAGAGTGACGATACGTGCAATTTCCGGTATCCGCCCGATTACAATGCCGGCGGGTGCAAATACCCATAACGTGCAGAAACAAGAAGTACTTACGGTTTCAGCACCGATGGGCACGTATTGATTTGCTCACTGCCTCCGCCGTTGGTACCGCCGTTGCGATACACAGGCGCCGGAGGTTACACATGCGTCCCGCAAACGCCAAGGCGGACCGGCGCGTCGTCGCCGCCCTTCCCTTCGTAGAGCAGCTTGCGCGTCGCGTCGCCGCGACGATGCCGCAGTCCATCGATATCGGCGATCTTGTCCAGGACGGGGTCATCGGGCTCATCGACGCGGCCCATCGCTTCGACGAGACCCGCGGTATCAAGTTCGAGACCTTCGCGGAGCGCCGGATCCGCGGCGCCATGATCGACGCCCTCCGCAAGGATGCGTGGCCGCGCGGCGTGCGCCGGCAGCGACGCGAGCTCGAGGCCGCGCGCGAGGAGCTCCGCCGCGAGCTCGGATGCGAGCCGTCGCTGGCCGACCTGGCCGCGAAGGTAGGCTCGGATGAGAAGCGCCTCGGGCGCACGATCGTCCGCATCAACGCCATCGAATCGACGTCCCCCCTCGCGTCAAATGATCATCACAACGAATCGTCGTTGCCTCCCGCGCTCGTGCCCGCGGAGCCGGAACAACCCGACCGCGCGTACGAGCGTGAAGAGACCAAGGCCCGCATACAGGCAGCCATTGCGTCGCTTCCGCCGCGCGAGCAGAAGGTCATCGGCCTCTATTACTACGGCGAGGCGACGATGAAGCAGATCGGGGCTGAAATCGGCGTGAACGAATCGCGCGTGTCGCAGTTGCACGCGCGCGCCATCCGCCGCTTGCGTGATGCGCTGGGCACGGTGCTGTCGCCGGCTCAGGCCGCAACGATCATGCGCAGCGCCATCCTGTCATTTCAGCCGAAGGCGAAGATGGCCAGAGCCACGCTCGAGAGCCGCGGATGGACCGCGAGCGGCGGCCGCTCCGTCAAGGGCGCGGGCGTCGTGGTGTCCTATCCGAGCGTGTCGCGAACCGCCCGGAGCAAATCGGCGAGCCGGAACGGTTTGGCCAGCCAGCGACAGCCGCTCTCCTCGAGAAAGCGCCCGGCGTCGCTGTCCGCGACGCCTCCCGTGACGAAGATGATGCGCCGGGCGACGGCCGGTTCGGCGGCGGCAATCGCGCGATAAAGCGCCATACCATCGACGCGAGGCATCTTCAGGTCGCAGATGATCGCGTCGTACGTTTTCTCGCTGACGCGGGCGAGCGCCTCCTCGCCATCGCCTGCGTGAACCACCTGCAGTCCCGCATCCTCCAGTGCGTCGCCGACGGCCATCGCGAGGGCGCGCTCGTCCTCCACGAGCAGTACCGACGCCCCACGTACTGCCTCCATCGACGAAACCGGGGGGCTCGGCGGCTTCGCAGCCGGGTCTGCGCCGCTGACCGGCAATGCCACGACGAACGAGGCGCCTCGGCCCGGACGCGACTCCACACGGATCTGGCCGCCGTGCTCCTGGACGATGGCATGGGCCACCGTCAACCCGAGCCCTGTTCCTTTGCCAACCTCTTTCGTGGTGAAGAAGGGGTCGAAGATCTTGGTCCTCATTTCCACCGGCACCCCTGGTCCATCGTCGGTGACCTCCAGGGCGACGGCATCCTCGTCGACGTCATGCCACGTGCGGATGACGAGCGAACCCCTTCCGTTCGCAGACAACATGGCCTGTTCGGCGTTGATGATCAGATTGAGCAGCACCTGCTGGACTTGATGTGCGTCGGCGAAGACTTGCGGGAGCCCTGACGCCAGCGCGGTAACCACCGAGATATTCGCGAGCCTGTGTTCATACACCCGCAATGACAGCGTCTCGGTGACCACCTGGTTCACATCGATCATCGTGCGGGTGGACTGGCGTTTGCGGGCGAACGTCAGGAGATTGCGAACCATCCGCGCCGCGCGATCGGCTTCGGCCAGGATCACATCGAGGCCGCGCCTGGTCGTGTTGTCGACCGGCTTGTCGGCGAGTCGCTCCGCCCAGCTGAGGATGGTGGCGAGCGGGTTGTTCAGCTCGTGAGCGACGCCGGAGATCGTCTGGCCGAGTGCGGCCATCTTTTCCGCCTGGAGGAGCTGCTGGTACAGGTCACGCGACTGGTCGTCAAGCGTCTTGCGTTCGCTGACGTCCCGCACCAGCGCGTCCACGCGCACCGTCTCTGGGCCACCCGCTTCGGCGCGCGCGGTGACCTCCACCCATACCGAGGTCCCGTCAACCCGCCGCATGCGCAAGAGGTAATCAGTAACGACGCCCTCCAGCCGCAGTCGCCCGAGGAATGCCGAACGCGCCGCGGGATCGACGAATCGATCCGGGGCAAACGGGTCGACGCGCTCTTCAGGCGTGTCTGCCGGATACCCGAAGATGGACTTGAGGTACGGATTGGCAGCGATCGTCGCGCAGCCGGTGACGCCTGCAGCATCGAGAGTTCCGATGAACGCGCCTTCGCGAACGGTCTCGAACAGGTGCACGAAGGCCTGGGACCGGTGACTGCGCGCGGGCGGCTGCCTCGCTCTAGCGCTCACGGCGCGACGATTATAGGTCGTCAACCCGCGTGGAAGCGCGTGGAAGCGTTGTTGACAGGACGCGCGCTTCCTCCTAGGCTGTCGCTATCCCGACGCCTCATCCATGTCCAGGGTTCCATGCGGCTGATTGGCCGTAACGACCTCTTCCTGTTACTCGGCCTGACGGTCGCGCTGGTTGCCATCTTCTCGCGACCACTGGCCCGCGTGCTCGAGTACGCGCGGGAAATCGAACAGAGCTGGGGACTTCAGCTCGTGCCCGGTCTCGTCATTTTGGCGGTGGCCTTCGTGTTCCACCAGGCGCGGAAGCGTCACGAGATGCGTGTCGAGGCGCTCGCGTCGGCCGCCGCGGCCAAACAGGCGGCCGTGCGGGTGGAACGGCTGGTGACGTTCGGCCAGGCCCTCAGCGAAGCGCTCGACCACAGCGCGATCGGCGCCGCGGCTGCGGCACACCTTCCCGATGTCGCCGAAGGCCGGGGAGTGTGGGCGATGGCGCTGAATGGCGGGGTGTGGCACCCGCTCGCCGTCGTCGCTGACAGGTCCCTGACAGAGTGCGAACTGGCGGCGCGGCGGGCACTCGGTGACGACGTTGTCGGCGCGGAGGGTGTTCCGAGCGATGTGTGCTTTCCCATGATGGTCGGACGGCAGCCGGTGGGTGTCCTCGGCGTGACCGATCAGGCCGTTACCGAACAGCAGCGCACCGTGCTGGCGGCGGCCGCAGCGCTGCTGGCCGGCGCGCTCAAGACTGCGGAACTCTTCGAAGTCGTGCACGAAAACAGCGTTCGCGACTCCCTCACGGGATGTTTCAATCGCCAGCACGCCATGGAAATCCTCGACGTCGAGCTGCGGCGGGCCCGGCGGTCGCGGCTGCCGCTCTCACTCATCATCCTCGACCTCGATCATTTCAAGGCCATCAACGACCGCTTTGGCCATTTGTGCGGCGACGCAGTCCTTTCAACCGTCGGGCTGCGGATGCAGGCGGTGCTGCGGACCAGTGATGTGAAATGCCGTTACGGGGGTGAAGAGTTCCTGGTGCTGCTGCCTGAAACACCACTCTCAGGCGCACAGCGTGTGGCGGAAGTATTGCGGCGTGACTTGGAAAAGCACCCGGTACCGTGGCACAAGGCGGGCATCCACGCGGCCGACGTTCGGGTGACGGCCAGCTTCGGATTGACGATGATCATGCCGGGCGAGGAGAACCCGACCGCCATCATTGCCCGCGCCGACGCCGCCCTCTATCGCGCCAAGGAACAGGGGCGCAACTGCGTGTGCGTGGCCGACCCCAGCGAGGTTATTGTCTGACCCCCGATCACGAGCCACAGCAGCCCGTCACACCACTCTGCGCCCGCTGACGAGCCGCACCAGGAACAGCACCACGGCAATGACCAGCAGGATCCAGATGAAGTTGCCGAGCGTATAACCGCTGACCAATCCGAGCAGCCAGAGCACGATCAGGATGATCGCAATCGTTTCGAGCACGTCACACCCTCCCCGCTAACGAGGTCGGGATACGTGATCCCAACCTCCGCCTGTCGGTTGGAGTGCAACATGAGTACCCGCTCGGGGCACCAACCTCAGCCAATACCTCGACGTGCCACAGAGACGCAGAGACACAGAGGATCCTTCCTCTTGTTCAACTCTGTGTCTCTATGGCCTGTCGAGGTGGGCCCTTAGATTAGGCAGGATCCGACGAGCTGCCGTGGCGCGTAGCGAGCGCTGGTGCGGTGCCCAACGCAAACGTCATCATGCCTCTGACGACGACCTGACCGTTCACGCGGGCGAAGCCGCTGAGCTGGCCGACGCGGCTCCGCAGGCGCTTCACCTGCGCTTCTATCTCGACCACGTCGCCAGGCCGGACTGGCCGGTAATAGCGTACCCGCTCGATTCCCATGAAGAAGGGGAGCTTCTCACGGTTTTCCGGCTTCGACAGAATCAGGATCGCTCCAACCTGCGCAATCGCCTCGGTGAGAATCGTCGGCGGAAGCGCCGGCGGCTCCCCCGGCTCGCGCGACAGGTACCGCTCGTTGAGAGAGACGTTCTTGATGCCGACGATCCGTTTGTCGGGTTCGAGCTCGGTGATGCGATCGACGAGCAGGAACGGGTAACGGTGCGGCAGAATGCGCTCGATGGCGGCGTAATCGAGCGGCAGGGAAAGTTCGGTCATGCGAGCGCGTTCAGTATAATCCGACGCTGGCGCATGAGTGTTCAGCACCCGCTGCGGCCGCCGAGCGACACCGAGCTCCTGTCGACGCTCTTCGACCTCGGGCGAGAGGTCATGTCGGTGCTCGAGCTCGAAGAGCTCCTCGCCAAGATTCCGCAGCTCATCGCCCGCCTGACCCGCTTCGACGCGTTTTCGGTGTATCTGCTGGACGACGCGCGGCAGGAGCTGCGCATCGCGTACGCCGTCGGCTATCCCGAGGACGCGCCGGCGACGCACCGGCTGCGCGTGGGACAAGGAGTGGTCGGGGCGGCCGTCGAAGAGGGCCGCCCGATTCTCGTCAACGACATTCGCCGCGAACCGCGCTACGCGGGGCCGCTCCGCAACATGCTGTCGCAGCTTGCCGTCCCGATGCGCCGCAAGGGGCACGTGATTGGCGCGCTCAACCTGCTCAACGAGGTGACCGACGCGTTCTCCAGTCAGGACGAAGCGCTGCTCCGGCAGTTTGCGGCACACGTGGCCGTGGCCATCGAGAATGCGCGATTGTTCAAGGCCGAGCGCCAGTACGTCGATACGCTGGAAACGCTCGCCGAAATCGGCCACGAGATGTCGTCGATTCTCGACCTCGACGTACTGCTCACGCGCATCGCCGGCCTGACCAAGCGCCTGATCGACTACCGGACGTTCGGCATACTGCTCCTGGACGAGACGACGCAGGAGCTCGATTTGAAGCTGGCGGTCCGCTACGGTGACGAGGCGACGCCGAAACGACTCAAGCTGGGAGAGGGGCTCGTCGGTTGGGCGGCCCTGCACAAGCAACCCGTCCTGGTGCCCGACGTGTCAAAAGACGTCCGCTACGTCAATCTCGTCCCGGACGCGCGATCGGAGCTCGTGATCCCGATGCTCATCAAGGATCGATGCATCGGTGTCTTCGACCTCGAGAGCCCGGAGCTCAACGCGTTTACCAAGGAGCACAAGGAACTGCTCACACTCCTGGCCAGCCAGGCGGCGGTGGCCATTGAAAACGCCCGCCTGTACGAGGAGGTGCGGCGAAACGAAGAGCGAATCGAAAAGGAACTGCGGTTCGCCCAGCGCGTGCAGATGGCACTTCTGCCGGCGGAACCGCCGGCGCGCCTGCGCGGCGCCGACGTCGCCGGCCGCTTCGCGGCGGCGCGCGAGCTTGGAGGCGACCTGCACGACTTTCTGTCCCCGGAGCGGAACACGCTCGTGGTGGCTGTTGGCGATGTCTCCGGAAAGGGCGCGCCGGCGGCGCTGTACGGGGCCTTTGCGGCCGAACTCGTGCGGTCGCGGACGCTGCGGCGCCGCTACACCCCGGACCGGTTCAGCGTGTCAGGCGTACTGCAGTCGATGAATACCATTCTCCACGAGCGCCAGCTCGAGGAGTATTACTGCACGCTCTGTTACGCCCTCTTCGATTTCCGGCGTCGGACCGTGACGATGTCGAACTCGGGACTGCCGTACCCGATTCGAAGCTCGCCCACTGAGTGTGGCCCGATCGAACTACCGGGCGTGCCGCTCGGCTCGTTCCCCGATGTCGCCTACGATGAAATCACCCTGCCGCTGCAGCGCGGCGACCTGTTCGTGTTCTGCACCGACGGGATTTTCGAGACGGTGAACGAGGAAGGGGCGGAGTTCGGGGCCCGCCGTGTCTGTGGCATCGTCGGCGACCGTCGCGACGACACCGCACGCGGCATTGTCGACGCGATTTTCGCCGCGGTCGGCGAGTTCCGCGGTCATGCCCCGCAGCACGACGACATGACCGCGGTTGCCGTGAAGATTACGACTTGATCTTCCGATCCTCTTCCTGCAGGTGCAGGCCGACCGATCGGCCGCCGAACACCGCGACTTCGCTGATCGTGCCCTTCACCTGGACACGGGTGCCTCGGGCGGGTGCGCGGCCCGATCGCGACAGCACGGTGATCTCGCCGCTTCCGTCATCGACGTTGTAAAGCTGGAAGGGCACGAGCGGCACACCCCAGCTGCTGGTCACGACGCCATCCACACGCACCGATTTCGTGGCGTACTTGGTCGGCTGATCCTTCAGGTCCGCCACACGGACGCCGCGGGCGGCACAGCCAGTGAGGACGAACGCACTCAGAAGCGCGACGGCGAATGTTGTTCTCATAGCGACTCCAAAGGGCGCGCTCAATCCACCAACGACCGGGATGTGTCATGCCAGCGCCTGCCTGATTGAGACATCCCGGGGACTGAGCGCGACCGCTGCGGACTGTTCAAGTCCCGTGCCCGGGGGGACAGCCGCATTTGCTCCGTCCCTGTGCCAATTTCGTCGGGGAGGCGTCCTCTGGCGAGGTCAGAACAGGTGCTGCAGTGAAACGGTCACGCGCCCCATAGCGTCGCCTTCTTGTCGCCACTGATGCTCGTAATTTCCAACGATGGCGGTCAGCGGCGGCAGGGGGATGCGGACACCCCCGGATACAGTGTTGGCGCGGAACTCCCCGATTTTGTCGACGGAGAAGGTTTCGAAATTCTCCACGCCGGCCGCATAACCGGCGCGCAGCCATACGCGCTGAGAGAGGCGGTAATCGCCGGCGACGTGTAGGCTGTGCCCCGTGAGAGCTTGCGAAGATACAGGCGTCTCGGTCCGGGAGGCGGCGTACCGAACACCAAACAGCAGACGAGGCGAGGCCAGCCACGCCACCGTTGGCGAGAAGACCGTCGTGCGCGCGCCCGTGAAATCGAAATGGCGCACGCTCCCCGACCACGTCGCCGATCCTCGTGTGTACTCGATCTCGCCCAGGTAATCGCCTTCCGGCATGACCAGATTGTTCGGGCCGACCAGCACCTGCCCGCGCAGCGTCGTCACCGGCGTCCACCGCCATTCGACCCCTCCGCCACCGCGCTGGTCCACAATGCCAACCTTGCGCTGCACTTCCCCTCTGCCCAGAACTCGCCACGTGTCGCTGAGACGATAGTTCAGGATCACGCCACCGTTGCGGGAATCGAGGGTGGCCCCGCTGAACTGCTCGCTGAACCCGTGCGTTTCGATCCGATGCAGGTACGACAGTCGAGCCATGTCGAGGCGACCGCGAGAGTCATAGGTGGGCTCGAGAGCGACCGCGCGCTCGAAATACCCGATCGCGAGGGTGTCGCTGCCGGTCAACCGGTGCGCACGGCCGAGCAGCACGAACAAGACGGCGCTCTGCTCCGCTCGCTCCTCCGCGATCTCCAGTATCTCGAGGGCTTCTTCCGCCTCGCCCCTCTCGAGCAGCGTCGAGGCGACGCCCAGCATGGCGTCGACGTTCGACCGATCCTCGAGCAGCACGCTGCGGTAGACCGGCTCGGCGAGGTCGGAGTGCCCCATTCGCTCGTGCAGGCGGGCAATCCAGAGACGTGCCGGGCGGTCGTCGGGATCGGCGACAGCGCGCTGCCGGAATGCCGTGAGCGCCTCGTCATGTCGGCCCTCGTTCGCCAGCTGCACCGCGTCCTCGAACGCCGGAACCGCCGCCGGCGGCAATTGCTGCGCGGACGCACCGGCAGCGAGCAGCAACGCGAGCAAGAATGAGAAACGCATCGGCCAGAACACCTCGCTCTCTAGGTGTCGGCTCGGAAAGACTGATGCTGTAGGAGAAAACAGGTCAGGCCGATCGAGCCGTTGGCGTATCGGCGAGCGGCTGCGGGGCACTCGGCGCCGGCCAGGCGGCTATCGCCGTCGCCACTTGCGCGGCAATCATCGCGGCCACTGCCTGGAGCGCCGGATCCGGTTCGCGGGCCTGCCGACTTTCGACAGCCAGCACGCCGATGCACCCGCCGGGACCGAACATCGGTGCGACGACGGCGCCACCGGCCGTTCCGGCGCCGGCGACGGTGGCCAACCGGCTCGTGCGCCAGACCCTGGCCACCGCGTTGTCCGCGTCCCGTGCGACAGGACCAAGTCGCGCGAGCGTTTCCTGCGTGTATCCGTGGCCCAATACCGCGAACAGTTGCTCCCCGGCGCCTAGCCACAAGGTCACCCCCGACGCATCCAGAATCGACGCGGTGCGCCCCAGGAGCGCCGAGAGTGCCGCGGCTTCAGCGACACGCGACAAGTCCGTACACAGCGCGGCTGCGGCGGCGAGATCGACCGGCGATCCAGCGCCCGCCGGCCTGCTTGCCGGCAGCGGAATCGTCCGGCGGGGTTCCACCGGATCAGCAGCTCCGGACGCCGAGCCACGGATTAGTGAGACGACGACGCCAAACCAGACGAGGGTTGCCAACCCGAGAGTGATCCAGCGCTGGCGTTCGAGCGTGGCGAGTTCCGTGCGTGTCCCGCCGCGTTCGGCCCGCTGCGCTTCGTGCAGCTTTGCCGTGATGGCGTCCAGGATGTTCCGCCCATCGCTGAAGATGACATCGGCCGCCATGAGGTCCTGCCCGCGGCTCAGGTTTTCGCGGGCGCGCTCGTCGGCGGCAACCAGCGCCTCGACGGAGTCGGTCAACGTCGCGAACGCGGCGGTCGCGTCAGGCGAGCGAAGGGCCGGACCGATGATCGCCAGTTCCTGATTGAGCGCCTCGAGAAGCATCGACATGCGCTCGAACCACGGTTCATCGAGTTGCCCTGGCGCGACATAGCCTTGCTGCGCCGTTCCGATGCCGCCAATCGTGTCGCCCACCACCGCGAAACGCTCGGCGAGCATGTCTTCGGCGGCCGCGAGCGCGTCACGTTGTTGCTGGATCCTCCAGAGGAAGAACGCCGCGGCGAGGCTGGCGGCAAGCAGGAGCGTGAGCACCGTCATTCGCACGAGACGCTTCTGCATGCCGCCAACAGAATACCCGAAGTGACGACAGACGCGAACGAGTTACCACCCGACGCGCACGCCCGTCGTCCAGGACACGCCGGAATATTCGCCGCCGTCGTTCGCGCGGTCGTTCATGTCGGCAAACAGCAGACCCGTCTGCAGCTTCAGCTTGTGACCGTAGAAGAAGTAGTTGGCGCCGAGATAGATCTCGTTGTACTGGTCGCCTCGTCCCCTGACGACGCGGTTCTCGTAGGTCGCAAGCTGCACGCCATTCGGCTCGGCGCTGTCGAGGAATGTGTAGCGGCCGACGAGCTGCAACTTGGCTGTCACGTTGTAGTAGGGCATCGCTGTGGCGCCCCAGATGTCACTCTGACTCAGGTACCCCGCCGCCGTTGAAACGTCCGTGCGCACGCCCCACCGATCGGTTTCGAACCTGAAGTTGACCGACAGGATGTCTTCAAGCTGCCGCGTGAACGTGTTATCCGGATCCTCGGTCTGATGCACGTAGTTGGCAGCCAGCAAGGCCACTTTCGAGGCAAGTTTGTCCGCGAAATCGTAGCCGAGGACGGCAAGAGTGACAGTGCCGCCGTCGAACGTGCCGAACTCCTTGTTGGCTTCCCCCGCGGAATACACACCCGCCCGGTACGTCCACGCAGCGGTCGTTCCGGACACGCTCGCGCCCGGGAGGTACTCCTGCGGAAACCAGATGTTGTTGGTCAGGTTGCTCCGGTCGATCGCCAGGAGCTCCTTTGACGACGTCGCGCCATCCATCGTGTACGGGATGCCCTGCTTGCCGACGGTGACGGCAAGCCGCGCGCTTCTGCTCCACTGCAGATACGCATCCGTAAGCCGCATGTAGAGCGGGTCGATCTCCTGCGGGTTCAGCTCGGCCTCGACGTGCACTGTGTAATTGTGGAACAGCGTGATGCGCGGGCCCACGCGCAGGCGCCGGGTGTTCCATTCGTCGTGGTCGCCCTGGTCCGCAGCGACATTGACGAACTCGTGCTGGAAGCGGCCGCTGAACAGGATTCGCTGCACAACGGGATTCGCTTTGTTGTCGTATAGCGTGGTGAACTGTTGCCAGACCCTGTCGTACGTCGATGGCGTGTCGGCACCGGCTGAGGCTTGGGCTGCCACGGAGGCGCTCGGCTGCGCCGTCGCCGTCTGAGCCGCGGCGGTCTGGGCCACCGCCACCTGGACCAGCATCAACGATAGGGTCAGGGCCAGGTAGAATCTAGCCATACTCCCGATTTGTAGAGCATGCACATTTCGTGAAAATGTCGCAGATGTTACGTTTGGGTAACACCCCTTCAGCGCCAGTAGAGTAAACCTCCTGGCTGGGCCGTATCGCGATTATGCTGACTCGGCGCGCCGGATATGGACAGCATTCTGCTCGTTGAAGACGAATACGCCCTGCGCATGACTCTGGGCGACCGGCTGCGCAAGGAGGGGTATGTCGTCGATTGCGCGGCCGATGGCGAAGAAGGCTTTGCGAAGGCTACACAACTCCCGTTCGATCTGATCGTGCTCGACATCATGCTCCCCCGGCGCGACGGCCTAGACGTGTGCAGTGGTATTCGCGAGTCGGGCTTGATTACCCCGATTCTGATGCTCACCGCGCGCGGCCGGACGCCCGACAAGGTCGCCGGGCTCAAGATCGGCGCCGATGACTACCTGACGAAGCCGTTCAAGATGCCGGAACTGCTGGCGCGCATCGAGGCGCTGCTCAGGCGCGCCCCCACTCGGCCCGCCGCGCCGCCGGCCGTGTACGAGTTCGGGCATGTCCGGGTCGACCTCCGTGGGACCGAAGTCGTGCGTGACGGCGAAGCCGTCGGCCTGTCGGCCCGTGAGTTTCAGCTTCTTCGGTTCTTCCTGGAAAACGAGGGTGTGACACTCTCCCGTCAGGATCTCTTGACCCGCGTCTGGGGCTACAGCGCGTCGACGTTTACTCGGACAGTGGACGTGCACGTGGCCAGCCTGCGTCAGAAGCTCGAAGACGACCCTAAACGACCGCGGTTTTTCGTCACCGTGCAGGGCCTCGGATACAAGTTCAAGCCGTCGCTGAGCGTATGAAACTGTTCAAGGAGCGCGCCGGACTGGCGGCGGTACTCCTCGTTACGGGGGTTGTGATCGTCGGGCTGGCGATCCTTCAGTATCGCTGGAACCGCCAGGCCAGCGAGGCGACGGGCGTACGACTGGCCGATGCGCTGCAGCTCTCCATGATCAACTGGCACCTCGACCTCTTTCGCAACCTGTCGGAGGTCTGCCTGACGATCCGGATGGCGGCCGAATTCTCGCCGGCTGATGATTTCAACCAATTCGCGGAACGCTTTGCGGAATGGCGGTCGATTGCCCGGTATCCTGACCTGGTCGCCGACGTCTACGTGATCGATGGCACACCACTGAACGCGGGCCCGCACACATTTCGACTGAATCCGGACACGGGGACGTTTGCCAGAGTGGAATGGCCGCCGGCGCTTGGGACCATGGCGCGCGACCTGAAGTCTGCCCTGTCCCTGGTGGCGGAATCCGGTTCCGAACCGCGTGCGGGCAGGCAGCTGACGGAGAGCTTCTACAACATCGGGGCGGCATTGCGCGACTGGCGGTTCGACCCGGCCGTTCCCGCGCTGATCCGGCCTCTGAACCAGAACGCCGCGGCATCCCGTAATCCGGCGGGAGGACGTCCGGCGACTCAATGGCTCGTCATCCAGCTCGACGACGCTGTGTTGAGCTCCCGCATTCTGCCCGATCTCGCGCACCGGTACTTCCAAGGTACCGATGGGCTGGACTATGAAGTCGCTGTCGTGGGCGGAACGCCGCCGCGCCGCGTGATCTATGCGTCCGATCCCGGCTTTGGCGAGCAAGAGGTCCTCGACGCCGACGGGCGGATGGACCTGTTTGGGCGCGCATCGGATCAGACGTCCCGGGCGCCGATCGCCATCTTTCACCGGACGTCCGACAACAGCGGCCCGACAGCTGCTGTTGGGATCAGCTGGTTTCCGCTTCTGCGGCAGACGCCGCCGGAAGACGACTGGCAGCTCGTCGTGAGACACAGGCGCGGCGGTCCGCTCGGTGCCTTCGTCGCGGATGTCCGGCGCCGGGGCCTCGCGCTGAGCTTTGGTGCGCTCTTTCTCCTGGTCCTCAGCATGTCGATGCTCGTCATCACGAGCATCCGCGCGCAGCGGTTCGCGCGCCTGCAGATGGATTTCGTCACGGCGGTCTCACACGAGCTGCGGACGCCGCTGACGATCATCGGATCGGCCGCCGACAACATCGCCAACGGAGTCGTCGACAGTCAGCCGCAGCTGCGGGAGTACGGATCGGTCATGGCCGAGGAAGTCGGCCGGCTCTCCGGTCTCGTCGAACGCGTGCTGTTGTTTGCGGCCACGCGCGATGGAGAGCAGCGGCACGTCATGCAGTCACTGTTGCCGTCGGAAATCGTCGCCGCCGCCCTGGCGAGCACCGAAGGATTGATCCGCGCGGCGCAGTTCACGATCGATCGAGACGTGCCGCCCGATTTGCCGCCGATCACGGGCGAACGCATGGCCGTGTCGCAGTGCGTCGAGAATCTGATCACCAACGCGCTCAAGTACAGCAAGGATGAGCGCTGGATTGGGATTCGGGCGCGGCTCGTCAACGATGGCACGGGGGATTCCCACGTGCACATCGACGTGTCCGATCGCGGCATCGGCATCACGCCGGAAGATCTGCCACACGTCTTCGAACCGTTTTATCGCAGCCCGTCGGTGCGGCGCTCTCAGATCCATGGCACGGGTCTCGGCCTGGCGCTCGCCCGGCAGGTGGCCGAGTCGATGGGAGGCTCGCTGAGCGTCGCCAGCCGGCCGGGGCACGGAAGCACCTTTACGCTGTCGCTGCGCTGCACCCTTTTTACAACCTCCTTACACCCTCCACGGCCGAGCGCGGGATAACCTCTCCGGGTTGTCCCACGTATGAGAATCCTGGCCCTTGCGCTGGCGTTGTGTGTGCCGAGTGCGACGTACGCGCAGCAGCAACCCCAGCTGACGCTGCAGGCGCCGCCGCAGGCGGTTGCGCCAGTTCTGACGCTGCGCGAAGCGGTTGCGACCGCGCTCGACAACTACCCGGCCGTGCGTGCGGCGCTGGCCAGCGTCCAGGTCTCGGCGGCCGGCGTCGACGTGTCCCGCACCGCCTACCTGCCACGTGCCGACGTCCTGTGGCAGGTGAATCGCGCCACGCGAAACAGCGTGACCGGGCTGATTCTGCCGCAGCCGGTTGTCGCCGGCGTGTCGGGCGGCATCGGCGTCGACAGGAACGAGACGGCCTGGGGCAGCGCCATGGGCGTGCTCCTGAACTGGGAGCCGTTCGATCTGGGCGTGCGCGGGGCGAACGTCGCATCGGCCGAGTCGACGCTGCGGCGCACGTCCGCCTCGGCGGATCTCACCAGGCTGCAGGTGGCGACAGCGGCGGCCGACGGCTTTCTCACCGTCGTGGCCACCGAGCAGACCGTGCGCGCCGCCACGGCAGCGGTCGAACGTGCGCGCGTGTTCCACGAGGTTGTCGTCGCCCGCGTGCAGGCGGGGCTGCGGCCCGGCGTCGACGCCGAGCGCGCACGCGCAGAGCTCGCGCTCGCCGAGACGCAGCGGATCGTCGCCGATCAAAACGCCACCGTGGCCCGCGTCGTGCTCGCGCAGTACACGGGTCAAGACCCTCAGTCGATCCGGGTGAGCGCCGGCTCGCTGCTCGAGCTGCCGCCCCCGGACGCCATTGCGGCCGCCTCGCCGTCGCCCAAGCTCGGGGCGGCCAGCCTTCGCCTGCATCCACTGGCCGCCGAGCAGAACGCCGCCATCGAGGAAAGCCGTGCGCGCCTGCGCGTGGTGGAGCGCTCGTACGTGCCGCGGTTCAACGTGCTCCTCAACACGTACGCGCGCGGCACCGGGGTGCGGCCCGATGGGACGGTCAGCGGCGGTCTTGGCGGCCTGGCGCCGGACATCAGCAACTGGGCGGTCGGCATGAACGTGATCTTTCCGCTCATGGATCGGCCGGTGCTCTCGGCTCGCACCCAGGCGGAGTTCCAGCGCCAGCTGACGGAAACCGCTCGATACGAGAGGGTCATCGAGGATCTCGAGGCCCAGTTCGGGCGGTCGCAGGCGCTGCTCAGCGGCGCGCACCTGGTGTCTGCGAACACACCGTTCCAACTGGCCGCCGCCCTCGCCACGCATCAGCAGGCGACGGCCCGCTATCAGGCGGGCTTGAGCAGCATCCTCGAAGTGGCCGACGCCCAGCGGCTGCTCACGCAGTCCGAAATTGACGATGCGCTGGCCAGGCTCAACGTGTGGCGCGGCTTGCTGCTCGTGGCGACGGCCCAGGGCAGCCTCGATCCGTTCCTGGCTCGCGCGCAGCCGTAACGCAGGGGAGGCACCAATCATGTGGTTCGTCCAACTTGCGCTGAGGCGCCCCGTTTCGGTGCTCGTCGCCGTGCTGGCGGTCGCGCTTTCGTCCGCGCTTGCGATTGCGCGCATGCCGGTCGATATCTTCCCCGAATTGGGCGCGCCGGCCATCTATGTCGCGCAGCCGTACGGGGGACTCGATCCCCGGCAGATGGAGGCGTTCGCCACCTACTACTACGAGTACCACTTCCTGTACGTCGACGGGATCGAGCACGTCGAGTCGAAGAGCATCCAGAGCGCGTCGCTCATGAAGCTGGTGTTCCATCCCGGCACCGACATGAACCAGGCGATGGCGCAGACCGTGGCGTTCGTCAACCGCGCTCGGGCACTCATGCCTCCGGGCGCCGTCCCGCCGTTCGTGCTGCGCTACGACGCGGGCAGCGTACCGGTGGCGCAGCTCATCTTCTCCAGCCCCAACCGGGGACCCGGCGAGATGCAGGACATCGCGCTCAACCTGGTGCGCCCGGTGCTGGCCACCATTCCCGGCGTCTCGGCGCCGCCACCCTTCGGGGGCAATCAGCGGACGATCGTCGTGCGGCTCGACCCCGACCGCATGCGCCAGTACAAGGTGTCGCCCGAAGAGGCTGTCGCCGCGATGCGCGGCGCGTCGTCGATTTCGCCGTCGGGCAACGTGCGCACCGGAGATCTCATCCGCATTGCCACCAACAACGGCACGCTTGGCGACGACCTTCCGGCACTTCTCGACTCGCCGGTCCGGACCGGATCCGGCCCGGCCGTGTACCTGCGCGACATCGCAGGCATCGAGGACAGCACGGACATCATCGTCGGCTACGCCCACGTGGACGGACGGCGCACCGTGTACATCCCCATCACGAAGCGGTCCGACGCCTCGACGCTCGACCTGGTGCAGAGCATCCGCGACGCCCTGCCGCAGATGCACGCCGTGGCTCCGGACGATGTCGAGATCAGGCTCGAGTTCGACCAGTCGGAGTACGTGGTGCAGGCCATCAGGACCCTCGTCACCGAAGGACTGCTCGGCGCCGTCCTTACCGGTTTCGTCATCCTGCTGTTCCTCCGCGATTTCCGCAGCGCGCTCATCGTGGTGACGACGATCCCGTTTTCGCTGCTGGCCGCGTTGGTCTGCCTTTGGGCGGCCGGACAGACGGTGAACATCATGACGCTAGGCGGTCTGGCGCTGTCGGTGGGACTGCTCGTCGACCAGGCCGTGGTGTTCGTCGAGAGCCTGCATACCCACCTGACGCAGGGACTGTCGCCGTCGCGCGCCGTACTGGGCGCGGCGCGTATGACCGCCGGGCCCCTGCTGATGGCGAGGCTCGCCATCCTGGCCGTCTTCCTGCCGTCGTTCTTCATGCAGGGCGTTGGGGGACAGTTGTTCGTGCCGCTCACCCTCGCGGTCGGCTTCGCAATGATCTCCTCCTATTTCATCGCGGCCACACTGGTGCCGATTCTCTCGGCCTGGTTCGTGCCACGCGGCAAGGACTCGGAAGGGCGGCTCATGGAGTGGGTGCAGCACGTTCACCGCCGCGCGCTCGGCGGTCTGCTCCATGCAAGATTTTTTGTCATCGGTGTCTACCTCGTCGCGACGCTCGGATTCCTTGTGTGGGCGTTACCGCGCGTCGGCACGGAAATCTTTCCCGAAGCCGATGCCGGTCAGTTCCAGCTGCGGCTGCGTGCGCCGACCGGCACGCGTATCGAGCGTACCGAGATCGTGGCGCTGAATGCCCTCGACGTCATTCGCGAGGAAGTCGGTGCCGAGAACGTGCGCATCAGTACGGCCTTCGTCGGGATTCAGGGCTCAGCGTATCCCGTCAACACCATCTACCTCTGGACCGGCGGCCCGCACGAGGCGGTGCTGAAGGTGGCGCTCGGGCCGAACGCCCCCTATCGCGGGCCGGAGCTCCGCGAGCGACTCCGCACACGCTTTCGCGAGCGGCTCCCAGGCGTCGAGGTTTCATTCGAAGCAGGCGACATCGTGAGCCAGGTGATGAGTTTCGGCTCGAACACCGACGTCGAGGTGGCCGTGCAGGGATTTAACCTCGACGCGGATCGCGAGTACGCGGAGAAGGTACACGCTGAGATGGCAAAGGTTCCCGGGTTGCGCGATCTGCAGTACGGGCAGAAGCTGGACTATCCGACGCTGAACGTGAATGTCGACCGCATTCGGGCTGGTCAGCAGGGATTGACGGTACAGAACGTCGCGAGGTCGCTCATTGCGGCCACCTCGTCCACACGGTTTGTCGAAGCCAACTTCTGGCCGGACACCAGTACGGGTGTGGCCTATCAGATTCAAGCCGAGATTCCGCAGGACCGGATGACCAGCTCGTCCGATATCGAGACCGTGCCGATTCTCGCCGGCACCGGGCCGCGCCCCGTGCTCGTCGGCGACGTCGCGACAGTCAACGAAGGCACGATGCCTGGCGAGATCCATCGGTACAACATGCAACGGCTGGTCAGTCTAACGGCCAATGTGCACGGCCAGTCACTCGGCCAGATCTCCGACCACGTCCGGGCCGCTGTCGCGCGCGCGGGCGAGCCGCCTCGCGGTGTCACCGTGGCGGTGCGCGGCCGGATTCCGCCGCTGGAGGAAACAATCGCCGGTCTGCAGAACGGCCTCCTGCTGACCGTAGCCGTGATCTTTCTGCTGCTGGCCGCCAGCTTCCAGTCATTCCGCCTTGGCGTGGCCGTCGTGCTCGTCGTTCCGGCGGTCCTCGCTGGTGTCGTGCTGATGCTGCTCGCCACGGGGACGACGCTCAACATTCAGTCGTTCATGGGCACGATCATGGTGCTCGGCATTGCCGGTGCCGACTCGATTCTGCTCATCGCGTATGCCGAGCGGTTCCGTCGCGAAGGAAGGTCGGTGTTCGATGCGGCGTGGGAAGGCGGCTGCTCCCGTCTTCGCGCGCTGCTGATGACGGCCAGCGCCATGACGGCGGGAATGATCCCGCTGACACTGGCCTTCGGCGCAGGCGCCGAGCAGGCAGCGCCCCTCGGCCGCGCGGTCATCGGCGGCCTTCTCTTCGGCACGCTGGCGACCATGCTCGTACTGCCCGCTTTTTATGCGGTGCTCCAGGCGAAGGTGCCGAAGCACTCCCTGTCTCTGGATCCTGACGATCCGACGAGTCCACAGTATGAAGCTGCATAAGCCCACATTCGCCGCGACCGTGATCGCGTCTGTCATCGCGATCACCCCAGGGACCGTCGCGGCCCAGAACATCGAGCTTGCCAAGGTCGTCGCGCAGAAGATGGATCGGACCATTCCACTTCCGGGCGAGTTCTTTGCCTACCAGCGCGTGTCGGTCTTTGCGCGGGTGCCGTCCTTCGTGCAGGAGGTGCACGTCGATCGCGGCAGTGTCGTCAAGCGCGGCCAACCCCTCGTCACCCTCACCGCCCCCGAGCTTGCGGCGCAGGTCGCCGAGACCGAGGCACGGGCGCAGGCGGTGATACTCCAGTTGGCCGAAGCCGACGCCAAGCTCGTCAGCGCCAGGACGACGGCAGAGATGTTGAAGATGGCGTCGAACACGCCGGGGGCGGTGTCGATAAGCGAGATGATTCTGGCCGAGCAGGCGTTCCAGGCCTCGCAGTCGGTGAGGAATGCGGTGGAGAACTCGGCGAGGGCGGCGCGCGCGTCGGCCGATGCGGTGAAGGAGCTGGCCGGGTACCTCCAGGTGGCGGCGCCCTTCGACGGCGTGATCACGGAGCGCTTCGTTCACCCTGGCGCGCTCGTCGGCCCGGCGACCGCCGGCGTGTCGATGCCGCTCGTGCAGATCGAGCAGAACACGCGACTCCGCCTGGTGGTGGCTGTCCCGGAAGCGCATGTTGCCGCCATCGTCAGGGGCGCAACCGTGGCGTTCACCGTACCGGCGCACCCAGGCGAGTCGTTCAAGGCGACCATCGCGCGCCCCGCTCAGGCGCTCGATGCGCGGACCCGGTCGATGATGGTGGAGCTCGATGTGTCGAATCCGGGCGGCCGGCTGGCCACGGGCATGTTTGCCGACGTCACCTGGCCCGTTCGACGCGCGTCGACCTCGCTCCTGGTGCCGGCAACTTCCGTCGTCACGACCACCGAGCGCACGTTTGTGATTCGCAATCGTGCCGGCCGGGCCGAATGGGTGAGCGTCCGGCGCGGTGCGGCGATGGGTGAACTGGTGGAGGTGTTCGGGGAGTTGCGCGAGGGGGACCTGGTCGTCCGCCGCGGGAACGACGAGATCCGTGAAGGGGCGGCGCTTGGTGCGACCTGAACCTGGTGACTCGATCCTTGGGACTTATTGCAGATTTCAGATTGGTCGAGTGGAGACTGTTGTCGAATGACGACTGTCGATTGTCAGAGTGAGCTTCGATTGACGGCGAATCCCTTCAAACGCCAATCAGTTCGAACGATCGTCATTCAGAAATCGTCAACAATCGTCAATCGAGCAGTCTGAAATCGGCACTAATACACCGGCAGGTACGGCGTGAGCCACTGCGCGATGATCGTGAACTTGTTGGTGAAGATCAGCACGCCGATCGCGATCAGCAGGGCGCCTGAGACCAGCTCGATCTTGTGATAGTGGCGGCGGATTTTCGCGAAGGCGGCAAAGAACCGGTCCATGGCCATCGCCGTGGCCAGAAACGGGACGCCGAGGCCCAGCGAGTACGCCGACAGCAAACGGACACCGTCGCCCACGGTGTCCTGCGCAGCAGCAATCGCCAGGATGCCTGCGAGAATCGGGCCGATGCACGGCGTCCATCCAAACGCAAACGCAATCCCCACGAGCGTCGCGCCCAGCATGCCCGCAGGACGTCTCGTCGTCTGCACACGTTTCTCCTGATAGAGCCACTCGATGCGCAGGACACCCATCGTGTGCAGGCCGAAGACGATGATGATCGCGCCGGCAATCCTGTTGAGGATCGTCAGCCGCGACATCAGAAACTGGCCGATCGCACTCGCCGACGCGCCAAGCGCGACAAAGACCAGTGAAAATCCAAGAATGAATGCGAGTGACGCCAGCACCGCCCGGCGCCGCGCTGCGGGAACCGCCATCGTGGCGACCGCGGCGCCGCCGGACGATACAACGGCACCGGCCGCCGTGCCGCCGCGCATCTCGTCCACCGAGAGCCCCGAGACGTAGGACAGATATCCCGGAATGAGCGGGAGCACGCACGGCGAGATGAAGGACAGCAACCCCGCCCCGAACGCCGCCAGCAGCGTGACGTTTTCTTCCACTATTTCACCGATTCGAGCGGAATGTACGCTCCCTGAAGCGGGACGCCTTCCATTTGCACTGAATGCCCCTTGACCGGCGGCAGGTCCTGGAAGAGGAAATCCCACTTCCACCGCTCGGACGGATTCGACGCCTGAAGCCAGTTGCGAGCCGGTACGGGACGCGTGAAGACGAGACCATCGGCGTGTGCGTAGGCCGTGCCCGGCATGGCGGCGGCCAGTGCCTGCCGCACGTCGTTGGCGTCGCGATAGGGCAACGTGAGGCCGAGCGACCGTCCCACGTTGACGAGAATCTGCCAGTCTTCCAGCGCCTCGCCGGGAGGGGCAATCGCACGCGACCCGGCCTGCACGCGCCCCTGATCGTTGGTATAGATCGCGTCCTTTTCCACGGAGGCGGCTCCGGGCAGCACGAGGTCCGCCACAGCCGTCAGTTCGGTAACGATCACACCTTGCACGATCAGAATCGGCAGCACGCCGCTTCGCCGCGCGGCAACCACCCACGTGACGTCGCCCAACGTGCCTTCCGGGCCTGGATCGATCACGTAGAGCACCTTGACACGGCCGGCTTCGACGGAGGTTCGCAGCTCGCCGACGTCCGGAGGGCCGTCGTTCCCACGGCCCACCTCGTACCCGAGGTCGCGTGCGCCGTTCACATTCGGTGCATCGGTCCTCGGCACCTTGAACCTGGTGCGCGCCGGCTGCAGCTTGTCGGTGCACGTCCAGGCCACAGTCGCCGCGCCGAGCCCGTCGCTGCCGAGGAGCCCCTCCAGAAGTTGCTTCAACACGAAGAGCTCTTCGGTGGCGGCATGCGCAGACACGAGAAAACGTACGGAACTGGCGGCCGCCGCCTCCTGCAGCCGATCGCGGACTTTCGGCTGGACGTCGTGCCAGGCGGCCGGCTCGAGAGACGCGCCGCTTCGCCACAGTGGCTGGCGCAGGCGGGTCTCCCCTTCGATCCAGTGATAGTTGAACCGGCCGATGTCGCACATCCAGTAGCCGTTGACGTCGGGATTGTAGCGCGGCGTCAGACGGATGAGGCGGGAGCCCTTCGCCCATTCAGGCTTCCCCTTGAGCCACGCGCTCGTGCTGCATCCCTTCGAGCACAGCGTGCAGATGGTGTCGACGACGCCAGGATTGTCCCAGGGCCGGCTCTTGAAGCGATAGTCCTTCGTGAGAATCGCGCCCACCGGGCACACGTCCATGAGGTTGCCCGAGATGAGCGAGTGCACGCCCTGTTCCTGGAACGTGGCGATCTCGCTGCCGTAGCCGCGGTCGACGATGCCGATCTGCGCGTCGCCGTCGATCTCCTTCATGAACCGGACGCACCGCGTGCACAGGATGCAGCGGTTG
>JBOGIR010000106.1:0-42666 GCA_050742335.1 Vicinamibacterales bacterium | reverse complement strand
GGCCTGTAGAGCGCACGCTTTAGCGTGCGCGGACCGTGCGTGCGCGGACCGTGAGATTGGCCCGCACCCCGTCCCTACGTTAGTACGCGAATGATGTCCGAGCGCGTGATGATGAACGTCTTGTCGGTCTTGAAATCGCGGACGAGCACGGCCGGATTCTCCGGCGTAATCATCGTCGCCAGGAGCTCCACCGGCGTGGAAATGTCCACGAACGAAAAGGCCGGCTGCATGATCGCCTCGATGGGCTTGTGCCTGACCGCGGGGTCGTGGACGAACTCGTTGTACAGATGCGCCTCGTTGAGCGAGCCGACGACCCGCCCGTTGCGCGTGACGGAGATCTGCGAGAAGTCGCGATCGCTCATGATGCGAATGGCCTCTTCCACCGGGCGAGACGCCTCGACGGCATAGAGCTCGCCGGAGACACCGAGGGCCACGAGATCGCGGGCGGTCATGCCGCTGACTTCGAGGAAGCCTTTCGCGCGCATCCACTCGTCGTTGTACATCTTCCCCAGGTAGCGCGACCCGTGATCGTGGAAGATCACCACCACCACGTCGTCCTTCGTGAAGTAGTCGCGCAGCTGGAGCAGGCCCGCCATCGCCGATCCGGCGGAGTTGCCGGCGAAGATGCCCTCTTCGCGAGCGATGCGCCGCGTCATGATCGCCGCGTCCTTGTCGGTGACCTTCTCGAACTGATCGATCACGTCGAAATCGACGTTGGCCGGGAGAAAGTCCTCGCCGATGCCTTCGGTGATGTACGGATAGATCTCGTTCTTGTCGAAGATGCCGGTCTCCTTGAACTTCTTGAAGACCGACCCGTAGGTGTCGATCCCCCACACCTTGACGGCCGGGTTGCGCTCTTTCAGGTAGCGGCCGACCCCGCTGATCGTGCCGCCGGTGCCGACGCCGCACACCAGGTGGGTGACGCGGCCGTCGGTCTGCTCCCAGATTTCCGGACCGGTCTGCTCGTAGTGCGCCTGTGTATTCGAGAGGTTGTCGTACTGATCCGCTTTCCAGGAATTCTGAATCTCACGCGCCAGCCGTGACGACACCGAGTAGTACGAGCGGGGATCCTCGGGATCGACGTTGGTGGGACACACAATCACCTCGGCGCCAAACGCCCTGAGGGCGTCGATCTTCTCTTTCGACTGTTTGTCGGTGGTCGTGAAGACGCACTTGTATCCCTTCACCACGGCCGCGATGGCGAGCCCCATGCCGGTGTTGCCCGAGGTCCCCTCGACAATCGTGCCGCCCGGCTTCAGCAGACCGGCCCGCTCCGCGTCCTCGATCATCTTCACCGCCATCCGGTCCTTGATCGAGTTCCCCGGATTGAACGTTTCGATTTTCGCGAGCACGTCCGCGTCAATCGCGCCGCGTGTAATCGAATGAATGCGGACCAGCGGGGTATTGCCGATGGCGTCGAGAATCGTGTTGCAGATCTGGCGGCCTGGAGGAATTCCCACGCGACGATCATTGCAGGGAGAAGGGGACAGGGGGAAGGGGGAGGGGGAGGGTTACCAATGCCCGGTAGCTAGCAGCCCGTGGCAAGAGTCCAGGCCGGGCCACAGAGCCACAGAGGCACAGAGAAAACATCAAGAACAGGCTCCGTGTCTCTGTGTCTCCGTGGCGCCTTGGTGAGTTTTGCCACAGCCTGCTAGCCGGCACTCTGCCAGTCGAAGCGGTTGAGCTGGGCGTAGGTATGGGCAAGCTCGAAGGAGACGCCGGCGGAGCTCACCGAGCAGGCCACGGTGTTCCCCACTTCCGCCAGCTTGTACTCGAATCCGTCCGGGAGGTCGATACGGGCGCGGTGCGTCTCGCCCGTCACTGGGTTCTTGATCGGCTCGATCGTCGTTTCTCCCACGCCGGGGATGCTGATTTTCCCAGTGCGGGCGTCGCGGCGGGACTCGAATGTGATCGGCGCGGAGATGACGCCGAGCTTGTTGGGCGTGACGGCGGAGAAGATCTCGAACACCGCGCCCCCTTGCTGGCCGCTCACGAGCGCCTCGATGGCTGAGCGCTGTGCGGCTGTGGCCTTCTCGTCGACAACGTGGAGGGCCTTGCCGTTGCCCTCGTGCACCGCGCCCGGAAACCACAACACACTGGCGAAGACGACGCCGTCGAGGGTCGTGTCTCCGAAGTGGCCCTTGTCGATCCGCCACGCCGCGAGAGCCTCACAGCGGCCTGTGGTCGGTCGCGCGTTGAACTGGCAGGGGCATCCCCAGGCGCAGTTGCAGCTTGCGATTTCCTCCCCAGAGATGCTCCACGGAGTTTTCGCCATGACTCACCCTCCTTGCCGACGTTCTCGGAGCGCGCCGGAGTCTAGCTGCCGCGTGCAGCTCACCAGGCGCAACAAACCACAAGAAGTTACAAACTCTCAACGAGGCCGAACGACGCCCCTGACCGCCCAGGCGCGAGCCTGGAGACTGATCGCGCGATCGTCGCCGTTGCCGAGCAGGCGTTGTCGCAGCCGCGCGCGAAGCAGCGCACGCTGCGCCTCAGGCAACCCGGCGACATACGCGCCGGCCGGGCCCTGACCGCCGAGAAATGGCGACCAATAATCGTCGAACGACGCGAACGACGTCGGGACTACGAGCGGGTGTTCCTCGACTTGCACGAGTCCCTGTGCGCGCCATAGCGCCGCCAACTCTCCTGGTGTGCAGAGTGGCATGTGCCGTTCGTCACGGGCGGCAATCATGGGATCGCGGGCGACCGCTTCATCCCAGAATATCCGGAGCATGTGCATCCCTTCGCCGTAGTCCCAGACGGCCGCCGCAATGACGCCGCCCGGCCGGGTGACACGAATCATTTCACGCAGCGCTTTGGCGGGATCTGGAAGGAAGTTCATGACCAGAAGAGACACGACGCGATCGAACGACCTGTCGGCGAGCCGCAACTGCTGCGCGTCTCCCACGACAAAGCGAATCCGATCGCTGGTGACCCGCGCTTGAGCGTACTCGACATAGGCGGCTGCCGGATCCACTCCGACGAGTCGCGCCGAGGGGACCGCCTCCGCAATCGCAAACGTCAACGCACCCGTGCCGGAGCCGATATCGAGCACGGCATCGCCGTCGCGTATGCCGACAAGCGTCACCAGCAGCGATGCGAGCTGGCGACTCCATCGCCCCATGAACCGCTCGTACGCCGCGCTCTCATCGAACATCGTCGACTGCATGCGAGACCGTGGAGCGCCGTCACCAGCCAGCGGCGCGCTGGCCGCAACCGCTATGAGAGCACACAGCACCAATCGCCGCCGAATTCTCGCCGATCGCCATGACGATCCTGGAAGCATCTCGCCGCCTCGTGCTGGGGTTCATGACCTCCGCAATCCGTGTTGCCATATCAACGCACTCGAACCGACCCGCGGCGCATCGCCATTACAGACGCCATCGGGTCCAGTTCGGTTGCACCGCCTCAACGACGTGCGCGTCAGTGCGCCAACTGCGATCCGTCTCTATAACCTGTGGATCTTCAGAGCGGTGTATGTCCGCTCGAGATCGGCGACGAGTCGTGTGAACGCGGGCTTCTCGCGCAAGCCTTCGAGATGTGGATCAAGCCGGAAGAACGGCCAGCAGGCCAAACCGGTGTCGACGCTTCGTTCCAGCCACGCCATCGCCTTGTCCGTTGCCCCGAGTACCGCATGAATGCAGGCGATGTTGTAGTAAGTGTGGTGCGTGTGGGCGAACGAACGCGGGGAATCGAGCGCGCGATGCACACACTGCAGGGCGAGATCGGTTTGACGGCGCCAGGCGTGCAGCATGCCTTGCTGGCTGACGATCAAGGGCTCGTCTGGTCTGTGTTCCGCGGCAGTCGCCAGGCGTTGTTCGGCGACCTCCAGGTTTCCGCTCAACAGCGGGGGGAGAGTGCGAGTACTGATCGCATACAGGCTGCCCGGGCGCTCTCGGTACCAGGCCTCCGCCGCCTCGTCCGCGCGCGCGAAGTCGCCGCTATAGAGATAGAAATACTCAAGGTTGCCGGTCCGAGTCTTCGGGTTCGATCGCAGCGCCTGCTCGTGGGCGAGGCGCGCCTCTTGAAGCCGTCCGATATGCAGACAAATCGAGGACATCCGGTTATGGGCCCGCTCGAGATTCGGTCGCGCGGCCAGTACCTGTTCTAGGGCGGCGATGGCTTCCGCGTGTGGGAAGTTGTTCGCCGGACTCCACAGGAGCCACGCGCGCGCCAAATGCCCTTCCGGCAGGCCCGGGTCGAGCACCAAGGCCCGGCGGCAGTGGTCTTCCGCCTGCTGCAGCCACATGCGCTGTGAATCGAATTGAGAGTGCATGTTCGTGGACACAAGGGACAAGGTGGCATGCGCCAGGGCAAAGTTGGGGTCGCGCTCGACGGCGCTCGACAAGTATTCCGCGGCGTTGCGTAGCGATTCTGGCTCATCGGCGGTGCTCTCGCGCAGACCCGCCATGAAGTCGCTGTACGCCTCCGGGTCGCTGCTGTACCTGTCGCGAGACTTCGTCAGCGCCAGCGGAAAACGACTGTGGAGCGATTCCACCACCGCGCGTCCGATTTCGTCCTGAACGTCGAACACGTTTTCCAATGTGAAGTCATGTTTTTCGGAAAACGTGATCTTGTGAAACGTCGCATCGAACAGTTGAATCGACACGCGCCAGTGGGCTCCCAATTTCTGGACGGTCCCCTGCAGGGTGTGACCAACACCGAGATCACGGCAGACCCGCGCAGGGTCGGTACCAGCGGCGTAGTTCAGGATCGCCGATGTCGGGGCAACCGCCACGTCCTCGAGATTGCCGAAGATCGTAATGAGTGCATCCGCAAAACCCAACGAAAGCGCTCTGTTGTCTTCCGCATCGCTCAGGAAGATAAAAGGCAAGACGGCAATCGACGTGAGCAGTGTCGGGCTCGCCCAACTCGTGGTGGGGGATCCGCGGGCAGCCGCGGGCGTCGCGAGGGCTTCGAGTACCGCTTCGGCGGATGGGTAACGCTCCGCCTGGTGCTTGTGCAGTAGCGTCTCTACAATGGCGGTGAGGTCCGCGCCTATATGCAGCGACGCGGCAATCGGCGGTGGGTCATCGTGGAGGATCGCATGCAGCGTATCCACCGAGGAGGACCGTCGCCACGGATGTCTCCCGGTCACCATTTCATACAGCAGGATTCCGAACGCGAACAGGTCACTCCGCGCGTCAGCGTCCTGCCCCTGGATTTGCTCCGGTGACATGTAGCCGACCGTGCCGAGAATCTCACCCGGTTGACTGACCGGCATTGCTGTGCGCTCGGCCTGAAGCTGCGCGCTCGTCGGCAACCATTTTGCCAAGCCAAAATCCAGCACCTTGACGTAACCATCGGCGCGCACCATGACGTTTTCGGGCTTCAGGTCGCGATGGACCACGCCCGCCTGATGCGCGGCGCTCAGGGCTTCGAGCACTTGCCGCGCAATCTCGAGCCTGCGCGCTAGGGGAAGCGCACGCCGGAACCACTCCCGCAAGGTTTCGCCGTCAATCAACTCCATCACCAGATAGTTGGGGCCGACGTCGTGCAGTGTGCAGATATTGGGATGATTCAGCGAGGCGACGGCGCGCACTTCGCGGTCAAATCGCTCGCTGAAGCGCTCCCCGGCTACTTTGATCGCGACGCTGCGACTCAGCCGGGCATCGAACGCCCTGTAGACCTGGCCCATCCCGCCCGCGCCCAGGAGGCTCTGAATCTGATACGGCCCGAGCTGTGACCCTGGGGCCAAGAGCGGGACGGTCGGCTCGTCCATCAGGCTCACTCTGCCGCATCACCCGCGCACGCCGCATCCAAATACGACGCGCGCTCGCCTGCCACCCGCGCTCGCGCGGCATGATAGAGCTGCTCGACCGTAATCTCGTGCGGTCGGAGGCGAGCACCTGGGGAAAGGGCCATAGGCTACTGATGCGATTGAGGCACTCATTGTAGTGGGCGCGTCCGCTCCCGGAGGCGATCCATTGAGAGTCCTCGCCGGCCGCCCAACTTGTGAGTCGACTGCGAGCCGGCGCGTGTCCGGCGCCTCGCGGTACTCCGACCTGTACTCGCAACCCGCAGAATCGACGGCGATTGTAGCCGAAATCCGACTCGCTACTCGGCGTGGTTACGCGCGAAGGCCATCGTCAGCGCGGCGGCAGGATTGACGCATCCTCGACGTTCGCGTTCGGGAACGAGCGAGGCTAGAGCCTAGGAGCCCAAAGCCTAGAGCCTAAAGCCCAAAGCCCAAAACCAAGGACCAAAGACCAGAGACCAAAGACCAGAGACCGACGAGAAGAGAAGGGGCCGAAGCCCCCTCCCGATGTCAGTTCGTGCCGATGCGAAGGTGGTCGATCACGCGCGTGACGCCTTCAGTGTTGCGCGCCATCATGACCGCACGGTCCGCTTCGGCGCGGGATGAGACGGTGCCGGTGAGCGTCACGACGCCCTTGCTGGTGCCGACGTCGATCTTCAAGCCGCTGATGGTCGTGTCCGCCAGGAACTTCGCCTTGACGGCCGAGGTGATCGTGGCGTCGGCAATGAAGGCGTCGGCAATGACACTGCCGAGGCGATCTGCCTCCCGTTCGGCCTTGTCCTCGAGTTCCCGGCCTTCCTGGCGGACTCTGTCCTCGATGCTCTCTCTATTGTCGTGGCGCTCCAAGAGACCACCGGTCGGTGCCGACGCGGTGACGTTGATATTGTCAACCACATCGCGCACGCCATCCGTCGTGCGCGCGATCTGCACTGCCCGCTCCCTGGCGAGCGCCGAATCGACGTCGCCGCTCAGCGTCACCACGCCGTTTCGAGTGTCGATGTCGATCTGATGGGCCTTGACGGCGTCGTCAACAGCCATCTTCGACTTGACGTTCGTCGTAATACCCGCGTCGGTCTGCGCGCACGCCACGGTGAGCGCGGCGGCACCGACGAGGGCGCCGAATTTCTGCAGCATCTCAACCTCCTCGAAGTTCAGCAAGACTCCAGGATTCGCGGACGCATCCGGCGTACCAACTGAAACAGAAGGGTTGGAATCCGTCAGGCAGGAGAGAACAGCTCAGTTCGTGTTGAGGTTTGCCGGTCCGGCTATAGCCGGACACTACGTACTGACGCGCCTCACCACGCACGTAGTGACCGCTCTCAGGTCGGTCCGGCTAAAGCCGGACACTACGTACGTCGCCGTGGTTCAATGCGTCATCGCGTAGACGACGTAGTTCACGCCGAGGCGATAGGCATCATTGGTGGGGTCGCTGCCGTACAACCCCTCGGCCGACCATTCCCAGTAATCGCCGAGATCGTTGTTCCAGTTGGCCAGGGCGAGCATGCGTCCTGTCGGGTCGTTGTTATCGAACATCCCCCAGAACGAAGGCGGCACGTTCACCGTTGGATGCGGCACTTCGAGGTGTTTGATGTTGAAAAACGACTGGAACACCGGGTGTGAGACGTCCAGCCTGATGAAATGGTGGTCGGGAAGGGCGCGCTTCATCTGCGCCACCATGTTGCGCCAGTGCCCGTCGCCTTCGAAGTCATCGAAGAGGAGCAGGCCGCCCTTGAGCAGGTACTCACGGAGATTCTTCGCTTCCACGTCGTTGCTGGTCCAGTACCCAGGCTCCGACATGTAGATGATCGGGTTCTCGAAGATGCGTGGGTCGTCCAGGTCGAGAATGTTGCTGCCGTCCATCCGCACGCGCATGTTCGTGATGTAGTCGAGAATCGCCGCGAAGTTCCGCTCGGCCGTCGGATAGTCGTGCTCCCATCCACCGCCGAATCCACGTCCCAGGCTGGCGCCGTAGCGGATGCGCGTGAACACGAAGTGGCTGTCGTAGTCCACGGTGGCGGCCGCCTGGCGCGAGGATCGTCTCTGTCCGGCTGCCACGACCGGGAGCAGAAGAGCGACAACCAGCAACGACACAGTCGCAAATCGGACGTGCATGGCGGCTCTCAGTGGGTCATGGCGTACAGGATGACGTTGATCCCGACGGCGTAGCCATTCGGGGAAAACGCGTAAAAGAAGCGCGGATCTTCGCCCTCGCGCTCCCACGCGTCCGAGATGTCGGTGTTGTGCGTCATCAGCACCATGAGGTTACCGTGACGATCCGACACGCCGCGAACGGCAGGGATGGCGCTGTCGGAACCGCGCTCCGACGTACCGCCTCCGCTCGTCCGCCAGAACTGAATCGACGGAATCTGCGGCAACTCGTGGACCTCGAACATCATCTTGAACACCGGATGATCCAGCGGCACGTCCTGAACTGGATACTCCGACGGCGGCAGCACGCGCGCGAGCTGCGACGCCCAGTTCTGCCACGCATAGGTGCCCCAGTAGTCGTCCACCCACAGGAAGCCGCCCTTCAGCAGATAGGCACGGAGCCCATTCGCTTCGGCTTCGGTCAGCGCCGCGGTGCCGACGTCCTCCATGTGGAGATAGGGGCACTGATACAACGCGTCTTCTGTGAGCCTGACGACGAGATGATCCGGCGAGCCCTGGGGATCCTTGCTGACGCGCGTCTTCGTCAGCTCCGACAGGCGGATGGAGAAATTCAGCTCGGCATCGGGATAGTCGGTCGACCACCCCTGTCCGCCGGCTTCACGGCGACCGCTCGTGTACACCGCGCGGCAGAAGTTGAACCCGCGCCCGAAGCTGTCGGCGCGGGCGAACTTTGCCGGATACCCGCGCGGACCGAATCCACCGAACTGCGCCCACACCGTCGTCCCGACGCCACACACGAGCACGAGCGTCAGGAACAGGGATTTCACCGCGGCGTCCTTGCCAGCGATCGATAGTATTCCTGCACGAGCCTGCGGAACTCCTCCGGCACTTCATCCGAGCCGGTCAGGACGATGCTGTTCTCGTTCGCTTCGACTCGGCGACGGAGGCCGAACTCGAACCGCTTCAACCCTTCGGCAATCTGCGACTGCAGGCGCTGGAGCTCCGACACGTTCTGGTAGACGCGCGGGTCGTCCAACCGGCGCAGCGCGCGGAGCAGTTCATCGAGCTCCCGCGGATCGATGTTCTCTGCCGTCAGGTCGCCCCGCAGTTGCTGTGCCTCGTTCGTCCACTGGCGGACTTCCCCCCGCAGTTGACGGATGTCTTCAGGCGTCAGCCGGCCGTTGCGCCACCACTCGCCGTAGCCGTACCCGCCGCCCCAGTCCGGCCCTCCCCAGGCACCGCCACCCCAGGCACCGTTCGCATCGCCGCGGCCGCCAGCCTGCGCGCCGTCGGCGCCACCCTGCGAACCTTCCGAACCTTGCGCGCCCTGTGATCCCTGGGATCCTTGCGATCCCTGCGCACCTTGCTGCCCTTGCTGACCCTGTTGCCCCTGCTGCCCCTGTTGTCCCTGTCGCGCCTGCTGTCCCTCTTGACCCTCTTGCCCCTGCTGTCCTTGCTGTCCTTGCTGTCCTTGCTGTCCCTGCCGGGCGCCCTGCTCGGCGCGCTCCCGCGTGCGCTCCTGGAGCGATTCGGCTGCCCGTGCCAGGCGCCGGGCCCGTTCGAGCGCGGTTTCCATCCGGCTTGCGTTTTCGTTCTGGTTCTGGCCGAGCGCGGCCTGCGCCTCGCCGAGCCGACTCCTCAGGTCCTGAATGCCGCTCGCGATGTCGTTTTCGGCCGCCTCGACGGCCTGCTGCGCCGCGCCCCGATTCACCAGGTTCTGCGAATACCGCAGCTTGTCCGCCAGACGGTTGTCGCGAATCGCGCTCGCGGCTTCGGCCATCTTGCGCGACGCGGCCCGCTCGTTGGCACTGGCATCGCGAGCCGCGCGATCGAGCTGCTGTTCGAGCGAGTTCACCCGCGACTCGAGGTCGGTCTTCTTCTCGTTGATCTGCTGGGCGCGATCGCGGCGCGCCGGTGAATTGGGTACGCCGGCAAGCTCACGGGCCTCCCCGCCGGCCTCCTGCTGCCGGCGCGCAAGCTCTTCGGCCTGGCGAATGGCATCGCTGATGTCCCGCTCGGCGCGCGCCGCCTGGTTCTGCTGCAGCCGCCGCTCCGTCTCACGCAGCCGCTCGAGCGCCGACGCCGCCTGACCCGCCGCGCCAGCGTCACCCCCCGCGGCCGCCCGGCGCATCGCGTCGGCGGCCTGCTGCATCTGCCGCGCCGCCTCCGCCAGATCGGGACGGTTCTCTTCGCGCGCGAGGCGCTCGAGCCGGCGCGCGGCCTCCTCGGCCTGCTCCGCGAGCGCACGCTGCTGCGCGGCGCCGCCGCCCGACGACGATCCGCCCTGCTCCAGCGCGCGCAGCCGCTGCCGCGCCGCCTCCTGCTCCTGCCGTCGCGCCAGCTCCTTCAGCTTCTCGAGCAGCTCATCGAGCTCCCGGTCGCCGCTCTGCTGCTGCGCCTGATTGGCGGTTTCGTAGCGGTTCGCCATCTTCTCGAGCTCCTGCTCGAAGATCTCGGCGAGCTCCTGCTGCTGCGCACTGCCACCGCCGCCACCACCACCACCGCCGCCACCCTGCTGCATGCTGATCTGATACTCGTATTCCTCTTCCGCCTTCTGCAGGATCTGCAGCGCCCGGTGTTCGGGCGGTAACGCACCGTCCGGACTCACCGCCGCGAGCTTGGTTTCGGCGTCTTTCATCGCCCCGACGGCCTGCGGCAGCAGTTCGGCAATCTTCTCGAAGGCCGGATCCCGCTGGACGAGCTGGCTGTTCAGGCGCGTCAGCAGCCCTTCGACCTGCTCACGCAGGCGCGACTGCGAGAGGGCCACGACCGTCGTGCTCTCGCGAAGCTTGGCGGGCGTGTAGTTCCGGCGGTCCCGCTGCACGTTGAACGTGGCCGAGATGATCTGGCGCTGCTGCTCGGACAGCGCCTCCACCTGACCACCGGCGCCGCCACCGCCGCCACCGCCGCCGCCCGCCATGGACGGCGCCTGCCGGAAGTCGCGCCGGAACGGTCGAACGCGGAGGAAGTACAGGTCGCTTGTCGCCTGCCGCCCCTGCCCCGCCGAATTGTCCATGGCACGCGCGTAGTAGGACACCGAGTCGCCCGGCTGGACACCGAGCTCCTCGAGGAAGAACGTGTGACCGGCGGTCACTTCGGGCAACCGGTTCCGGCCGGCAAACAACTTCACCGTCTTTTCCGCTGCGCCGTTCACCGAGTACACCAGCTCGAGGTCGCGGACGCCGAAATCATCTTCCGCCTGCGCCTCGACATACACCTCCTCGATGGCGGACACCGACGTGTCGCGGCCCGGCTTGGCAAATGACACCGTGGGCGGCTGGTCCGTCAGCACGTCGATCGTGTACTGCGGCGAGGCGGCCGTCCGTTCGCCGGCCGGCGAGTCGAGCTCGATCCGGTAGAAGCCGTCACGCGCCACGGTAAAGGCCGCCGTCAACGATCCATCGGCCTGGGGCGTCAGCGCGGCGGATTCCTTGTCGTTCAACGCCGCGCGCCCGCCCGGCGACTTCATCGTCGGGAATACGCGCAGCCTGACTTCGGTGCCCGCGAGCACGGCGATGTCGCCGCCATCTTCAATCTTCTGCGGCTCGAGCCCTGTGTAGGCCGGGAAGTGATACTCGAGCTCCAGCCGCTGCACGTACGGTACGTCGACCACGTTCAACGTGAACACCGGCGAGCGGACACCTTCGGCCTCGACGAAGTACTCGAGCGGCGCAGCGACATCGAAGAGCATGCCTTCGTACCGGCCGTCGTCGCCGCGTGCGAGTGGAATGTTCTCGAACCGCGCATCCGGCGTCCTCCGTACCATCACGGTGGCATCGTCGGCGACGAACCCCGTCAACCTCGCGGTGATCGTCTGGTCGGCGCCTTTCGGCACGGTGGCGTTGCCCGGTACGACTTCGATACGGTATGGCGCTGCGGCCTCGACGCTTCGCTGCACGAGCAGGATGGCCGACAACGCGCTCCGCAGGAACGCAGGACCGAGGAGCACGATGAAGATGGCGGCGGCCGACAGGCCCGCGAGCACCACGCCCCAGCGCCGGAGCGGCACCTGCTCGACACGGCGTACGGCGTCGGTCGAGGCGCAGGCCTCGAGCGCCTGCTCCACGAGCCGGCGCACCAGCGCGGCGGACACGGACTCCGTTCCCCGGCTGCTTGCCTCGACAGCGCTCACGAGCGCCGCTTGCAGGGAGGGCTCATGTTCCTCGAGGTACAGCGCCACCTGCTCGTCGGTGACGCGCCGTCGCAGCGGCCGGACCAGGAAATAGAAGACCGAGAGCAGCACCGCGGCGGCCAGCAGCACCCGCGCGGCCACGATGGACGAAGCGCTGAAACGTGCCCACTCCAGGGCGTACGCCGCGACCAGAAAGAGCGCCACGGCCACGCCAACGCTGCGCACGGTACCGCGGAGCGCCAGCTTCATGCGCCAGCGCGCCCGCACGTCGTGGATGATCTCTGTCAGGTTGGCCGGCGGAGTGGATCGACGCTTCGCGCCGATGATGTGCTCGAGCATGACGCCCCTCTCGAATCCGCCGGGTCCCTGATGCCTCGAGTCAACCCTCGCCACGGCGCCCGGCCTGTAGCCCTCAGAATACGCCTAACCTGCCGTCTCCGTTCAGGTTTTCGACATCCGGTTGGAGATCAACGTATCGGCCCCGAGCAGCAGGATGCCGAGGCAGAGCAGGTACCACCACAACCGCTGCGATCGCTCCTGGGCCTCGGGGGTCGGCGGCAAGCCCGACGCCCCGGCCCGACCCTCCGCGTCGGCGCCACCGGTCGCGGCCGCGACGATTTCCTTGGGATCCATCGCCGTCAAGTCCGACTCCGCCGTATCGACGTTGCTGGCCACGACGGCGCTCACCGCGTCACCGGAACCGGTGCGCAGCTCGTAGAACCCTTGCTCGGTCAGCTCCAGCACCTCGGCCCCTTCTTCATCGACGGCCACGCGCCGCCCCGACGGCGTCAGCACCACGCCACTCGTCGGTTGGGGGGACCGTGCCGCCCCGAAGGAGGTGTCCAGCACCTGGCCGACGGTGAGCCAGGGCGCCGGCTCGCTGTACGAGGCCAGGTGTCGGGCGGCCCGGTGAATGAACGGGAGGTACACGGGCTTCAGGGGGAAGTCGTTCCAGGAGAGATCGAGCGTGGATGCCCACATCAGCACACGTCCGGCGCCGATACGCCGCTCGATGAGCGCGGGCGCGCCGCCATCGAACCGGGCCAGCACCTGCGCGTCGGGCATCGGCATCACCGTGCGATAGCCATAAATCCTGGCCGAGGCGAAGTCACCGCTGCGCGGAGCGCGAAACGGTTCGAACACGGGGTGACCATATTCGAGCGCTCCAATGCGCGCCGCATCGCCCCGCGTGCGATCGACCGGCGCCTGTAGCGCCGCGGGCAGGACGTCCACGTCCTGACTCCACGTGGCGCGCGACCCGACGGCGACGAACAGGCCACCGCCCGCCTCCACGAACCGCTGCAGCCGGCGGCCGAGTGCCGCGGGCACGGCGATGTCGTTGAGCACCACAACCGACGCGCGGCGAAGGTCGTCGTCCGAGAGGGCGTCGGACCGGCGGGCCACGGTCTCGAATCGCGGGGCGTCGCCGATCGCCAGCGCGCGTGTCAGGTAGAGCGCGCCGCCGCCGGTACCACCGCCGTCAACGAGCATGACTCGCACCGGCTGCACGGGTGAGACGACGAAGTGAAACGCGTTGTCCGTGGCGAGCGCATCGTTCCCGGCGCGCACGCTGCCGCGCATGAAGGTGCCCGCAACGGTCACAGGATCGAAGGTGACCGACGTGGAACTGTTCGCTTCCACGTCGAGCGGCTTGCTCTGAATCGCGCGTCCGCCAAATTCGAGCGCGAGCTGACCGCCTCGCAGCGAGCGCATGCCGCGATTGACGGCCACCGCCGTGACCGCCACGCGTTCCTGGTTCGAAAACGTCGACCGGGCGAGCGACACGCCGGTGACGGCGACGTTCGGCGTGTCGGCGTCGCCGGTGATCGCCACCGGCGTGACCTTTGTGCCCCCCGGGAGACGCGCCCCTTCCTCGCCGCGCCATCCCCCGCGCTGAAAGTCGCTGATGAGCACGACCTCGCGGCGGGGCAGCGAAGAGTCAGCCAGGATGCTGCCGGCCACCTTGAGGGCCGGCGCGTAACGCGTCGCCGCCGCCCCCGGTTTTGCCGCGGCCACGGCCGCACTCAATCGCTGGCGCTCGCCAGGCGCCGTCGAGCGCAGCGCAATCTCGGCGCCGGACGCAAAGAGGACCACGGAGGCGCGATCATCAGATCCAAGACCCCTGATCGCCTGATCGGCCGCCGCCCGGGCACGTTCCCAATGATCGCCGTACGCCATGCTGTAGCTCTGATCGAGCAGCACGACGAGCTCGCGGGCGCCGGGGCCAACGGCCGTATTCAGACTGTCGCGCTGCAGGAACGGACGCGCGAACGCGAACACGATGAGCGCCAGCGCCGTCAGTCGCACCATCAGGAGCAGCCAGTTGTGAATCCGCCGCCGCCGTATGGACTTGTACGGAACGCGCTGGACGAACATCAGCGACGGGAACCGCACCACCTGCTTCTTCTCGCGCTGAATCAGATGGATCAGTACCGGAATGGCGAGCGCCGCGAGCGCCACGAAGAACAACGGGGCAAGAAATGACATGGTTACCAGCTACCAGCTATCACCTAGCGAAGCCGCAGCTTCTTCTCACGGCCGGACAGGAACTTGAACAGCGCGTGATCCAGCGGCTTGGACGTGTCGAGCAGGATGTAGTCGACCCGGACTTCCGAAAACCGCTGCTGCAGCGCGTCCACGTGCGCACGCACCAGGGAGATGTAGTCCTTCCGCATCGCCTCCGGCACCACCGGAATCTGGTCGCCGCTCTCGAGGTCCTCGAACGCCGACGCATGGGAAAACCCGAAATCGAGCTCCGCCGGGTCGAGCACGTGAAAGACGACCAGGTCGTTGCCGCGAAACCGCAGCGGCGTCACCGCCTCCACCACCGTCTCCGGGTCCTCGTAGAAATCCGAGATGACCACGAGCACGCCGCGCCGGCCGAAGTGCTCCGCCAGCTTGTGCAGCGGCTCGCGGAGGCGGCCGGGGCGGCCGGGCTTAATCCGATCGAGGACGTGCAACACCGTCTCCATGTGCTTGGCGGACGGCGGGACGTGCTCGACGATGTCCTCGTCGAAGGCGACGAAGCCGACGCGGTCGCGCTGATGATGTACGAGATTGGTCAGGCACGCGGTGAGGATGCGCGCGTAATCGAGCTTGGTAATCCCGATGCTGCCGTAGTCCATCGATTTCGACACGTCCAGCAGCACCGAGAAATTCATGTTCGATTCGGCTTCGTACTCCTTGACGTAGTACCGATCCGTACGCGCCCACACCCGCCAGTCGACGCGGCGGATGTCGTCGCCGGGCACGTAGCCGCGGTGCTCGGCGAAGTCCACCGAGGCGCCGAAGTAGGGTGCCTTGTGCAGCCCGTTGATGAAGCCGTCGACCACCGCGCGCGAGACGAGCGACAGGTTCCCGATGCGTGCGAGCACGACGGGATCCATGAAGCGCGCACCGGGGATCGCGCTGGGACTGTGACTCGCTAACAGACTCATATTGAATTGCTCAATTTACGAATTTACGAATTGACGTATTTTGAAATCCATCAATCCGTAAATCCGTCAATTCGTAAATCCGTCAATCCGTAAATTCGTCAATTCGTAAGTCGCCGTCACATCCCGCTCCGCGGCAGCGGAACGGCCTCGAGCAGCCGATCCGTCAGCATGTCGGTGGTAATCCCTTCCGACTGCGCGTGGAAGTTGGTGATGATGCGGTGGCGCAGCACCGGGTGCGTCAGCGCCCGGACATCCTCGAAGCTTACGTGGTAGCGGCCGCTCGTCAGCGCGCGCGTCTTGCCGCCGAGCACGAGATACTGCGCGGCGCGGACGCTGGCGCCGAACGCCACCCACTTCTTCACGTTCTCTGGGCATGTCTCGGATTTCGGCCGGCTGGCGCGGACGATGTCGAGCGCGTGGCGCATCACGGGCTCCGCCACGGGCACCTTCCGCACGAGCCGCTGGAAGGCGATCAGGTCGTCACCGCTCACCGGACGTTCCAGTTTCGGGTCCTGCAGCGCGGTGGTCGTCTTCACGACGTCGTATTCCTCGCCGTAGGGCGGGTGGTCGATGATGATGTGGAACATGAAGCGATCGAGCTGCGCTTCCGGCAGCGGATACGTGCCCTCCAGCTCGATTGGGTTCTGCGTCGCAAAGACGTAGAACGGCTCGTCCAGCGTGTAGGTGCGCCCCTGAATGGTGACGCGGTGCTCCTGCATCGCCTCGAGCAGCGCCGACTGCGTCTTGGGCGGCGTGCGGTTGATTTCGTCCGCCAGCACGATGTTGGCGAAGATCGGCCCCGGGGCGAACACCATCTGCCGCCGGCCCGTCGCCGGATCCTCCTGCACGAGGTCGGTGCCGGTGATGTCCGACGGCATCAGGTCGGGCGTGAACTGAATGCGGGAGAACTTCAGATCGAGGACGCGCGCCATCGTGTGAATGAGCAGCGTCTTGGCCAGGCCCGGCGCACCGACGATGAGGCTGTTGCCGCCCACGAACAGCGTGTGCAGCACCTGTGAGATCACGTCCGCCTGCCCGATGATGATCTTGCCCAGCTCGGACAGAATCTGTTCGCGGCCGATCTTCATCCTGTCGGCCAGCGCCAGATCGTCCGGCGACTCGAGATCGACGACATCGCTCACATATGGATTCATCAGCATTCGGTCACTCATGGTTTGGGGTCTCCCTCGAGTCTGCGGAGTTCGCGCGTCTTGAGCGCAAGGTCGGTTACCAGCCGTTCGAGCTCGCTCGTGTACTTCGCCGGCGGCATGCTGTCCTTCAGCAGCCGCAGCGACTCGACGCGGCGTTCGAGATCTCGCCGCTCGAGGTACAACGCGCGCAGCTTCGGGTCGTCGGGCAGCGGCGCGGCGTCGGCCGCCGAGCCGAGCGAGAGCGCCGCCGCCAGCTTGCCGTCCGCCCCGGTCGGCGACGGCGTCTGACTGCCGGTCTTGTCGCCGTTGTCATCGAGCAGGGCGTGTTCGGTGGCCAGCAGCCCCTCGCGTTCGTAGGCGCGCGTGACTTCCGCCTTCGTGTATTGAAACGCCTCCAGCATGCTGATGCGCCCGTTCTTGTCCGCATCGGCCGCTTCACTGGAGAATGCCTCCACGAAGTAGCCGCCGAACAGCGTCGTGAACTGCTCCGCGCCGGTGCGGGTGGCCGTGATGATCGTTCGACCCGGCGCCGACAGCGTTTCGACGAACGGCCCGCTGGAGCTCGACGTGTTGACGACCACGACGTTGCGCGCCGGCAGCCGCCGGATCATCGTGTTGAGGTCGGCGGCCGTGATGTCGGGACCCGGCAGGTTGAACCTGGCCGCCTGCCCGTCGTAGCTGCCGTGGCCGAACAGCACGATGTACACGACGTCCTCGGGAGCGGCACCCTTCGCAAATGCGGCAAGCGCCTTGTCGATCTCCTCGCGCGTGGCGCGGGCGGTGACACGCGCCGCCTCGCCTTTGGTGTCCGCCAGGTAGACGAGCCGATCGCCGGTGACACCTACCTTGGCGGACGCCTCCGCGAGCGCGCTGCCCCACTTGTGAAACAGCTCACCGTGCTCCGGATCGCCCGCCAGACCGACAACGATGAGCAAGAAGGCCCGGAGCACTTAGAGGCCTCCTTGCCAAGTGGAAAGTAGAAAGTAGAAAGTGGAGAAGTAAGTGGAAAGTACAACCAGCTGCGATCGGCGGCGTGCTCCGGTCAGAGCCGACGAACAAGGGGGCACGACGCGCAGCCCGTTGCGAGAACCACCCGATTGTACTTTGAACTTACTTTCCACTTTGTACTTTTCCACTTTCTACTTTCGCAGCGCAGTTACGACAACCCGACTGCGCGTCTATAGCCCCACTCCGCGCACATCACGCCCATTAGCGCGAAGAGGATGATCGGCATGTTCCACAGCTCGCGCTCTTCCACCGACGTGACGCCCCGGCCGCCGTACCGGACGTCTTCGGCGAGCCCGGCCGCGGTCTCTGCCGTGTAGTAGCGTCCTCCGGTCTCTTCCGCAATCCTGCGCAGCGGCCCTTCGTGCATCGTGGGGTCGAAGAACTCCGCGTCGCTTGGCCCCGCACGCAGGAAGGTGACACCGCTGCCGATGATGTCCGACCCGCGCGATGAATCGACCGCCACCTCGTAGGTGCCGCCGCCGGTACTGACGAACGTGCCGCGATACAGGCCGTCGCGTTCGCCCGTCCATTCCAGGGGCACGTCGAGCGTGGTGCCATCGGGCCTGGTCACACGGGCGCGAACGCTGGCGTCGTTGAGCTCCACGTACGTCTTGTCCACGATGGCCGCTTCAATCGTGACCGGTTCGCCCGGCTCGACGCGGTCGACCGTCGTGCGCGCCTCGACGACGCCCGGCACCCCGTCCACGAGCCAGCGGATCATCTGCCGCCAGAAGTTCTCGTGCGTCTGATCCTCGAGCGGAATGCTGGCATGCATCTGCCACTGCCAGGTGTCCTGCAGCGTGAGCGCCACCGCCTTGCCCCGCCCGTACTGGTGCCACGTCAGCACGGGCTGCGAGCGGCCGCGTTCGTCGGTCCCCGTGAGGAGCACGGTGGCCGCCGGTTTCGGGTTGAGCGGCACATTGACGCTCGTCGCCTGCGGCAGGTCGCGCCACCGCGCAGCCGACGCCGCTTCGGTGCCGCCAATCTGCGTGGAGGCATGGGACTGCCCCGGACGCGTCGGTTGTATCTGCAACCGCGCGAGATCGGCCGGCTCCGACGCCCGCGTGGCTGGATCGATCAGAAGCGGCAGGGCGTCGGCAACGGGCGTACCGCCGTAGCCGCCTTCGGCAAACGCGCGCGCGCCGCCGAGCATCAGCAGGCTGCCGCCACGCCGATCGACGAAGTCGGCAATCATCTGCAGCTGGTCGCCAGAGAACGCGCCGGCCTCGATGCTGCCGAGAATCAGGCCGCGATACGAGAACAGCTCTTCCCGCGTCTTGGGGAAGCCGCCGACCAGTTCGTCCGGGCCGTCAACGCCAAGGCGCAGGAACTTGTTGTCGGCCGTCCGCTGCAGGACGACGAGCTGGAGGTTCTTGTCGTCGGTCACGGCGCGGCGGAGGAACTTCATCTCGAAGCGCGGCTCGCCTTCGAAGTACAGAATCTTCTCCTGCACGTCGCGCACCTGGATGAGCGCGTCGCGCACGTTGTTCTGCGTGACCACTTCGTCGGACTGCGGCGCCACGCGGAACCGGAACGCCCGCGGACCCGCTTCCGACGCCGTCGCACGGACGCGCGCGGTGGCGGGGCTGCCATCGGCCGGCAGCCGGACCTGCTCGGACCCGACGATCCGTCCCTCGTCTTCGACGTCCACCGTCACGGTTCGACCGCCGTATCCGGTCTGCGTGACGACGACGTCCACGAGGAGCGAGGCATCCTTGAGAACGCTTCGCGGGGTGCTGACGCGGTCGATCTGAATATCGCGCGGCAACTGCGCGCTGCCGACGCCCACGGTGTAGACCGGCAGCTTCTCCGCTTTCATCCCGAGCAGCGCGTCGGCGAACGAGGCGTCGCTCGTGTCGGCCCCGTCGGACACCAGCACCACGCCCGATACCGGCAGGCCGGCCAGTTCCTCGCGCGCGCCATCGAGCGCGGGGCCGAGTCGTGTCTGCGACCCGTTGAACGTGAGGCCGTTCACCGAGTCCAGGCGGCCCGCGGTCGATGAGAACCGCAGCACGCGCACCAGGAAGCGATCCGACAGCCCTTTCAGCAGCGGGCTCTCCGGCGCCCCGAACTGCTGCTTGATGAACTCGCCCCGAGGCCGTCCCGCCCAGTCCGGGATCTGCATGCTGCGCGAGTCGTCCAGGAGCACGGCCACCACGTTCTGCTGCGGCACCGCCGCGCGAACGATGAGGGTTGGACGGAAGAGGCAGAACAGGACGAGGGCGAGCGCCACCATCCGCAACGCCGTCAGGACGATCCGATCGCGAAGCCGGCCCTTGGCACGGACGCTGCGGTAGGTGACAACCGCGGCCACCATGACCGTTCCGGCCAGCGCCGCGGCGACGAGCGAACCCGTCCCGAAGTCGAAACGGAATTCACCCTGTTGAAACACCACCGGCCGATAGCTGAAGAGTGCCTGAAAAATGGCCTCCAACACGGCGAACTCCCCTTCTCGAAAGACGGCAGGCCTCAGGACTCAGCCGTCGAGCCTCAGCCATTTCCGGGCCCGAGGCCTGAGACCTGAGGCCTGATGAGCGCCGATCATACCTTTTGAGAGTGCCGGGCGGAACCCCCGATTAGAGAAGGCGACCGACGAGGACCGTCCCGGCCGCCACCGACACCCACCGTGCCGTGCGCGGCCGCACGTGCTTGAACCGGTTCCACTGCCACGCCAGCCCGATCATCGCCGCCACGACCGCCAGAACCGCCCCAAGTGTCGCGAACAGGGTCAGCCGTCCGCCGTAGACGCTCGCCAATCCGGGGTTCCAGATGGAGCCATACACGATGCACAAGTGGACGAAGTAGACGACGAGCGATTCCTGCGCCACGGCGCCGAACACGTGCGGGAGCTGCGAGAGGTGGCGGCTTACCATGGCCGTGAGTCCGAGGATGAACAGGCAGGCGCCGGTGCGCACGGCGACATCCGCGGGAATATCCGCGCCGAGCGTCAGGCCACCGGCCATGAGCAGCGCCGCCGGCGTCAGCATCCCCCAGCGCGCGAACGCCCCAAGGTGCGCCGCTCCCCACCGGGCGTAGAGCTGGCCGGCCGCGGCGCCCACGAAGACGTACGCCGCCCACGGGAACGGCGGAAACAGTGAACCAGTCGCGGGCGACAAGTACGCGGCGAGGGGCAGCGGCATGCGCGCGGTCCAGTCGGTGCGCCAGACCGGCGGCGACGCGGCGACGAGCGCGACCGCCACGGCAAAGGCCGCAATCATGAACGCGCGCCGCGTCCGCGTCACGAGCACCAGCGCCTGCAGCGCGACGAGCGTGACGCCAATCAATTGCAGCACGTCGACGGCCACAAACGATCGCCATTCGAGCGTGGACACCGTCGCCAGCTCCGAGAAGTGCAGCACCGGAAAGTGCAGTCCGTAGCCGAGGACGATGAACAGCCCGAAGCGTCGCAGGCGTTTGACGACCGCCAGCGACAAGCGCACGTGCGATGTCCAATGCCGCGCCGTCGCCACGCTGAACGCAAACCCTGCGAGCAGAAGGAACAGCGCCGAGGTGAGCCCACGCTGAAACATCCAGACGTCGTACCAGGGACTCGATTGATAGGAACCCGCCAGCAGCGCACTCGACGTGTGGCCCGCGACCATCAGGACGACGGCCAGCGCGCGGGCGAGGTCGATGAAGATGACGCGGTGGGCGTGAACGTGAACAACTCTGTCGTTCACACTTCTACGTGCTCCGTGCTCGGTTCGTGTTCAGGTTCGGTTCTCGGGTTCTGGGTTCGGTCCGCCTAAAGGCGGACACTACGTACGTCTCCGTGCTTTCGTACGTAGTGTCCGGCTTCAGCCGGACCGGTTCGAACGTGAACACGAACAGAGAAGCGAGCACAGAGAAGGGTGAACGACGAGTTCACGTTCAGTGCGTCATCGCGTACAGGAGCACGTTGATGCCGAGCGCGTACCCGTTGGGCGAGAACTGATAGAAGAACGCGGCGTCCTCCCCTTCGCGCTCCCAGGAATCGGCCACGTCGGTGTTGTGCGTCATGACCACCATGATCCGGCCGTGGGAATCGCGAATGGCCCGAAAGTGCGCCTCGCGGCTGTCGTCGCCGCGTTCCGACGTCTCGCGGCCGCGGGTCCGGCGCCAGAACCCGATGTTGGTGATCTGCGGGATCCTGGACACGACGAACTGGCTGCTGAAGATGGGATCGGTCAGCGGGACGTCCTCGATCGGGTATTCCGACGCCGGCAGCACCTTGCCGAGCTCGCGCGTCCACTGCTGCCAGGCAAGCGTCCCCCAGAAGTCGTCCACCCAGAGAAAGCCGCCCTTGAGCAGGTACAGCCGCAGCTGGTCCGCTTCGGCGGGACTCAGCCCGATCGTGCCGACGTCGGACGCCATCGTGAACGGACACTCGAAGAGCGCCTCGTCGGTCAGTCGAACCACGTAGTGGATCGGCTCGCGTTGACTCTGGAACGGCACCGGCGTCTTCGTGAGCTCCGCTAGACGAATCATCAGGTTGATTTCGCCGTACGGATAATCGGTGCGCCATCCACCCCCGGACGGCTCACGCCGGACGCTCGTATACAGCAGCCGGCAGAAGGAGAACGCGCGATCCGTGCGGAGCGCGGGCGGGCGGATCGGCCCCAGATTGCCGTCGCCGCGAAAGCCGAACTGCGCGTACACGGCGCCAGCCGACACCAGCAGCACCGTCGCGATGGCGAGTCCCGCGCGAGCCCTCGATACCCGTGGCATCCCCTTGAACCCTCGCAAACAGTCGCCCGACCGCGACGACCCCATCACGTTCGTCGCGACACCAGGCCTACGTACCGGAGACCTAAAGGTCTCCGGCTACCGATGGTGGTGGCTCCGATGGTGGTAGCCGGAGACCTTCAGGTTTCCGGGACGGCTACCCAATCAATCCAAAGACGAGCCCAATCAGCGTAAACCGGACAGCATGATACCCGCCATTGATAGCGATGAGCACGGCCGGCCGTCGTTCGAAGAGGTAATTCGTGGCCAGCGAGGTCGCCACCCAGAAGATGCCGGCCGCCGCGCCCGCCACCACCGAAAACGCCCGGCCGGGGTTCGGCCCGAGGTACAACCCGAAGACGTATGACGCCATCAGCCCGAGCAGGAAGGTCGCGCCATAAGTGCGCGCCAGGCTGACATCGCGGCGAATCTCCCCGGATGTCGTGCCTACTGCCCGCAGCCACGCCTTGCCGAACAAGGGGCCGTACCACAGGGCGCCCAGGATGAATCCCGCAATCGTGGCGGCAACCGTGGCGAGCAGCGAAACAGCCGGCATTCCGTCCTCCTCAGCAATAACGGCGCGATCTTAGGCTACATTGACCGTATGTTCTTCAGCCGATTCGTTCTCGCCCTCATCGTGGCAGTCACAAGCGCGGCCTGCTCCAATTCGTCCCCCGGCGGAGCGGCAGCGCCCGCCTCCACGCAGGCCACAACCGGCGCTGCGGCGTCCGAGGGCGCCCAGCGGAAGTATCTGCTCGAGCGGGTCGACGACGCCGCGGTCGTGCAGCTCTACGCCGACGGCTTCGCGTCGCTACCGCTGCGCGAGAAGACGCTGATCTGGCATCTCTATCAGGCGGCGCTCGCCGGGCGCGACATCTTCATCGACCAGAAGCACCGCGACGCGCTCGAGATGCGCGGGGTCATCGAGCAGATCGTCGCACACCCGCGGGGTGTCGACGCCTCGGCGCTCGACGAAGTCGTGCGCTATACGAAGCTGTTCTGGATCAACAATGGCCCGTACAACAACCTGACCGCGCGCAAGTTCGTCCTCAGGCTGACACCGCAGGCGCTGGCGACCGCGGCAAAGGCGGCCGCGATGGCAGGCGCGACCTTCGTCACACGGCCCGGTGAATCGCTCGACCAGATGCTCGCGCGCCTCGGCCCGATGTTCTTCGATCCGAACGTCGATCCGATCGTCACGAACAAGACGCCGGGACCTGGGAAGGACATCCTGACCGCCAGCGCGAACAACTTGTACTCAGGGGTCAGCATGACGGACCTCAAGGGCTTCCACGAACGCCATGGGTTGAATTCGCGGCTCGTCAAGAGGGACGGCCGGTTGGCCGAGGAGGTCTACAAGATTGACGGCCGCTACGCGGCGCAGATCGCGAACGTCGTGAAGCACCTCGGCGCGGCGATCCCGTCTGCGTCCGAGCCGATGGCCAACGCGCTGCGCGCGCTGATTCAGTGGTACCGCACGGGCGAGGACGCCGATCGCGCCAGGTACGACATTGCCTGGGTGGAGGACCGGAATTCGCCGGTCGACACGATCAACGGGTTCATCGAAGTCTACATGGACCCGCGCGGCATCAAGGGCTCGTGGGAATCGCTCGTCTTCTACGTGAACCAGGAGAAGACGGGACGGATTCGGACGCTTGCCGCAAACGCCCAGTGGTTCGAGGACCGCATGCCGTGGAACCCCGCCTATCGCAAGCCAAAGACCACGGGCATCGTGGCCAACGCGATCGACGTCGTCGTCGAGACCGGCGACTCGGGTCCGGTGACGCCGGTGGGCATCAACCTGCCGAACGATCAAAAGATCCGCGAACAGTACGGCAGCAAGTCGATCTCGCTGACCAACGTAAGTGAAGCGTATGACAACTCGACGCCTGGCTCGATGCGGAGCGAATTCGCCTGGTCGGCGGAGGAGAGCGCCCGCGGCGAGAAATTCGGCGCGCTCGCGGCGGAACTGCATACCGACATGCACGAGGTCATCGGCCACGCGTCCGGGCGCCAGAAGGAAGGGCTGGCGGGCACGCCGCAGGTGCTGATCAAGGAACATTTTTCGGCGCTCGAGGAGGGACGCGCCGATCTGATCGCCCTCTACTTCCTTGCCGATCCCAAACTCGCCGAGCTCGGCGTCGTCCTTGCCGCCGACCAGGACGCCATCGTCCGCGCCGAGTACGAAGCCTACACGCGTAACGCGCTCGTGCAGCTTCGCCGCGTCCGCGAAGGCACGCAGATTGAGGAAGATCACATGCGGAACCGCCAGATGGTCGTCCGCTGGCTGATGGCCAACACCCAAGCCATCGAGGAGCGGACGCGCGACGGCAAGCGGTATCTCGTGATGGTCGATCCGGCTGCGTTCCGAGAGGGCGTGGGACGGTTGCTGGCCGAGGTGCAGCGGATCAAGTCCGAGGGCGATGCGGCGGCCGCAGCGGGGCTGTTCGACACCCACGGCATCCATTTCGATCCACAGGTGCGCGACGAGGTGGTCAAGCGCGTGGACGTGCTGAACCTGCCGTCCTATACCGGCTTCGTCATGCCGAAGCTCACGCCCGTCGTCGGGACGGATGGAAAGATTACCGACGTAACGATTTCGTACCCGATGGATCTGACGACGCAGATGCTCGAGTGGTCCCGCGCACGCTCAAGCGTGCGCTCTACAGGTACGGTGTGGGTTACCGTGTGTAGCGCGCGGACTTCAGCCTGCGCGTCACCGTGCGATCCGCGGGAGGGCCTATCGACCGGCGGCGAGCCCCGCCGCGCAGTCGGGCACCACCGACGAGATCGCATGCGAACGGCTGCGGGGGCCGTACTTCCTGTACTGACATCTCAGCGTGGAGCAGTGACGGCCAGGCCCAGCCGGGCTGCCGCGCCGCCATCCGGTCGTCATAGGTGACGACCGCCGTGAGATCGTCGCCGAGAGTCTGGGCCGCTGCGAGGTTGATCCCGTCGAGACTCCGCAGAATGCCGGCGTCCAGCATCGCGGCTGCGTCGAGGAGTTCGTCGTCCAGTAGTACGAGGTCCACGCGGCGCAGCAGCAGCCTGGCTCGCCTCGTGGCGGCTGTGCCGGGGGGCTGAACGGCCCGGATGACTTCGACCCTGGCCAGCGCACAGGATGCCCGTTGTGGCTCCATTCGCAGGTAGCGGCGCAGCGCCCCGGGCTCCTCTTCGACCACGGCCACAGGTATTCCGTGGATTAATACGGGCGGGCCGGCCGCGCGGACGGGATTACTCCCGCGTGACGCCGCGGGCATTCTCAACGCCTGTCGAGCCAGAGGATGCTGGCTGCGACGGCGCTATGCGACGTCCTTGCCGACGTGGTGGGCCAAGACGTCGTTGATGAGCGTCTGATAGCCCACCCGGCGACGCGGGTTTCGCGGGCCAACACCAGAGACCCAAGGACAAGTAAGCTGAGTGTGTGTCTGATGATGGCGGGCCGAAGTCTTCGTTCGAGCTGGCGATGGAACGTCTCCGGAAGAAAGATGTGGACGAAGGCGTCACCACACGGCCGATGACCGACCAGCAGAAAGACGCCATCGCCGAAGTGCGGAGCCTCTACGACTCGAAGATTGCCGAACAGGATATCCTGCAGCAGTCGGCGATGAAGCATCTGCTGGGTGCCGATCCCGCGGAACGCGAAGAGATCGCCCGGCGGTTCCGGCGCGAGCGCGAGCGCCTCGCGTCCGAGCGGGACGTCAGGGTGGAAGGGATTCGCCGAGGCGCATGATCGAGCTGCCACCTTCCATCCTCGTTGCCGACGAAGATGGCCTCGGTCGGCTCGTTCGCGCTCTTGCGCTCGATCCGGTCGTTGCGATCGATACCGAATCCAATAGCCTTCACGCCTACCGCGAGCGCGTGTGCCTCATCCAGTTCTCCACCCTCGCCGCCGACTACATCGTCGATTCGATCAGGCTATCTGATTTGAGTTCGCTCGCGCCCGTCTTCGCCAATCCTGGCCAGCAGAAGGTGTTTCACGATGCCAAGAGCGACTTGGTCGGCCTCAGGCGCGACTACCACTTCGAGTTCGCGAACATCTTCGACACCATGAGCGCCGCGCGCACGCTCGGCTGGCCGCAGGCCGGCCTTGCCGCCATCCTCGACGCCCACTTCGGCGTGACGATGAGCAAGAAGTACCAGCGTGCCGACTGGAAACGCCGTCCCCTGACGCCGGAGCAGTTGGACTACGCGCGGCTCGACACGCACTATCTCGTGGCATTGCGCGACAGACAGCTCCAGGCGTTGGCGGAGTCCGGCCGCTGGCCAGAGGCGCACGAGGAATTTGTGCGCTTGGCGGGCCTGCGTGGCGACCAGGACGAGGCGGGCTCGGACCCGGCGGCGTTCTGGCGCGTCAAGGGCGCGCGCGACCTGTCGCCCGAGCAGGCCGCTGTCCTCGAGGCCCTCTTTGCGTACCGCGAACAGGAGGCCGAGCGCATGGACCGCCCCCCCTTCAAAGTGATGGGAGAGGCGATGCTGATGGCACTCACCCGGCGCGTCCCGAGCCGCGTCGAAGACCTGCAAGCCCTGCCCGGCATGACGCCGGAACAGATTCGCCGCCATGCACACGGTGTGTTACATGCCATCCAGCAGGGCCTCCACGCCCCAGCGCGGCGCGCGCCTCAGGCCACTCGCGAGTCCGACGAGGTGCGCGATCGATACGACCGCCTGCACACATGGCGCAAGGAGCGGGCGAGGGCGCGCGGCGTGGAGTCGGATGTCATCGTTCCGCGCACGGCGCTCTGGGATCTCGCCCGCCGCGCACCGCGTACCCACGACGAGTTGACGCACATCATGGACTTCGGTCCCTGGCGGCGGGACACGTACGGGGACGAGATTCTCGCGCTGCTGTCTCGCGCCCCTGATTCGCCTGGTCTCGCCTGACGCGGCGCCGCCTGACCCTGCCTATGAAGCCGGCGGTGGTAACCCTTGGCGACCAGTGAGGAGTCATCCTGCAACGCGGTGACGACGTAGGGGCCGAGACGAGCGCCGGGGGTGAGCACCACTACGTGACTCCGGCGTCTATCTTCCCGTCGGATTCGAGGTCGGCGGCCGGTTTGTTGAAGTCCCGCGCACCCTGAAGCGTGCGCGCTACAGCTCGTCGCGATGATCCTGCACGGCTTGCCAAAGCTCGAGGTACTTGTCTCGCACGAAGGCGTTGAGCTCGCCGACGAGCGTGCGCGGCAGGCGCTGGAGGCGAATCAGCTCTTGCACGTCGGCGAGGTCCTTGAGCCGATGCGGCGCGGTCATTCCCGATGCCAGTTTGAGTTCGACGAGCGTGGGCAGCGGCAGCAGCGCAACCCGCGTGCCGCGCAGCGCCGCCGTCGCCGGATCGGGAAACGTCACCGGCTTCGGCTTCCCATCGCCCGGAAACCCACCCGTCAGGACCACGTCGATGTCCACGCCGTGCGTGGTGTCCCGTACGCCGCGGCTTCCCGGGAATTGCTCGACGTAGCCGCGGCCGAGCGCATGCGTCTTGAACGTGGCCAGCCCCTCAGGCGTCAGCAGCACGTCCACATCAACCGTCGTCCGCTGGTAGCCAAACTCGTTCAACGCCATGGCACCGACGATCGCGTATGGAATCCCGTGCGCATCGAGCACGCGCGCCAGCTGCTCGAGGGCCTTCTGAACGTCGGCTTCGCCCATGAAGAACCTCCCGGCGGCCTGGACACCATGCCAGAACTGCGCCTCGGCCGCGTCCGACAGATGACGGGCGCTCGACATGGGCCAAGCATAGCAGCGAACAGATCCCTCGGGCCTCGGCCTCAGAGGTAGCGAAGGATCGGTGACGGGTTCCGCCGCTTGACCTCGGCGAACCAGCGGCACAGGAAGAACAGCGCGGTCACAACGACCGCCCAGCAGGCATAGACGACCCACAGCGGAAAGCCGGCATCAGGCGGCGCGGAGGTGAAGAACGCGGGCGGGTTGCGAAACAGATACGCGCTGTCCTTGCCGGCAAGCCACGTCACGCCGACGGCCGCTCCGTGCGCGAGCGGCCACTGGAGCAGATAGAAGAACAGCGGCACGCGCCCGAACATCACGAGTGTGCGGCCCGCCGCGCGTCGAATCGGCCGTCCGTCGAGCCATGCCAGCACCAGCAGCGCCGGACCAAGCGTCATCAGCAGAAACAGCAGCGAAGGCGGATATTTCGTCGTGTTGAGGAACGACAGCAGCGTCATGAGCGCCGACGCCTGCACCGACCACGGCTGCGGATCACCATAGACGTTCAGCGATCGGAGCGCGACAAACGCGACGACCAGCGCCACGCCGAGTCGCGCCAGAACCTGCTTGCGGCGACGTGCCTCGAACGCGTAAATCGCGCCGAACCCGTAGCCGGCAGCCATCACGCCAATCCAGGGAATCAGCGGATACATGACCCACACGACCGGTCCTGACCCGCCGATCACCGGGAAGAATTCTTGTGGCTGATGCAGCAGCATCCAGAGCTTCGCGCCGACATCGGGGGCCGCCGAGCCGGGCCCCTGCCAGCCCGCCACGCGAACGCCGTCACACGCGTTGTGAAACACGATCATCGTCAACCCGATGGCCGCAATGACGCGCAGGGGGAAGTGCACGAACGCCGCGAGCACGACCATCGAAATCCCCAGAACCCAGATCACCTGCGCGAGGCCGAGGAAGCTGTAGTCGACGTTGAACCACGTCCCGCCCCGGACGACGGTGAACTCGAGCAACACGAGCCACAGCCCACGCGTCAGCAGAAAACGCGAGAGCTGCACGCGAGGCATGCCGCGCGCGCGTTGCAGGTATGCGGCGGCGCCCGCGAGGAACACGAAGACGGGCGCGCAGAAGTGCGTCACCCATCGGGTCAGGAAGAGCATCGGTGTGGTCTGCGTCAGATCCGTGGGGTCGAACCGCAGCGCGCCGCTGTGCACGAAGTCGCGCGTATGGTCCAGCACCATCACGACCATGACGAGTCCGCGGATCAGGTCGATCGATTCGATGCGGAGGCGTGCCGCCGGCGCGGCACCTGGCTGCGCGGCCGCAGCCGTCGTGGGGATCACAACGTATCTGGCAGCGGCGCTTCAGCGTTCGGACCAACCACGGTGGTCCACTCGCGGACGTGCCACTTCGTGACGAGGCCGTTCATCACGTACGGGTCGTGTCGTGCAAACGACTCCGCGACGTCGGGCGAGGCTCCGCGAAATACCAGCACGGCGCCGTCCGGTGGATCGGCGAACGCGCCGCCGAGCACGAGCTCGCCGCGTGCAACCGCCTGCCGCGCCAAGGCGATGTGCGCTGCCCGATACCGGGCACGCCGGTTCACGTAGTCGTCGACGACGGCGTAGAAGAGCAAATAGTGCATCTAATCTCATCGCAGTCCATTGCAGATTCCAGATTGATGATCGAAGAGTGTTGACGATTTCCGAGTGACGATTGGTCGAATGGATTGACGATTTCCTGAATGCTATCCAATCTATCCAATATCAAAATCAATTCGTCAATCGACATTCGGCCAATCGACAACAATCTCCAACCGACCGATCTTCAATCTGCAATTGATGGACTCAAGGCCATAACCACCCGAACGTCCCGCCGGTCAACAGACCGTAGATGAGCGAGTCGATGTTCGACCGGATCGTCGTCGACCACTTGCGCCTGTACCAGATCGAGTGCTGCCAGAGCGCCATCCCGTAACCCACGAACGCGACGGTGGCTGAAAACCGAAACACCTCGAGGTATTGGGTGCCGGCCGACAGGGCGCGGCTCGTCAGGTACGCCGCAAAGATGCCGATGACGACGCAGTAGACGAACCACATCGCAAGCTGTCGTCCCATCCCCAGATCGCCGGCGGGGAAGACGGTCATCATCATCACCGGACCCTCTTTGTGCTTCGCCACGAATTCCGGATCTCGCCCGCCCAGCTTGCCCGGGCAGGGCACCATGTAGTCGCCCGGCGGAATCGACAACCCGCGCAACGCATTCCTCACCGCATCCTCGGACGGCGCCCGACCGTAATCGGCCGCGTGGTACCCGAAGACCATGTGAATCAGGAAACTTGCGAAAAACACGAGGACGGCAGAAATCAGGATGGGAAGCCACAAAGCGGTCAGTGCAACCACGAGCGCCTCCTTTGGGCTGTGGGCTCGAGGCTATAGGCTTTGGGGTCCAGGCCTTCCGAGCCCAGAGCCGAAAGCCTAAAGCCAAAAGCCTAGAGCCCAGAGCCTAATGTGACGCGTACACCTTCAAAGCGCCCTGCTTGTCGAACGCGACGACGTCGTACGCCTGCGGTTTCATGTTCGGGACTTCCATGCCGGGCGACCCGATCGGCATGCCGGGCACCGCAAGGCCCACCACCGCCGGGCGTTCCTTGAGCAGCCGCTGCACATCGGCGGCCGGCACGTGGCCTTCGAGCACGTAACCGTCGACGACGGCGGTGTGGCACGACTGCACACGCGCCGGGATTCGGTGCTGCGCCTTGATGTCGGCGACGTTGTCCGTCTCGGTCACCTGTGTCCTGAAGCCGTGCTGCTGCAGGTGCTTCACCCAGTTCGCACAGCAACCGCACGTTGGCGACTTGTAGACCTGAACGGTCGGCACTGGGCGCTGCGCCAGCCCCGGCCCCGTTGCCACCATCAGCGCTGCCAGCAGCGCACCCGCGAATACGCGACGTGTCATAGCTGTTCCCCCTACGGATTCACCGCACCGGTTTGCGCCGGCTGCGCCTGCGCCGGCTGAGACGTCGTCGGCACCTGCGGCTGCTGCTGTTGTTGCTGTTGCTGCCCGGGTCGCCGCGGCATCTCTTCAGCCGTGAAGCGCGGCAACTGCTCATCGCGCATGGCGAGGTGATAGACGGCCGCCGCAATGGCGATGGCCGACTTCTTCACATCCTCTTCGACGATCCGCTCGTACGTGTCGAGGTTCGTGTGCCACGTATACGACCCGTACTCGATCGGATCCTGCATCACGTTGATCCCAGGCAGCCCGGCTTCGTTGAACGACGTGGAATCGGTACCGCCGCGCTGCCGATTGCGGGTGGTCGTGGCCCCCAGGACGCCCAGGTCACTCAGCGGCGCCAGGGCTTCGCGGAGAATCGTTCCCGCGGCGGGCGGTCCAAACACGGTCATGGCACGCGCGCGCCCCGTACCCGTGTCGATATTGATATAGCCGGCGAACTTCGCGTGTTCCGGCTTCGGCTGCTCGACCATGCCGAAGTGTTCGCGCACGTACGCCTGCGATCCGAGCAACCCCTGCTCCTCGCCGCTCCAGAGCGCCACCCGCACGGTCCTTCGGGGCTTCACCCCGATGGCCGCCAGAATCCTCGCCGCCTCCATCGTCACCGCGCAGCCAATGGCGTTGTCGGTGGCGCCGGTACCGGCATGCCACGAGTCGAGATGCCCGCCGAGCATCACGACTTCGTCGGCCTTGTCGGTGCCAGGAATCTCTGCGATGACGTTGTAGGCGGTCCGCCCTTCGGGGTGGATCCGGTTGACGATATCGAGCTCGAGCTCGACGCTTCGTCCGCCGGCGAGCAGCCGCCAGATGCGACCGTAGTCCTCGTTGCGCATGACGAGGGTGGGCGGCGCCTTTGCCAGGTCGAAATTGGCCTCCTGGGCGACGCCGGGACGCCCGAACGCCCGAATCTGCCCATGGTCGCGGCCGGCGTCGTTGACGCGCACCAGCGCACCGTTCGCGACGAGAAACTGATTGAGCTGTTCCTGGATCTGGTTGTTCGTGAGCGGCCGCGGCTGCCCGTCGCGCTGCGCTTGTTGCTGCTGTTGCTGTTGTCCTCCCTGCGCGGGCGGTTGAGTCAACTGCGACAGCACGTCGGCGTCCTCGCGGCGCAGCGCCGGCGGGTTGAACGTCACGCGCACCTGTTGTGGAGCGCCCACAAGGACGATCCGTCCCTTGACGGTGGCCTTGAGCTGGTCGAGGTGAGCCGTGAGCACGTCGTGGGTGGGCCGCTCCGGCAGCGTCAGCTGCAACGCCTGCCCGCGGACTGCACCGTTGGTGCCCGGCGTCCACGCCTGCACTTCCGTCACGAGCGCGTCCTTCACGGGTGAGACGATGTGCGCCGACAGCCGCTCATTCGTCCATCCCGGCCGGCCCCAATCCCACGGTTCGAGCTGTCCGTTCTTCAGCCCCCACGCGTGCATCTGCTCGACGGCCCATTCCCCCGCCGCTTTGAGGTTGGGCGACCCGGTCAGCCGCGGACCGTAGACGTCGGTGAGGAAGTGGACGGTCTGGAGAATCTTGGAATTACCGATCGCCTCCTGCCGAATCTTCCAGTACACCTCGTGATCGATGCGTTCCTCGGCCGCCACAGAAACGACGGCCGCCACGGCGACGCCCGCTAGCGATACGTGCAGCAGTTTTCGCATTCGTTGCCTCGGCTGGCGTGAATGCTAACACGACTGCCTTTCTGTTCCCTGGTGCCTGGTCTTTGGGCTTTGGGCTTTAGGCTTTAGGCTCTCTCGAGGCCTTCGGCCTCCTTCTCTCCCCCTTCCCCGTCTCCCCTACTGCCGCGCCATGGCCATGCGCATCTCGGCCGCGGTGTCCTTGATCAACTCGCCCCCGACGTCCACAGTCACCGCGTGGATCGTCCCTGTGAACGTGAACGGCGGCTTGTACCTGTCCCACACGGGCGAGCCGGTGTCGGCGCCACACACGATGCCTCCCCCTAGACCGAGGCATATCGGCATCGTCAACGGAATATCGGCCTGTCCGACCAGCTTGTCGTCGATGTAGAGCTGGGCTCGGCCAGGCGCACCTCGGCCCTTGGCGATGTCGGGCTTGCCCTTCGTCTCGAACTCGAAGCGCAGCGTATGCCGTCCTTCTGGCACCGGAATACTCGACTCCGCATGGAAGAACTGGCTGCCGACGTAGTTGTAGACGTAGTGCAGTTTGCCGGCCTGCACGTACAGCGCGTAACCACCCTGGACATCACCTGAAGACAGCAGACACCCCTGGGCCCCGCCCTTCGGGATCTCCACATCCGCCGTGATGGAGTGGGGACGATTCAGCACGCTGGGACCGGCATTCAGCGGGACCGCCTGTGTGCCTGGATAGTACGTGTAGCTCTTCCGCGCTACCGCGATCTGCGGACGCTCTTCGGCGAGCCGCGCGGTGCCACGACTGTCGATCGGCAGGACGTTGTACTTGCCGGCCGCCACATACCAGACTGCGATCAGCGCGATCAACTTCTCCCGCTCCGTGTCCGCCAGGTTGTGGTTCTCGGCGAAATCCTTCTCGACGTGGTACAGCTCCCAGTGCTTGGCATCCAGCTCGGTGAGTGTCTTCGCATCGATGGACGCGCCGAAGGCGAGCCCTGACTCGACGAACGACGTACCCGGCCACGGGCACACGGCCCGCCAGCCGTCGTGATAGATGGAGCGGTGCCCGAACATCTCGAAGTACTGCGTGAGGTGCTTCGACGGAGCCCTGGCATTGTCGAAGACGTGCGCGAAGCTGTGCCCCTCGATGGGCGACTGGGTCACCCCCTTGATGCTCGCAGGGGCTTCGATGCCAAGCGCCTCGAGGACGGTCGGCATCATGTCGATGGCATGCGCAAACTGCGTCCGAACCTCGCCCTTCGTCTTGATCCCCTTCGGCCAGTGGACGATGCACGGGTCGCTCACGCCGCCGCGGTAGGTCTCGCGCTTCCAGCGGCGGAACGGCGTGTTGCCGGCGTGCGTCCAGCCCCACGGATAGTGATTGAAGGTGGCAGGGCCGCCGAGCTGGTCGATCTTCGCGAGGTTCTCCTGCAGCGAGTCGGGCACGTTGTTGAAGAACTTGTTCTCATTCACCGAGCCATTGGGCCCGCCCTCGGCGCTGGCGCCGTTGTCGGAGATGAACATGACGAGCGTGTTCTCCCAGGCGCCGATTGACTTCAGAAACGCGAACAGGCGGCCGTAGTGGTGGTCCGTATGCGTCACGAAGCCGGCGAAGACCTCCATCATCCGCGCGTACAGTCTCCTCTCGTCGGCTGGTAGAGTCTTCCAGTCCTGCACATCCGGGTCGTGCCGAGACAGTTCGGCATCCTTCGGGACGATCCCCATCTCCTTCTGCCGATTGAACACCTTCTCCCGATACGCGTCCCATCCATCGTCGAAGACGCCCTTGTACTGGTCTGCCCACTCCTTCGGCACGTGATGCGGCGCGTGCGCGGCGCCAGGCGCGAGATACAGGAAGAACGGTTTGTTCGGCGCCACCTGTTTCGCATCCGCTATGAAGCCGATCGCCTTGTCGACCAGATCTTCGGTCAGGTGATAGCCCTCCTCCGGTGTTTTCCCAGGTTCGACGGTGTGGTTGTCGTACACCAGCTCGGGATAGTACTGATGCGTGTCACCGCCGAGAAACCCGTAGTAGCGTTCGAACCCGCGACCGAGCGGCCACCGGTTGTACGGACCGGCCGCCGAGATCTGGTCGGCAGGCGTCAGATGCCACTTGCCCACCGCAAAGGTGCTGTAGCCCTGCTGCTGGAGGATTTCGGAGAGGAACCCGTTCTCGAACGGGATGTTGCCGTTGCCGCCCGGATACCCTGTCGATCCTTCGGTGATGCACGACATCGCGTTCGAGTGGTGGTTGCGGCCGGTGAGGATGCAGGACCTCGTCGGCGAGCAGAGCGCGGTGGTGTGCATGCTGTTGAACCGCAGCCCGTTGGCCGCGAGCCCGTCCAGGTTCGGCGTCTTGATGGGGCTGCCGTAGCAACCGAGCTGCCCGAACCCGGTGTCGTCCTGCACGATGAAGAGGACGTTGGGCGCCCCTTCCTTCGCGCGCAGCGGCTCGGGCCAGGCGGGGAACGACTTGTCGAACGTGCGTCCGATGATGCCTGTGAACGCGGTTCCGGGTTTGTACTCTTTCAGTGCCATCGTTCAATCCTTTCAAAGTCGATGCGCGGATTGACAAGCGACGCCGCCGGCCGTTGGGTATACGCCAGGACGCACGCGCCCGCGGACCTTGAGCAAGACGCCCGCCACGGCTCCGAGGCGCATGACGGGGCATCTCGCACGGGGACTTGAAGCGCCGCGGCTCGCCACGCTCAGTCGCCGCGGCCAGCCGCGGCCTTGCAGAACATGCCGCCGTTACGCGTCGAGGCGTCGAGCGACTCTCGCCAGGCCTTCGTTGTCGGGCGTAGTAGGATGGAGAAGATCAGCTGGCTGGCGACGCGACCTTGGACCTTTGTGACATGAGAGAAACGCCCCTATGCCTCGTGTGACCCTTCGAGCGGCTGAGACGGCAGAGGAAAAGGAAGACACGGTAACGGAATACATCTGCGACTGGCCCGATTGCCCCAACGTCGCCGAGCATGTGCTCGGAGTGCTGAGGGAGCTGCGCGCCTTCGCCGCCGTCTGTCCTGAGCACGCGCAGCTGCTGGACGCGCGCTCGACGCACTGACGCCTACACGTTGGCGATTGGCACCGGCTCGAGAGGATCGGCCGGTGTGAAACCGAACACCTTCCCGTAGAAATACAGTTCGGCCTCGAGGCAGCGGATGATGGTGTCCGCCCTGCGGAACCCATGCTGTTCGCCTTCGAACGCCAGGTAGGCCACCGGCAGCCCTTTGGCGCTCACAGCGTCCGCCATCATCTGCGACTGATTGGGTGGGACGACCTTGTCTTCGAGGCCCTGGAAGAGGATCAGGGGACACGCGAGCCGGTCGATCGCGTGAATGGGCGACCGTGCGCGGTACACCTCGCGTGCTTCTGGATACGGGCCGATCAGGCTGTGTGAGTAGCGCGACTCGAACTTGTGCGTGTCGAGCTCCAGGACCTCGAGGTCGCTGATGCCGTAGTAACTGGCGCCCGCCTTGAACACGCCGGCATAGAACGTCAGCGCCGCGAGCGTGGTGTAGCCGCCGGCGCTCCCGCCGCGGATAATCAGCCGCTCGGCGTCGGCGCGCTGCCCTCGACATAGATACTGCGCCGCGTTGATGACATCGACGACGTCGACGATGCCCCACTGTCCGTTGAGACGATCCCGGTACGGCCGGCCGTAGCCCGAGCTGCCGCCGTAGTTCACATCCACGACAGCAAAGCCGCGACTCGTCCAGAACTGAATCTGCAGATCCAGCGTGGCGTGTGTCGCTGCCGTCGGTCCGCCGTGACTGATGGCGATGAGCGGCGGAGCCTCGGTCGCCGGCGCGGTGAAGTCCTTGTTCTGCGGTGCGTAGTAGAACGCGTGGGCGATGTGGCCGCCAGCCCTCGGAAACTCGATCGCCTCCGGAACGGAGATGTAACCCGCATCGATCCGATGCGTGGACGCCACGCGAACAGCGACCATCTCCCCGGTCGCGAGGTCGATGCGAACGATGCGATCGGGTGTCGTGTCCGATCCCGCGACGACAACGGCGTGCGTGGCGTTGGCGGCCATCCAGTCGTGCGGCTGCAGTCCAGGTGCAATCCGGGTCAGGATGCCACTGGTGACATCCACCGTGGCCAGATGCCAGCGGCCCTGTTGCGTGTATGACACGAGAAGCCGCGACGGTCCGGCACACGCCCACGTCGATGTGCCGAATACCCACTCTGGCCTCCCGAATTCAGCGTCGGCAGGTGCATTCCGAACGACCGAACGATCCGAACGTCCCGAACGATCCGAACGATAGAGTTTCCACCACCCGTCCCTGTCGCTGACGTAGTACAGCGTGCCATCCGGTGACCAGCCCGGCTGGTAGATCGATTCGGCATCACCGCCGGCCACCTGCCTCTGGTTCGCAAGGGCGCCAGATTCATCGACGTCGGCGATCCACAGCTCGGTGCCGTCCCACGGCATCCGCGGATGGCGCCAGCAGAGCCAGGCGAGCGTGGAGCCATCGCGAGCGAGGCGCGGCGTGGAGTAGAAATCGTAGCCAGACGCGATCACGGTGCCCGCGCTCCCTTCGTATCCCGCGTTCAATCCGTGTACGTAGTGTCCGGCTTCCGCCTTCGCGTAAAGCTTCGGCGGACCGCCGTAGCCTTGGCGGAGGCGGTTAGCCGGACCATCGCCGCTATCGTGGTGTCCGGCTCTAATAACCGGACCGAGTGGAATACTGACGATCGTATTGACTGGCTCCCGTCCTTCCTGCGTGTGATCTTCACGCACGCAGATAAGACGTTGGCGGCGGACGTCGACGTCGAAGTCAGCGTATCGCCACGATCCGGCCGGTGTCAGTGGTTCCGGTACGTGGGCCGGGTTCCGCCATTCGACCTCGGTCAGGGGACCCCGAGCGTTCGTCGATTGGCGCGAAGCGGACCCGGCAATCCGGTACACACGCTGGTCAACGAAATTGACGCAGTAGACGACACCGGCACGGACAATGTACGCGCCCCCGCCGTACTCGTGCACCCGCGTGCGGACGTTGAAACCAGGCGGGGCGACTCCCGCTATCAACCCGTCAGGGCAGCATCTGAGGAGCGCGTAGCGGCCGCCTTCCTGCGGACGTCCTTCCAGCCAGTAGATGTCGTCGCCATCGAGCTGCACGGCGCCGAGCCGCAGCGTGCCGGCAGCAACCGCCGCAGCCGACAAGGGCGAGGCCCAGGTTCCGAAGGGAGCTGTGCGAATCGGGGTCACAAGTCACAAGTCACAAGAGTCGGTTTCATACGGTCGACGCAGCGAGGTGGGCATGTCGCTCCGCAAAACCGGCTCAGCTCGTCGTGCGTCCGGCTTCTTCCATGCAATCGGGCTCGCTTCGCGCTTACGCTGATTACGGTTTTGCTCCGGACATGCCCACCTCGCCTCACGCCGTTGGGTTCTGAAACCGTCTATGTCACAGGTCACAAGACACAACACACAGCACACTGCACGCTGCTCACTGTCTACTGCCTACTGCCTACTGTCTCCACTGTCTACTCTCCGATCAACTCCCGTCCCGAATCACCCGGCACGATTCGATGTCGAACGTCACTTCGCCGATGGTCAGGCGCGTCTGATCGCACAGGCCCGCGGCAAACTGCACGAACCCGTACACGTCGGCGAAGTTGCTCGCGAGCCCCAGCGACACCCGAATCGCCCCGGCGCTCTTGCCGTCGCGATGCGTGATGGCCTGCAGAAATCGAGGGAGCGTCATGTCCGGGCTCTGCGCCAGCGCGTCCGACACGTCATTCTCGGTCAGCCCTTCGGCGGCCTCGGCGGCGCCCGGATTGCAGAAGCACCCGGTCCGCAGCGAAATACGATTCGTGCTCGCCAGCTCTTCCACCCGACGGTAGTCCACCAGGTGTCCGTCCGGATCGTAGAAGTTCATCGTCACGGTGCCGCCGCGAGCCGCCGTCGTGACCGGTCCGTACATGCGAGCCATCGGACGGCCGTTGCCGTGCCGCAGCGCGAGCAGCGACTGGAGCAGCCACTCAGTAAGGCAGCGCACGCGCGCCTGGATGGTATCGATGCCGATGGAGGCGAGGTGGCGAAGGCCGATCTCGACGCCGGGAATCGCCAGGTAGTTGAGCGTGCCGTCTTCGAAGCCCGCCTCGCCGGGCGCCAGGATGTGGCGTCGGCCCTGCACGCTGGCGAAGTTCACCGTCCCGCCCGCGAACCACGGCCGGTGCAGCTTCCGAAGCGCGCCGTGACGTACCAGCAGACAGCCGACGCCGGTCGGGTAGCCGAACATCTTGTAGAACGAGATGCTGACGAAATCGGGCCGCACGACGCTGAGATCCAGAGCGTTTGTCGGGACGAATGCGGCCGCATCCAGGAGCACGTCCCATCCAAGGTCGTGCGCCTCGTCAACGATCTCGAGCGAATGCTTCACGCCCGAGAAATTCGACTGCGCCGGAAAGGCAAAGAGGTTGTTCGCGGCGTCCGACTTGCGGCGCAAGAGCTCGCACAGCCGCGCACGATCGATGCGCAGCTCGGGCGTCGTCAGCGGGACGTAGGCGACGGTTGCGCCCTTCGCGGACGCGAATTCGCGGATGCCGTTCACCGAATTGTGATTGTCGACGGTCAGCAGGAATTGGCAGCCCGATGCAAACGGATACGACTCGCCCACATGCTTCAGGGCGGCCGTCGCGTTCTGCGTGAAGATGGCGGTGTACTCTCCCTCCGCGTTGAACCACGTCAGGACTGCCTGGCGCGCACCCTCCACGAGCTCGGTCATGCCGGCGGAGGTCAAACTGGCAGAGTGCGGGTTGCCGAGGACCCGCTCGTTCAGCAGCGCCATATGCTCGCGCACCTGCGATTCCGCATGCAGGCTGCCACCCGCGTAATCGAGGTACACGTGCCCCTGCGCGTCCAGACGCCGGTACTCGGAGGCGCGCAGCGCGTCCAGGTGGCCGGTGCGCTCGTAGTCGGGACACGCGGTCAGGAACTCGGCGAACGCTTGCTTCACCTTGTTCATTATGACGGACCGCCCTTCGCCCCAGTCTGCGCTGTGGGGCGACGCACCTTGCCTACTGCCTACTGCCTACTGTCTACTGCCTACTGCTGCCACCGAAACAGGCGGCGGCTGACGCAGCGTCTGCAGCACCACGCAGTAGCGCTCAGTCAGACGAATGAGTGTCGCCCGCTGATCCTCGGCAGCGTCGGTGTCGAGCTCGAACCGGAGGCGGATGTCCCGGAAGCCGACCGGCGCGTCCTTCGACACGCCGAGGGTGCCGCGAAAGTCCAAGTCGCCCTCGGCCATCACACGGGCCTCCCGCAACTCCACACCGATGGCCGCCGCCACCGCGCGCATTGTCACACCGGCGCACGCGACCAGTGCCTCGAGCAGCATGTCGCCCGAACAGACCGCGGACCCGTCGCCCCCCGTCGCCGGGTGAAGCCCGGCTTCGACGAGCGCTTTTCCCGTAGCGACCTTGCAGGTCAGCCCGTGAGTGGTGTGCCCTTCCGCGTGCAGCGTGATGAGGGCCGCCGATGGCTCGTCGCGGTACTTTTGCTTCAGCGGCGCCTGCAAGGCCTTCAACTGGTCAGTATCCATCTCGTTTCCTTACGGCTGCGCTTGAAGGCGCCATGCCCAGCCCGTATGATGACGTCTCATCTTCAGTGTTTTCACGAGGTTAACAGATTTGAGAGCGGAGCTCGTCAGCGTCGCTGCGGTATTGCTGTGCTTTGTGGCTCTGCCGTGGAGCGCCCAGCCGAAGGGGATTGCCGGGAAGGCCGCCGTCGCCTCGGGTATGGGGGCGCGCATCGACGTCGCATCGGCCGGCATCGCACCCCACGTGCTGCAGCTCGCGCTGGGCGCGGTGTCGTGCGCGACCCGACTGGGCGACATCACGGCACCGCCGACACTGACCGTCATCGACTACTCACGGCCGTCGGTCGAACGGCGGTTGTGGGTGTTCGATTTGCGCGACGGAAGTCTTCTCTTCAAAGAGCTCGTCGCCCACGGCCGGAACACCGGCGAGAACATGGCGAGTCGCTTCTCAGACCTTGCGAACAGTCGTCAATCCAGTATCGGACTGTTCGTCACCTCTGACACGTACGTTGGCAGCAACGGGTACTCGCTGCGTCTGGATGGCCTCGAGCGCGGCATCAACGGCCGTGCGCGGGAGCGCGCCATCGTGATGCACGGCGCGCCGTATGTGAACGCGACGGTGGCGGCCAGCCAGGGTCGAATCGGCCGGAGCTGGGGGTGCCCGGCGCTCCGTGAAGCCGTGGCACGGCAGGTGATCGACACCATCCGCGGCGGCGGCGTGATCTTTTCCTACTATCCCGACTCGAACTGGCTCAAGAGTTCGCGCTTCCTGAACGACTGCGCCTGATCCATTGCGGACTTCAGATTGCTCGATTGACGAGTGTTGACGATTTCTGAATGGCGATTGTTCGAACTGATTGATGACTGATGAAATTGCAGTCAATCTGAAATCCAATCGAGAATCGCCAAAGTCGTCATTCGCCAAACGGTCTGCACTCGACCAATCGGAAATCTGCAATAGCTCTCAGGAAGGTCTAACAGGTGGCTCCCGGCTCTCCGCTTTCCGGGACTCCTGCTCGCTGAGATCGAGATGAAAGCGGTGCAGGAAATGATGCAGGGCCGGCGCCAGGAGCACCGCAACCATCGTCAGGAAGAAGACACCGCTGAACAGCGCGTACCCGATCGCGAACAGCTTGCCGCTAGGTGCTGAAATGGGATTCACGGGACCCATCCCCGTCAGAATCATTGCCGCATTCAACGCCGCATCGAGCCAGGTCAGTCCCCCGAACCAGTGATACCCGGCCGCGCCGAGTCCAACAGCAGCCGCGATCAGCGCCCCGACGATGCTAGCGTTCCGGACAAGGCGGCGGACGAGGGTACGTCGCATCGCATGCCGCGTGACGTGAGACACATCGACGAGTATAGGACGCGGAAGGAGTCGGCTGATATGATCGATCGCCACTGCGCCTCAGGTGCCCCACGATGTCCCTCGCTGGCTTTCACCCGCTCGTTTCGGAATGGTTCACTCAGACGCTTGGCGAGCCAACGTCCGCCCAGCGTCGCGGATGGGAGGCCATTCGCCACGGCCGGCACACGCTCATTGCGGCGCCGACCGGCTCGGGCAAGACGCTCGCGGCATTTCTGATCGCCATCGACGACCTCGTCCGTGAAGGCGCGTCCGCACCGCTGACCGACGAGATCCGTGTCGTGTACGTCTCGCCGCTGAAGGCGCTCAGCGCCGATATTCACAAGAATCTTGCGGACCCGCGGCGCGGCATTCGTCAGCTCGCCGAGTCACAAGGCACGGAGCCGCCACGCATCACCGCCGCCGTCCGCACCGGCGATACGACGCAAACCGAGCGGGCGGCGATCCTGACGCGACCGCCACATATCCTTGTCACCACCCCCGAGTCGCTGTATCTGCTGCTCACGGCCGAGCGAAGCCGCAGCCTGCTGCGCACCATCCGCACCGTCATCGTCGATGAGATTCATGCCGTCATCGGGACGCGCCGGGGGGCGCATCTCGCGCTGTCGCTCGAACGGCTGCAGGAAGTGGCCGAGAGGCCGCTCCAGCGGATTGGCCTCTCCGCGACACAGCGGCCCGTGGAAACGGTTGCCCGCTTCCTCGTGGGCGCCGACACCACCCGCAGCGACTGCGTCATCGTCGATGAGGGGCACCGGCGCGCCATTGACCTGGCGATGGAGATACCGCGCTCTCCGCTCGGCGCAGTCATGGCGCATGAAGTGTGGGAGGAGTATTACGACCGTCTGGCCGAGCTGATCGGCGCGCACAGCACGACGCTGATCTTCGTGAACACCCGGCGGATGGCGGAGCGCGTGGCCCGACACCTCAGCGACCGGCTCGGTGAAGACCAGGTCACGGCCCATCACGGCAGCCTGTCCAAAGACACGCGGCTCGACGCCGAGCACCGACTCAAGAGCGGCACGCTCAAGGCGCTCGTCGCCACGGCGTCGCTGGAGCTCGGCATCGACATCGGACACGTCGATCTGGTCTGCCAGATTGGCTCGCCCAATCGGATCGCCACGCTGCTGCAGCGCGTCGGCCGGTCGGGCCACACGATTTC
>JBOGIR010000105.1:0-11426 GCA_050742335.1 Vicinamibacterales bacterium | reverse complement strand
CCCTGGCGAAGGCGGGAACACGAACCGCCGCCTTCGCGCTCTGCGCTTCGGCGAGCCGCGCCGTAGCCTTGGCGGAGGCGGGAGAAAATAGAACCGAGAAGTGTGAACGACAGCTTCGGTGTGCGACGGCCGTGGTCTCACCTGCCGGAGACACTGAACGGCAGTCGTGTGCCTCCGATCGCCAGCGCCAGCAGGCCGCCCAGCACCGGCAGCCCGTAAGCGTTGATTAGGTAGTCGTAGCGGAACATCACGTCGCTGGCAATGTGGAAGTTGATCACCATGAGCAACACCAGCGTCGCGGCCAGGCGTACGCGTACGCCCAGGATCAGCGCCGCACCGGCCGACAGCTCCGCCATCGGCACCAGCCGTGCGAATACCGGCGCTCCGCCGAGCGCGAACGTGTCCAGGTACCAGCGGGCCAGCGGCCGCGCCGTGCCGCGCCATTCCTGCAGGAGTTGCGTCAGCGGTCCAGCGTCGGTCAGCCAGTCGATCTTGTCGAGCCCCATGAAGACGAGAAACACACCTAACAGGATCGACAACGCGCGCAGCGCGCCGGCGTGCGCGCCCACTCGAGCCAGCAGTGTCATGTCTGCTCCTACAATGTCCCGCGCACGCTAAAGCATGCGCGCTACACACGCCCAATCACACGCGGCCGACGATCGCCGGGACCACTACACCCGTAGAGCGCACCCTTCAGCGTGCGCGGCGCAGGTTCTCCAGGGGCTTGGCCGGGAGTCAAGGGCAGGCCCTTGGCTGGTGCGACAACCAGATGACGTCAATGGCAAACGACCAGACGAGCGCCGCCAGCGTGATGGCGGCTGCCACGTCGCTCAGTGGCGGACGCACAACGGGCGCCAGCGCCACTCCCAGTCCAAGCATCTGACCCACAGCCACCGTCTTGCCGCGCAGGGTCGATCGCAAGGGGCCTGCGAGCCACGGCCACAGCCATCCCGCGGCGACGAACCCATATCGCATCACTCCACACAGCAGGACCCAGACACCGGCCTTGTCCTGCTGCCAGACGAGAATCGACAGGAGCAGGATCAATGCGGCGTCCGTTTCCATGTCGAACCGGGCGCCAAACTCGCTGGCCATGCCGCTGCGGCGTGCGAGCCAGCCGTCGAGGCCATCGAGTGCCGCGGCGAGCGCCGCGATCGCAATCGCGGCCCAGAGCGTTGCGGACGTGGCGCCACGGCCGATGGGCCCGGCCACCACCGCCACGAGCACCGCCCGGGCCGTCGTCACGTAATTGGCAGGCCCGAATCGCGCGTGCGGATGCCGGTCGCCCGCCACACTGACGACAGCGGCCATCAACATGCCAAAGACCGTCGCCGCTTTCAAGGCGTAGCTGACGCCGGCGTCTGCGGGCGAGCCGGCGATCCAGCCGAGGCCGGCGGCGCCCACGAGTCCGGACCCGATCGCAACGCCGACATTGTAACGGCGTGTGTCTCGCATCAGAATGTCCAGCCATGCCTAGCGAGGCTGCGCCTTAGACCACGGAGCGTGTGGCTCCGCCTCGCTAGGGCAGTGTTTGCTTGCCCGCACTCCGTGCGGGCGAGACGCTTGAAAGGCCGGTCGAAAACTTGACTCATTCGCACGACTTCTCGCCTTTCAAGACGTCTAGGGAGGCGAGAGCGTTCTGGGTGACGGCGCCGGGCCACGGCGAGATCCGCGCTGAAGCGCTGCGGGCGCCGCGCGATGACGAACTTGTCGTGGAGGCGCTGTTCAGCGGCATCAGCCGCGGGACCGAGGCGCTCGTCTTTGGCGGCCACGTGCCGCAGAGCGAATGGGTTCACATGCGGGCGCCTTTTCAGGCCGGCGACTTTCCGGCGCCCGTGAAGTACGGCTATTCGAGCGTCGGCCGCGTGGTGCACGGCTCGCACGCGCTGACCGGCCGCAACGTATTCGTGCTGCATCCGCATCAAACCCGGTTCATCGTGCCACCCGACGCGGTGCACGTGCTGCCGGACGGGGTGCCAGCCGGTCGCGCCGTGCTCGCCGCCAACCTCGAAACCGCGCTCAACGCCATGTGGGACGCCAGGCCGCATGTCGGCGATCGTATCGCGGTGATTGGCGCGGGCACCGTAGGATGTCTCGCCGCATGGCTTGCATCGCAAATCGCCGGATGTGAGGTCGAACTGGTTGACCTGAACCCTCGCCGGGCGGCCGTCGCCGCCGCCCTGGCCGTGCGATTCGCAGCGCCGGAGGCGGCCGCGCGCGATGCCGATCTCGTCATCCACGCCAGCGGCGCCCCGGAAGGGTTGGCGCTCGCCCTCGCGATTGCGGGCGTCGACGCCACCATCGTCGAGCTGAGCTGGTTTGGCGACCGGGTCGTGCCGCTGCCGCTTGGCGAAGCCTTCCACGCGCGGCGGCTGACCATCAGGTCGTCGCAGGTTGGCCACGTCGCTTCGTCGCAGGTGCCGCGATGGAACACTCGTCGCCGCATGCAGCTCGCACTGCGGTTGCTCCGTGAACCGGTCCTCGATGTGCTGATCACCGGTGAGAGCGACTTCGAGACGCTGCCGGAGGTCATGGCGACGCTCGCGCGGTCGCCCGGCGATGCGCTGTGTCATCGGATCAGGTATTTGTAGTGCAGATTTCAGATTGGTCGAATGGCGATTGTTGGCGAATGACGATTGTCGATTGCCGGAGTGAGTGTCGATTGACCGCCGATTCCTCCAATCGTCAATCAGTTCAGCCAATCGTCATTCAGAAATCGTCAACAATCGTCAATCGACCAATCTGCAGTCGGCAATAGCTGTCTCCGAAGGAGTCCTCGATGTACAGCGTCACCGTGCGCGACCACGTGATGATCGCACACAGCCTCAGGGGCCAGGTGTTTGGGCCCGCTCAGCGCCTGCACGGCGCCACCTACGTGGTGGACGTCGAGCTGAAACGTCACACGCTCGAAGACGAAGGCATCGTCGTCGACATCGGGCTGGCCGCCGACGCGCTGCGCCGGGTGCTGGCCGACCTCAACTACCGCAACCTCGACGAGATGCCGGCATTTGCCGGGCGCAACACGACCACCGAGTTCCTGGCACGCGTCGTCTTCGACGGCATCGTCGCCGCGATCGCGCGCGGCGACCTCGGACATGGTGGCCGCGCAGTCGAGCTGATTCGTGTGACGCTGCACGAATCGCACGTCGCCTCGGCGTCGTTCGAGGGCCGGGTCAACGGATCGTCGTAGCGATGCGGCCGATCGCCTTGGTGGCCCCTGGACCTCTGGACGCCCGGACGGGCGGCCATATCTACAACCGGCGCATGGCGGAGGGCCTTCGGCGCCGGGGCTGGATCGTGGACGTCGTCGAGCTCGACGCCAGCTTTCCGTACCCGACACGCGCGGCGCTGCGGGATGCCGCCCGTGCGTTCGCGGCCATCAGGACCGGCACCATGACCGTGGTCGACAGCCTCGCATTCGGCGCCATGGCGGATCTCCTCGAGTGCGAGGCCCAGCGCCTTCGCATCGTCGCGCTCGTCCACCTGCCGCTGGCTGCCGACGTCAGCCTCGACCGCGACACGGCGGCGCGGTTCGAGGAGGAGGAATGCCGCGCGCTGAACACCGCCGCGCTGGTCGTCGTCACGGGCCGGGCCGCGTTGCCTCTTCTCGCGAAGTACTCGCTGGATACCGTGCGGATCGTCGTCATCGAACCCGGGACCGATCGTGCGCCGCTTGCGCACGGCTCGCGGGGGCGTGAGATCGAGCTGCTCTCGGTGGCCACACTGCATGCCGGAAAGGGGCACGAGACGCTGCTCGAAGCCCTGGCGATGGTTCCCCACCAGGAGTGGAAGTTGACGTGTGCCGGGAGCCTCACGCGCGACACACAGACGGCAGACCGGGTGCGCGCAACCATCCAGACCTTGAAACTCGAGGATCGCGTCGTCCTCGCCGGCGACCTCGATGGCCCTGCGCTCGCGGCGTGCTACGACCGGGCGGATGTCTTCGTCCTCGCCTCGCGGCAGGAGACCTACGGGATGGCCGTCGCCGAGGCACTGGCTCACGGATTGCCCGTGGTGGCGACGACGACCGGCGCCATTGCCGAGCTCGTTGGGAATGACGCCGGCCTGCTGGTACGCGTGGGAGACGTGCCGGCCCTCGTGGAGGCACTGTCGCGGATGCTCGGCGACGCCGGTCTTCGCGCACGGCTGACCGAAGGCGCGTGTCGTGCGCGGGAACGACTGCCAGGCTGGGAGGAGGCGTCGGCGCGTATGGACGCGTCGCTCACCTCATTGGCCGCGCATGGATGACGCGCTCTCGCGGTGGCTTCACCTCCGAGAGCCCGCGGATACCGCCGCACGATCCGAAGCGCTGACGCGGGCGATCGGAGAGGCGATGCCGATCGGCGACCCGGTGTGCATCCTCGACCTGGCCACCGGCACGGGTGCGAACATCCGGTACCTGATAGAGCGTCTGCCCCGGCGTCAACGCTGGCTGGCTGTTGACCGGAGCGCAGCGCTGCTGGCGGAGCTGCGCGAGCAGATGGTGTCGTGGGCGACAGCACGCGGATACGACGCGCAAAGCGATACTGCGCAGTGCGTCATGCGCGGCGCGCAGCTCGACTGCCATCTCGAGACGCGAGAGATCGACCTTGGCGCTTTGGACAATCATGAGATTTTCGCCCGGCGTCATCTCGTGACCGCATCGGCCCTGCTCGACCTCGTGTCGGCGCAGTGGCTGCGGCAGTTGGCGGAACATTGCCGGATCGAGGGAGCCTCGGTACTTCTCGCGCTCACCTATAACGGCCGTTCCTCCTGCGACCCTGTGGAGCCGGAGGACGACACGGTGCGCGATCTGCTGAACGCGCATCAGAAGACGGACAAGGGATTGGGTGGTCCTGCCGCCGGACCCGACGCCTCGGACTGCGCCGCGCGCGCGCTCGAGGAGGCAGGCTATCGCGTCCGGCGCGACGCGAGCGACTGGACGCTGGCGCCCGCTCAGGCCGACATGCAGCGCATGCTCGTCGACGGCTGGGCACAGGCAGCCGCCGAGATGGCGCCCAACCTCGTCTCGACGCTCGCTCGCTGGAAGAAGAGACGACTGGCGCACGTCGAGGCCGGCCACTCGCGCGTGACGGTCGGGCACGACGATCTCGCCGCATGGGCTACCCTGGACGTCTTGAAAGGCCAGAAGTCGACCAAATGAGTCAAGTCTCTTGGACACGCCTTTCAAGACGTCCCGCCCCGCGAAGCGGGGCAAGAGATACTGCCACTAGCGAAGCGGAGCCACCTCCACACGCTCGCCGGTCTGAGGCGGAGCTTCGCTAGTCGTGACGTCGACTCACCGGGAATGCCTCGCTTCGACATCGCAGACATCGGCCGCTATTACGATCGGCACACGCCCGTGTTTCTGCGGTTCGGGCAGGGGGGCGGCGCCGGCGTGATCCATCGCGCGGTGTGGGGCCCGGGAACGACCTCGCGGGCGCAGGCCTTTCATTACGTCGACGACCAGATCGCCGAGCTGGCACGCTCGCTCGGCGCAACGCCGGCGCGCGTCCCGCACGTGCTCGACCTCGGCTGCGGTATCGGAACGAGCCTCTGCTATCTGGCCGATCGGCTGCCGATCCGCGGGACGGGCGTGACGGTGAGTCCCGTCCAGGCGCGGCTGGCGGCCCGGCGTATTCGCGACGCGCGACTCGCCGATCGCCTCACGTGCCTCGAGGCAGACTTCAGCCACCTCCCCGACGGCGTGGGCCCGGTCGATCTTGCATACGCGATCGAGTCGTTCGTGCATGCCTCCGCGCCGGATCGGTTCTTCGCGCAGTGCGGCCGCGTCGTGCGATCGGGAGGTCTGCTCGTCATCTGCGACGACTTCATGCGACCGCCGACCACCGTGGCGGCGGCCCGGGCCGTCGAGCGCTTCTGCCGCGGGTGGCACATCAATACGCTGCTCGGCCAGGACGAGCTGCGTACACTGGCGCGCGCGGCCGGCTTCGAGCATCACTCGACCGTGGATCTGTCACCGTGGCTGGAGGTTCGCCGGCCGCGCGATCGCGCGATCGCGTTACTGGACGCGCTGTTTGGCTGGCTGCCGCTCGGCGAGCGCTTCGACTACCTGGCTGGCGGCAGCGCGCTGCAGCAATGTCTGGCCCGCGGCTGGATTGAATACGACCTTACGGTGTTCAGGCGCAGCGAGTAACTGGACGCCTGGTCCGGACATCTCGTACGGGCGACATCTCGTACGATCGCTTCTTCAGCGGACGGGATCCGCGGTGCGGCGAAATGTCGCCACCACCGGGAGGTGATCCGACACCTCGCCAAGCCCGAGCATCGCGGTATCGACGACGTCGACCGACTCGAGCGTGAGGTTCACGCGGGGCGCATAGAGCACGTAGTCGATGCGCGACACGCGGTTGGGCCGCGTCGATCCCGTCGCGACGCCCCCGACCTGCCCGCGGGCGGCCGCCTCGGCCCACGCGTCGCGATAGTGGGCCATCACCGGATGCAGCTCCGGCGCCCCCGGTTCCACGTTGAAGTCGCCCATCAAGACGCCAGGGCCGTGGCGCGCGGCCCACGGCAGCAGCGCGGCGATTTCCCGAATGCGGTCGGGCTGGTTCTGCCTGTTGGCGGCAAGGTGCGTGACGACGAACGTGACATCGGCGATCGGAGCGAGACGAACCGCCAGTCCCACCCGCCCCTCATTCAAACGGACGGAGCCCGACATGATGAGACGCTCCGACGCCAGGAACGCCAGCCCTTCCGTGGCCACATCGTCTCCACGGCCGCGCTGCGCACACTGCCGGTCCTCGGTGATCCACGCTTTCGCGTACACATGGGTCCACCGGCGCCCGGTCCGTCGGCGCAGTCCTTCCGCGATCAGCCTGGGCTGATCGTCGCAATCAAATGCCGGGTCGTTCCGCATGGCCTCCTGCACGCCGACGAGATCCGCGCCGAGGCTGTCGATGGCCGCAATCGTCCGTTCGAGATCGTACTGGCCGCGCCGATCGGCGCCCTTGTGGATGTTGAACGTGGCCACGCGAAACGTCCGGGGGCCCTCCCGCGGGATTCCACGGAGCGAGGCACCCGCCACAGCCAGTGCCGCGGCAACGGCGAGCAGGAGCGCAACGGGGATTCTGCGCATACGGCGCTCACCATCAAATCACGCGATTCACCGCGCCCCGTGGCCGACTCTCACCCGTATCGGCTCCCTCGCGCAGCTCGCAATCGAACAGCACATCGCCCCCCATGCGAAACACGCGATACCCGGGCCGAAGGCAGTCGCGAAGGCGGCTGCGCGGCGCAAGCCGGATCGCCGGACGCCCCTCGCCGATGAGCACGGGCGCGACGGCAATCTGCAGGCGATCGAGGAGATTCGCCTCGAGGAATGCCGACACCGTCACGCCGCCTCCTTCCACGAACACCCGGGCGCAGCCGCGCGCACGCAGCAGCCTCAGCACCTGCGCCACTTCGCTGCCCGGGCCGCCGTTGTCGATGCCGGCGACCAGCGCGTGGCCGACGCGCTCCTCGCCCGGCGACAGGTGCGACCGCGCGCAGATGTACAACGTCGGCGCCTCGTCGTCTCTGAACAGCCGGAAGGTTGGCGCCAGGCGCCGCCCCGGGTCGAACACCACGCGCAGCGGGCTCCGGCCCGTGACGTGCCGCGTCGTGAGCTGGGGGTCGTCGGCGGCCACGGTGCCGGCGCCAACGACGACGGCGTCGCACAGGGCGCGCATGCGGTGCACGTGCACGATGTTGTCGCCACCGGTCACAAACTGCGAGTCGCCGTCCGGCGTGGCAATGAACCCGTCGAGGCTCTGGCCGAGGTGACCGACGGTGAGCGGACGCGCGGAGGTGGCGCTGCAGATGGGCAGATAGAGATTCAACAGCTGAGATCGCGGATCGTCCGCCGGAAGTTTCGACTCCCATCCACGTTCCGGACGCCAGACGAGCACGGCGTCCGAGCCGTCGGCATCGGTGGGCACCTGGTGCAACTCCTCCTCCCCGTTCTCCGCGAACGCCTGCAGGCAGCCCTCCCGCTCGAGCTGTTCGGCCCGCGCACTGGCCGCCTGGAGCAGACGCCAGGCGGCGTCGGCCGCGACTCCATGTTGGGGAACAGACGCCGGCGGTGCCTGGAAGGAGGACATACGCCCGTCACTATGCCATCGAGCACGTCCGATGCCAAGGCTCACGAAACTGTTCAACAGTGAACAGCCGTAGGCGACCGAGCCTGCCTATCATCGCCTCAGCACGTCCGAAGACGAGCACTCATCGCGCCGACGCCATGAGGATCTGCTCCGGTTCGAGCCCACATCAGTGACCGATTCAGTGTCCCGCCCGGAAGAGATCAGGCGATTTGCCGTGCTCGGCAACCACTTGCCGCGCCAGTGCGGCATTGCCACGTTCACGACGCATCTCGCGGATGCGCTGGCCACAGCGCTCCCACAGGTGGACAGTTTCGTGCTTGCCATGAACGACGCGGCCGGCGGCACGGGTATCCGTCTCGCGTCCGGTTCGCGATCAATGAGGGCGACGAATGGATCCATGCGCACACAGGGACCTGACGGTCCCCAATGGGGATCGCGCGGCCGATCCGACGACCGACGCGACGCTTGAAGACTTGCGCGAACTGCTCACGGCCCTCGACCGGCGCGCGCCGCGTGTGGCGGACACAGGCGAAATCGACATCGCCCGTGATGCGGCGGCGCTGAGAGCCAGGGCGCTGGAGCGGATCGCGGAGCTGACGAAGTCGGCGTCGTGACGTGGAGCGCGAACAGACGGCGGGCGGGTTCGCCGCAACGTGCCGGTTCGGTGGCGAACTGTGAGATCATGGTCGCATGGCGGCCAGGAAGGTCGATCTACCCGCACCGATTCCACCCTTTGACGTGCAGGCCTCTCTCGACTCGGCGGGCGTGTCGCGCCGGATCGTCCGGTTCACCCGCGGCACGGTGGTGTTCGCGCAGGGAGATCAGGCGAACCACGTGTCCTACATCCAGTACAACGGCGGCCTCACGATCAACAGCTCCCTCTTGAGCGTGGTCCTGCACGACTGACTGTGCCGACTCAACGCTCACCTCGGTTCGCCCTGTGAAGCGGGGACCTGGTCCGGCGGTAGAATTGTCACACGCAGTCGCGGTATGACCTCCGATCTCTGGTACCGAGCACTGTTGAGCGACGCGCATGACGTCGCCAGACACATCGCGGCCATTGGTGAACAGTTCGCCTCCGCCGTGGAGGCCGCCGGCTGGCCCGATGGCGCCTGCCTCTTCGTCACAAGTCGTGACGTTCGGCCTGGAAGGCCGCATCCAGAGGGGAACAATGAGAACACAGACACGCCGGTGGATGCCGACGCGCTCTTCTTCTCGCCCGCGTCAGTCTCCGCGGTGCCACACTTGATCGCGGTGTGCGGGGCGACACCAAGCCCGCCGCCGGGGCGGGCCGTCGCGACGCTCCTCGTTGGCAAGCAGAAAGATTGGGATCTCTTGCCGCACCAGATCCACTAGCGGAGAACCGTACACATGTACACTTGTCTCGCGTCCTGCCGATGATCGTTCACCTAATCAATCCAAGTCACGTGTCCTTTGGCGTCGGGGTGATTACACCGCGCTGGCTGTACGTTCTGGCGTCGGCCACCCCAACCGCCTACGGGACACCCGTCCTCACGGACGAAACGCTCGACCCGCTCGACCCCACCGTCATCAGAAAGGGAGATGTCGTGGGGATCGGCATTCACACCGGAAATGCCCTGCGCGGATATGAAATCGGAACCGCGGCGCGCGCGGCGGGTGCATACGTGGTCTTTGGTGGCATTCACGCCACACTGTATCCCGACGAGGCTCGCGATCTCGGGGGTGCCCATGCCGTGGTCACCGGCGATGGCGAACGCGTCTGGCCCCTCGTGTTGCGCGACTGCGCGACGGGGGCGCCGAATGCGCGTTACGACGGCGGTCGCATCGAAGCCGATGTCTTCCTGCCTGGCCGGTGGGAGCTGCTGCCCGACAGACGCTACATGTGGGCCTCAGTACAAACGATCCGGGGATGTCCGAAACACTGCTCGTTCTGCTCCGTGTGGCGTACCGACGGCCAGCGTCCGCGCCAGCGGCACGTGGACCGTGTGCTCGACGAAGTCGTCGACCTGCGACGTCGCGGCTTCCGGTTCATCGCGCTTGCCGACGACAACTTCTATCCGGTCACACTGAGCGACCTGCAGATGGCGTCCCGCCGCCAGGATCTCAGCCGTCTGGAGCAGCTGAAGGCCATGCGCGCGGAACGGTTCGAGCTGATGGCGGCGCTCGAGCGCCTTCCAGCCGACACCGTCTTCTTCACCCAGATCACGATGGAGGCCGCCGAGGACCCCGAGTTCCTCGACGCGATGCAGCGCGCGCACATCAAGGGTGCCCTCGTCGGCGTCGAGTCGGTGACGCCCGAGGGACTCAAGGATATCTACAAGGACTTCAACGCGAGCGGCGAAGCGCTCGTCGAGCGGCTCAGGACGTTCCGGCGGCACGGCGTGCACGTCCTCGGCTCGTTCATCTTCGGCCTTCCGAGCGACCGGCCGGCGACCTTCGACGCCTGCCTGTCTGTCGCCGAGCGCGCGGATCTCACGTTCGCGCAGTTCGTCATGCTGACACCCTTTCCGGGCACGATCGACTTCATGGAGTGGGAAAAGTCCATGGGATCGGAGCCCCCGAGAGTCGGCGGCATTCCGGTCACGCGGCACTGGCTGATTCCGCAGAGTATCCGGCCGAAAGTCTATATCGAGCACCCCGCCATGAGCGCCGACGAGATTCGCCGGCGCACGCAGCGCGTGTGGGATCGCTTCTACTCGCTTCGCAGCATCTGGCGCCGGTCGCGCGCGGTGCGCTCGCTCAGAGCGCGGCTGGCCTTTCTCCTGATTTCCAAGATCTATCGCCAGATGTATGCGAACACCGGTATCGCGACCGACAGCGCGCGCGTCAGCCGCTCCGCTCGACGGGCGCGCTGGATGGCGGTGCCGTGCCGACACCTGTTTGCCGGTCGCCCGATGCCGGATCTGCAGCTCCATTGAGAGGGTACACGGGCGGCGGAAGCGGCGGCGGCCGTCAGAAGCGCGAAGCGCGCTGGTGATGACATCGTGAACGAACGGCACGTAGCACGAGTGGGGAAGCCGTGACGAAAGGAAATCGCGGATTCGCGTCGATGCCTGCCCACAAGCAACGAGAAATTGCGTCGAAAGGTGGAAGGGCCGCACACGCCAAAGGCACCGCTCACGAATGGAGGGGGGAAGAGGCGCGTGAGGCTGGTCGCAAGGGTGGGATGGCGAGCCATCGCCGTAAGCGGCAAGAAGACGATGCACGGTGACCCAGGAAAAGGAGTCGGAGGTGGATGCGGCTCCGTGGGGAGAGGTGAAGGCTTGGGCGACCACTGCCGTCAACCCCTTCGCGACCTGTGGGATCGAATCCCGCGCTGCGCCTCTACGGCGTTCAGCCTGAGTTTATGGTCGCGCTGGTCGC
>JBOGIR010000104.1:0-6032 GCA_050742335.1 Vicinamibacterales bacterium | reverse complement strand
GAGAAGCGAGAAGATAGAAGTGTGAACGACGATGACGCCAGGCTTTGCGCCCATGTGCGCCCGGCGGATTGGCGGAACCCCGATCCCGCGCCCCTGTATGACCTCGTGGTGATCGGCGGCGGCACCGCCGGACTGGTATCTGCGGTAGGTGCCGCGGGGCTCGGCGCCCGCGTGGCGCTCGTTGAGCGTGCGCGTCTCGGCGGCGACTGTCTGAATACCGGATGCGTGCCCTCGAAGACCCTGCTTCGAGCCTCGCGCGCGGTGCACGAGGCGCGGTCTGCCGCTGCCGTCGGCGTCACGATGATCCCGCAGGTCGACTTCCCTGCGGTCATGGAGACGGTGCGTGCACGCCGCGTCGCGCTCGCGCCGCACGACTCGGCTGCACGGCTCGCCTCATTGGGAGTCGATGTCTTTTTCGGCGATGCCTCCTTCACGGACGCACGAACCGTGAAGGTTGCCGGGCGTGCGCTCAGGTTTCGCCGTGCCGTGATTGCGGTTGGAGGACGTCCGGTCGTCCCGCCGATCCCCGGGCTCGCACGCGTTCGCGTGCTCACGACTGACAACGTCTTCTCGCTGTCCGATCGGCCGCGCCGCTTGCTGGTCGTTGGCGGTGGTCCCGTCGGCTGCGAACTGTCGCAGGCATTCGCCCTTCTTGGAACGGCCGTCGCCCTCGTCGAGGCCTGCCCGCGCGTGTTGCCTCACGAAGATGCCGAAGCAGCGGAAATACTGCAGCGGCAGCTCAGCGACGACGGGGTTCGAGTGCTGACGTCTGTGACGCTTCGCGAGATCGGCGCGGAGCCGCAGTCGGGCGGCGTGTCGGCGCGATTCGATGGCGGCGAGATCGGCGCGGACGCCGTGCTCGTGGTAACGGGCCGATCGCCCAACGTCGACGGGTTGAACCTGGAGGCGGCGGGCGTCGATCACGACGGGCGGGGCGTCCGCGTCGACGAGTGGCTCCGGACATCGAACCGCCGCATCTACGCAGCCGGCGACGTCTGCTCACGGTTCAACTTCACCCATGCCGCCGATGCGATGGCGCGCGTCGCCGTGCAGAACGCGCTCTTCCCGTGGCGCCGCCGCGCCAGTGCGCTTGTCATCCCGTGGTCCACCTACACGTTTCCGGAGGTCGCCCACGTCGGCCTGGCCCCGGTCGATGCTGTACGGAGCGGTGCGCAGCGCATCACGATTTCGCTTGCCGAGGTCGACCGCGCGGTCATCGACGGCGAACGGGAAGGGTTCGTCCGCGTGCATCATGAGCGTGGGCGCGTCGTGGCGGCGACGATTGTGGCGCCACGGGCTGGCGAACTGATCGGCTACGTCGCGTCCATGATGAGACGGCGAGCGTCGCTTGCCGAGCTCTCCGCCGAAATCTTTCCGTATCCAACGCTGGCGGAGGCGCTGCGGAACGCGGGTGACGCGTACCGGCGGACGGCGCTTACCCCGATGGTTCGTGGAATTCTGCGGCGCTATTTCGCGATAATGCGACGGTAATTCATCCCGGAGACTCCATTCGTCATGCTGCTTCTCGCACTGACCGCCCTTCTATCGCCCGTTCAGCCGGGCTGTTCCGGTGATGCGACGGTGCGGCTGGACCGCGCCGCCGTGCTGGCCGCCGAGTTCGATCTGAGGGGTGCGGCCGCGCAATTGGACACAGAGGGTGTCCTGGGCTGCGAGCACGCACAGGTGGCCATGCTCTATGCACGCGGCCTGATTTATGCGCAGGACGCGTTTCGGCAGGGTGCGCCGCCAGAGTCGCTTGCGCCCGTGCAGCAGGCGATGGCGTCGCTGGAGGCGATGGCGAAGGGGCGTCCAGGCTCCGCGGCGATCGCCCGTCTGGTGCTGCAGGCTGCAGCCGCCGCAGCGCAGAGTGAGCGCGAGGAGATGCGCTTGTATCTCGAATCGGCGATCCAGATGGAATCACTGCAGCATGCTGCGGACCAGCCGGGCGCGCCGCTCATCAGCGCTGCAGAGGCGGCCGGCGACCTCTGGCTGCAGGTGCATCACTACGACGATGCCAGGCGGGCCTACACCGAGGCGGCTGACCGAACAGAGTTCACAGCGCGGATGCTCGCCGGGTTGGCACAGTCCGCACAGCGCCTCGGCGACCTGCCGGCCGCGTGCGCGGCTTCTCGCAGGCTTCTCGAGTGGTGGGGCGCGCGCCAGGGACAGCCCGCTCAGATTGTTGAGGCTCGCGCGTTCGTCGCCGGTTGCGAGCCCGCGCGCCCATAGACAGCACCTGACCGCACGCCGTCATGGAGTACCGCTACAGGTCTGACGTAATGGAACAGCTGGCCATGCACGGCGTGAGACCTGCCCGGTCGACGCCTCCTGAACTGGTCCGGGATTTTCTCAACGATCTGTACCGCTACGAACTGCGACGTCTGCGCGATCGGCTCCTTCGGCGAGAGATTCTGAAGCCCGATTACCACGCTCACGTCATCGAGGTCCGCAACCGTTATCGGCTGCTCTCGCTCAAGCTCTGGCAGTGGATGGAGTAGGGGGAAGGGATCAGGGAAGAGCCCAAAGCCCAACAAGAACCAAAGACCAAAGACTAAAGACCAAAGACGAACTGGACAGGAGACAGGAGACAGGAGACAGGAGACAGGAGACAGGTAAGATACCAACAGGTGTCCTACACCCAAACCATCCAGTCGAAGCTCGCCTCGACGGGCGTGACCATTTTCTCGACGATGTCGCGCCTGGCGGAGGCGCATGGGGCCATCAACCTCGGGCAGGGATTTCCCGATTTCAACTGCGCTCCGGAGTTGGTGGACGCCGTCGCCCGCTGCATGCGGGAGGGATACAACCAGTACGCGCCGATGCTGGGTGTGTACCCCCTTCGCGAAGCGCTCGCGCGGAAAATCGAGCTGCTGTACGGACGGCGGTACGATCCAGCCACCGAGATCTGCGTCACATCGGGCGCGACCGAAGGCCTGTTCAGCACGCTGACGGCGCTCGTCAGGCCTGGCGATGAGGTCCTGCTCTTTCAGCCTGCCTACGATTCCTATGCCCCGGCCGTGCAGTTGAGCGGCGGGACGCCCGTCTACGTGACCCTGCGCAGCCCCGACTACCGCGTGGACTGGGACGAGGTGCGGCGTGCCGTTACTCCGCGCACGCGCGTCATTCTCGTGAACTCACCCCACAACCCGACCGGATCGGTGCTCGACCGCGACGACATCCGCGAGTTGACACGAGTGCTTCAGCACACCGATGCCTTCGTGGTGTCCGATGAAGTGTACGAGCACATCGTCTTCGATGGCGCCCGCCACGAGAGCATGGCCAGGTACCCGGAGATTGCCGAGCGCGCGGTGGTGATCAGCTCATTTGCCAAGACCTACCACACGACGGGATGGAAGATCGGGTACTGCGCCGCGCCGCAGGCGCTCGCCGCCGAGGTCGCGCGCGTGCACCAGTGGGTCACCTATGCCGTGAACACGCCCATTCAGCGCGCGTACGCAGAGATGGTGCACCGCGATCCGACGTGCGCCGAGGTGACGTCGTTCTATCAGGCGAAGCGCGATCGGTTCCTCGCCCTGCTCAAGGAGTCCCGCTTCCGTCCGCTTGCGTGCCGTGGGACGTTCTTCCAGGTGGTCGACTACTCCGCGATCACCGATCAGCACGATGCCGAGTTCGCGATTCGTCTCACGACGGAGCACGGTGTCGCGGCCATTCCGATTTCCCCGTTTCTGTCGGGGGTCGAGCCGGGGCCCGTGTTGCGCTTCTGCTTTGCCAAGCGAGACGAGACCTTGGAAGCGGCGGCGGAGCGACTGAGGAAGGTGTGAGGAGTAAGGAGACAGGAGTCAGGAGACAGGAGTCAGGAGGAATGGTTCGAGTTCTGGTCGTGATGGCGGTTCTTCTTCTGTCTCCCGTCTCCTGTCTCCTGTCTCCGATCTCCTCCCCCTTGTCAGCTCAGGATCGCCCGCTGCCCAATCCCGACATGTTCTACCGTGTGGTGCGCGACAATCTCGCGCGTGCAGAACGGGCAACGCATCTGTATACCTACAAGGAACGCCGCACCGACATACACACGAATCCATTCGGCAAGCTGGGCACCGATGGCACGAGCCTGTTCGAGGTGTATCCGTCCCCTGCGCGGCAGCTCATCTACCGGCGCCTGGTGGAGCGCGACGGCAAGCCCGTTGCGCCACACGAACTGGCAGGGCAGGACCGTGAGTACCGCGCGCGCGTCGCCGGCGTGCTGCGGGACAATGCGTCTCGTACACCTGACCAGCGGCTTCTCGAGCAGGAGTCGGAAGGGGCGCGGCAGCGCCGGCAGCGCGCCATGGAGGACGTGGTCGACACGCTCCAGTTCCAGGTGACAGGTCGCACCACGTACGCCGGCGTGTCCGCGATTGTGATTACCTTCACGCCGAAACCCGACGCGCGCCCAGCCACGCGTCAGGGGCGCACCGCCCAGAAGTTCGCGGGCACCGTCTGGGTAGACGAAGCGGCAGCGGAGGTGATGCGCGTCGAGGCCAGGTCGATTGGTGACCTCTCATACGGCCTTGGCATCGTCGCCCGGCTCGGCGAGGGGACACGAGCCACGGTGACGCGCCGGGCCGTCGGTGACGATCTGTGGATGCCGACCGAGCTCACGCTGGCCGGCCGCGGCCGCGCGGTGCTGTTTCGGAGGCTCGTGGTCGATTTCGCGATTGAGTGGTTCGACTACCGGCGCCTGCCAGCGGAGTCACTGACGCCGTTCCTGGACGCGCGGGTACAGGGCCAGTCCGGCAGCCGCCCACAGTAGCGCGCGGATCCGCCGCGTGAGCGCAAGGGCCCCGCCACCGGCGAGCCCCAGCGCGGCCACGACGGCGGCATTCGACGCTTCGAGCGCGCCGATATTGCCCGGGATTGCTGCGGAGGCGATGCTCGCCAGGCGTGCGAATGTTTCAACCGCCAGCCCCTCGGTAACGCCGATCGGTTCGCCGATCGCCCAGAATACGAGCCACACCTCCACAGCCATCAGGAAGTAGCAGACGATCGCAAGCACCGTCAAGATGACCAAGCGGCGCCGGTCGCCGCGCAGCAGCTGTAGCAGTACATCCTCGACGGCCAGAATGAACCGGATGACGCGCGACGCCTCGAGCCGGCGTCCCGTGGCGCGGTCGATGGCGGTGACCAGCCGCCCGAGGTAGTCGCCGGAACGGCGGCGGGCCAGGATGCCAACGACGGCCAGCAGGACAACCGCGCCCAAAAAGAGCAGCGTGAACACCGTGTCCCACGCACCCGGCATCGACAGGCGCGTGACCACGGCAAAGGAGATGAGCGCCGCGATGATGATGCCGATTACCGCAAATGCCAGCCGCTCGAGGGCGATGGCCGCCGTGGTGACTTCGGGCGCGACGCGACCGTAGAGCAAGACCACCTTGAGCGGCTCGCCGGCGAGACCGCGGACCGTGAAGAATCCGATGGCGTCGGCCGCAAGGCGCACGCGCAGCAGACGCGTAAACGGCGGACGCGCGTCGTCGGGAAACGCAACCGACCAGCCCCAGGTGCGCAACAACTGCCAAGCCGTCGCGGGCAGGAGGATCACCGGTAACGCCAGGCCTAGACGGCCCACGCTGGCCATCGTTTCGTCGAAGTCGATGTAGATGAGGGTGACGGCGAACAGGACGGTGCCGATGACGACGGCCGCCACCGACACGAGCTGTGCAGCGGATCGAGCCACTAACCCTGATCGTCGCTCTCGTCGTCCTCGGCAGCCGGCGCGCTCCTGTCGTCCTCGGCGGCGGCCGTCGCGCCATCGTCCTGATCCGAGGGCGCGCGGGTGGCGACGTTGTCGATCTCGATGGAGTCGTCCCCCTCGAGATCGTCGACGGCGTAAATGCGACCGCCGGTCTTTTCCTTGATGGGTCCACGCGGTTTGTATTCCTGCTGCTGACCCTTCTTGCCGCGGAGCCGCCGCGGGGGCGCAGGCGGACCGAAATTCGCGGAGCGATCCCGGGGGGCGCCGGGAGGACCGCCGGGCCGCGGACCAAATCCGCCACCGCCCCCAAAGCCGCCGCCAAAGCCACCGCCAAAGCCCCCACCCG
>JBOGIR010000103.1:0-17489 GCA_050742335.1 Vicinamibacterales bacterium | reverse complement strand
TCTGTGCCCCGAGGGAGATAGTAGTACGCGGCAATCGGCCGGCCATGCCGGAAGGTCACTTCAAGGTAGCGGTCTTTCATGACTGTGCCCGATCCACAGGATACGCTGTTACGACTACCAGGATTTGTCGACTGCGAGCTGGCGCGTGTCCGACGCCTCGCGGTACTTCGACCCGTACTCGCAACCCGTAGAAATCGACGGCGATTGTAGCCGAAATCCGACCCGCCACTCGGCGTGGTTACGCGCGAAGGCGCCCGAGCAGCGCCGTGGCACAGCAACGCCGCACACGCACTCCGGAGTCGGCGCAGCAAATGACATACAATCCTGGTCGCGATTCACCGCACATGACGACACACGCGAGGCCGACACGTATGGGATGGGTCATCTTCGTCGCAGGAGCCATATTGTCGTGGGGCGCGTACGGCGCGCTCCTCCATCAGGGGCAGGTGCAGCTCGGAAACCCGCTCAAGGCGCTGCTCTGTGTGGGCGTCGCCTATTTCCTGATCGGCGTGATCGTGCCCGTGGCGGGTCTGAGCGCGCAGGGCCAGCTCGCTGGATTCGACACCGGCGGGCTCGTCGCCGCCACCATTGCCGGCGCGCTCGGGGCGGCCGGCGCAGCCTGCATCATCTGGGCGTTCCGCTTCGGCGGTCTACCCGTGTACGTGATGCCCCTCGTCTTCGGCGGCGCGCCCATCGTCAACGTCTTCGTGTCGATGGCCATCCACCCGCCCAAGCAGGCGATCAGTCCGCTGCTGTTCGTGGGGTTCGGCCTCGCGTCAGTCGGCGCGGCACTCGTGTTGTACTACCGCCCGACGGCATGACGTACTACGTCGTTCACGCTTCTCGGTTTTCCGTTCTCAGTTCGTGTTCAAGTTCAACGGTCCGGCTGAAGCCGGACACTACGTACGTCGAAGAGTACGCTGGAAGGTGTACGAACGGGCGTGCGTCTCGTACGTAGTGTCCGCCTTCAGGCGGACCGAACCCCGAACGCTCAACGTCGAACCTGGAACCGAGCCTGAACACGAACCGAGAAGCTGAGAACGTAGAAGGGTGAACGACAGTTCAGGTTCAGTTCAAGTTCAGGTTCAGCGCCCGATGGCGTAGAGATTCCGTTCGGTCCTGATATACCAGCGTCCGTCCACGAGCGCAGGCGAAGCGAGCGTGGCCTCGCCGATCCGGTTGACACGCAGAATCTCGAACGTGGGCCCGGCGCGCAGCACGAATGTCTCACCCTCGTCGTTGGTGAAGAACACCTTGTCATCGACGGCGACAGGTGACGAGGAGAACCCTTCACGCACCGCCACGCCCAGCCGCCCCTGCCACATCACCTTTCCGCTCGCGGCCGCGAGCGAGGTGACGATGCTGGCCATGTCGTTCACCATGTAGAGCTGCTCACCATAGAGAATGGGCGACGGGACGAATGGTGATCCGCGAGGACTCTCCCACGCGAGGTGCGTGCGCGTGACGTCGCCACTGCCGCCCGGCTTGATCGCCAGCGTCGGACCGGCACGACCCGAGGAACAGAACACAAGGCCGTAGCCCACCACGGGCGTCGGGATCACCTCATACGTCGTGCCGCTGCAGCGCCACAGCTCCTTGCCGCTTGCGGGATCGTACGCGTGCACCGACTGCTGACTGTTGACGATGACCTCGTCGCGCCCCGCCGCGCGAATCGCGATCGGCGTGCCCCATCCGACGCTGGCCTGGCGGCGCGTGCGCCAGAGCTCCCGTCCCGTGCGGGTGTCGAACGCGGCGATGAACGAACCCGAGTACTGATCCTGATAGAGGATGATCCGATCCCTGTAGAGCAGCGGCGAGCCGGCCGCGCCATGGTACGCGTCCATCGGGCCCAGGTCGCGCTGCCACACAACCTTGCCGTTGAAGTCGAAGGCAAACAGGCCGCGCGGACCGAACGACACATAGACGCGCTCGCCGTCGGTGGCAGGTGTCGCGGATGCGTGGCCGTTCTTGTAGTGCGCGCCAGAGTCACTTCGGCCCGCCGGCGCCGGCGCTTCCCACAGCCGCCCTCCATCCGACCGGCGATAGGCGAGCAGCGACAGGCGTCGCCCGCCTTCGTACGCCGTGGTGACGAAGATGCGATCGCCCCACACGATGGGCGAGGAGTTCCCGCTGCCGGGCACGGCGGTCTTCCACAGGACGTTCTGCGTGGAGGACCAGGTATCCGGATAGCCGCTGCCGGTGGCGAGCCCCTGACCGGATGGTCCCCGCCAGCGCGGCCAGTACTTTGCGCCTTCGCCCTCGTCCGCAATCATGCGGACCGCCGAGTCCCCAACACGCACGTCGGCGCGTTGGGGTGCGACGGCCGCTTCTTGACCGGTGACCGACTGTCCCCCTGACAGCGTGGTCAGCAGTGCAAGACCGATAGTGAATACCGAATGTCTCCACGTCATCGCAGATCGAAGGCCGCCATTTCGGCGAGGTTCCTGACGAACAGATGCCCGTCGGCCATTGCAGGATGATTCCACGTTTTCCCGCTGAGCACGGGGAACCGCGCCATTTCCTCGTGCCGGTCGGGCGTGGCACGGACGAGCGCCAGATCTCCATTCTCAGCGAGGACGATCAGGTGCCCGTTGGAGAGAAGCACTTGTCCGTAACCGTATCGGCCTCCCTTCCACCGCAGCTCTCCGGTGGTGACATCGACACACGCGAGGATCGATTCGTCCAGGCCGTACACGAACCCTTCGTGCAGCACCGAGCTGGTGAACTGGTTCTTCATGCGGTTGTTCCGCCAGACTTCCCGAACGGACAACCGTGAACCGTTCGGCGTCAGCTCGATGACCGCTGCCCCGGTGCCATAGCCGGACGACAGGAACACACGATTGTTGCCAACGACGAGCGGCTGCCCGGCGTTGATGTCGAACGGCGTCTGCCACGGATAGTCCCACAGCAGCTCGCCGCGGTCCGGCGAGAGCCCCATCAGCCGCGTCGCGGCGAAGACGATGATCTGCGGCACGCCGGCGAGCGTGGCCAGCATCGGCGAGGAGTAGGCCTGCTTGTCTCCAAGCGCCGACCAGACGCGCTTACCGGTGCGCCGGTCGTAGGCGACAACCGAGCGACCGTTCGGCCCACCCGGCAACACAACCACCGTGTTGCCCACCACCAGCGGGGACGCTGCCATTCCCCAGTCCAGATTCGTGGCGCCGTTGTCCTCGAGGATGTTGGTTCGCCACACGGCGCGGCCTGTGCCCTCGTTCAGGGCGCGCAGCTCGCCGGTGGCGCCGAGCGCGTACACGGTGCCGTCCGCCCAGGTCGGCGTCGCGCGTGGGCCGTTGCCGCCGAGCGATTCGTGGAACAGGGCGTCCCACTCGTGTGTCCACAGCTCACGGCCGGTGCGCACGTCGTAGCCGGCGACGACTTCGCGAGGTCCGCGCTGCTCGATCGTGAACGCGCGATTCCGCGCAATCACGAACGACGCGTACCCGCCCCCCACCGGCTGCTTCCAGATCGGCGTCAGCCCGCCCGCGGGCCAGTTCGTCTGGATTGGATGCTGGCGGTAATGGCCGTCGCGGAAGGGGCCGCGAAAATCCGTCCAGTACGGCTTGGACACGAGCGAATGCTCAGCCGGCACACCGGCGACAGTGTCACGCGGGCGGGATTCCACGGGAGCGGCCGGACCTTCCGGCGACGTCGTCGCGGTGACGGCCGGCGCCGGCTCCTGTCGCTGCGCTTCACGGTGACGCGCCACGAGGTCTGCCTGTGCGTCCGCATCAACCACGAACGCGAGGCGCGGCGTGCCACCGCCGTCCAGTCGCACGCGAAGGCCGAAGAACTGGTACAGCACGACGGCCGCGGCCACGAGGCCTGCGGTCAGAAACACGAACGTGCGCAGCCAGCGTCGACGCATTATTCCGCTCTCAGCGACTCAACCTGCGGCGCGCGCGCGACCACGCGCGCGCCCACGAGCGACGATAGCAGCCCCGTCACAAACACCGCGAATATGAGCAACCCACCGCCCGCTGTCAACGGCATTCGGCCGCCGCGCTCGGCCACCGCAGGCGCAATCGCGATGGCCGCACATACGGTGCCGGCAACGAGGCCACCGCCCAGCAGCAGCGCGTTCTCGGCCAGAACCATCACCATGAAGTGTCGCGTCTGGTACCCGACAGCACCGAGCAGGCCCAGTTCGCGCCGCCGTTCCATGGCGTTGCGCAGCATCACCGTGGCGAGTCCCACGGTTCCCAGCAGAAGCCCGAGGCCACCGAGTGTCTGGAACGTCGAGAGGTACGTGTTCTCGACCCGGTGAAAGGTCGCCAGACGCTCCGCTGTGCTGGTGGCGTCGGCGCCAAAATCGGCAAGGGCATCTTCGATGCGGCTCGCGACGGCCGCCGTCTGTTCGGACGCAGTTTCGATCAGCAGAACCTGATAGCCCTCCTGCTCCGGAAACAGCTCCACGAACCTGGTCTGTGCCATCAGCAGCTCGCCCTGCAAGATGCTGTCCCGCAGCGCCGCGACGAGCCGAAGCCGAATCTGTCGCCCGCCGTGCGTGAGGACGATGACGTCACCGAGACGGCGATGCAGAACATACGTCATCGAGTTCGCATCGGCAATCACAGGCACGGCTCCGTCTGGCTCCTCGCGCGTCAACAGCAGCCACGGGTTGGCGCGCTCGGCGTCGGTTGTCGCCAGCGACGTCTGGAACACGAACCGTCCCTCGACAAGAAAGCTGTCCCTCGGTGCGAGGATTCGAGGATTCTGCGGCGCGTACAGATTCAAACAGCTCGCATCGTCGCCCGGCAGCAGGCGAAACGGTTCGAGCGTGACGTTCTCGAGATCCGACAGATTGAGCGCCTGGCGTCCCTCGCGCGTGTTCGGGTCGTGCACGATGGGAAGCAACGTCTCGACGAGCAGCGCATACCCCCCGAGCCCCGACTGCTTGTCCCCCGCGGTGACGCTGCCGTCGCGCCGGAATGCGTCGACGGCAATCAGGATGAACGTGGCGGCGGCAACCACGGCAATCGACAGGACGCTGCGGCCAGGGCGGTACGTGGCGTTGCGCAGCCCAAGCCGCGACACGGCCTGCCAGCCGCGACCCTCCACTGTGCGGCGAACGGGGCCGCGGAATGCGGCAGCACAGATACAGAGCGCGGATGCGAGCAGGAGCGTGCCGGCTCCGAAAAATGCGCCGGCTCCTTCGACGAACCCAGCGGAGGACGCCACCAGGAGCGCGACGCCAAGGAGCGCGAGCACGATCGCCGCATGGCGGGCCGTGACGATGTTTTCTCTGCGCCTCTGTGCCTCTGTGGCCCGGCCGGGACTTGCCACACTGTCGATCTCCCCCGCCAGCAGACTCCGCTCCGAAACCCTCGCCAGGTTCCGCAGCGTCCACCAGATGCAGACGAGGGCCGCCACAATGCCTCCGGCGGCGCCGGTCAGGAGTGAGAAGGTGGAGACGTGCAACGTGAGCGCTTCAGTGCCGACGGCATCCACCCACCAGGAGCGCAGCGCTGTCATCAACAGTGCGGCATATCCGACGGCAGCAAGGATGCCAAGCGCGCTGCCGGCGCATGCCAGCAAGAGGCCCTCGGCCAGAAACAGGCGGCGCACGGCGACCGGTCCAAGACCAACGGCGCGAAGCAACCCTACCTCGCGCGCCCGCTGCTCGATGCCAAGCTTGAAGAAGAGCGCCGCGAGCAGGAGCGCCGACACGACGATGAAGAAGCTGAAGTAGACGAAGTAGGCGCCAAAGTCGGTGGCGCCGCGTGAGGCGACCATGCTGCTGGCCCGTACGTCGCGCACGGCAAGGCCGGTGGCCAGCGGATCGAGCCGCTCGCGGAGGCGCTGTTCGTACAGTCGGCGCGCCTCGCCGAGCGATTGCCCAGCGGCTGGCGCAATACGAATCGAGGTCAGCGCGCCATACCGCGATTGCCAGAGCTGCTGTCCGACCTCGAGTGGGATGAATGCCTTCGGTGTGGTGCGGTACTGCTCCCAATACGCCTCGTCGGCCGGACGAATCCGTCGCAGGTCGATGGGAAACGGCGGATCCCACTCGCCAAGTGTCGGCGAATCGCTGATGCCGGGATATGCGGGCGCGAGATGGCGATCGCCTGCGCTCACCGGCACCACCGCGGCCACGCGGAACGAGGACGTCCGCGTGACGAGTCGGCCCGGGTCCTCCCAGCGGTAGTACTCCATCGTGAGCGCGTCGCCCGGCGCCGCCTGCAGGTCACGAGCCGCCCATTCGTTGAGCACGACCGGCGGCTCGGCTCCCGATTGCGAGAGAGCCGGAGCGATCGTCGCCAGGTCGAGCGCCGTGACCAGGGCGTACGGAATGTCCCGATCGCCGCGGCGCAGCGTATTCGCCAGATACGTGAACACCGGCTGACCGTTCATCCGGCTCTGCTCGACGACCTCCATCGCCGCGCGCGATTGGGCCTCGGTCAGCAGCCCCGCGCCGGCGCCGAGCGCCAGCACCCCTCGCTCGTCGATGGGCGTCAACGTGAGGCCAAGATCGTTGAGCGTTGCCCGACGCCGCACCAGTTCCTCGAGGCTCATCAGCGCACGATCGGGGGCCACGTCGGGCCTTGTGGCAAGCAGCATCGTGTTCACACGGCCCGCCACATCCAGCTCGCGCTGCAGCGTTGCCAATGGCACGAACACGGCACGAACGTCGCCCTGTTGTGCATCGAGCGAAAAATCCCCAAGTCCCGACGCGGGAACAACGGCGCGGACGCCGAGTCTCAGCGTGCTCCCGAGATCCTCTTTGCGGCCGTGCAGCGACTCCAGCGGTATCTCGGACGGGCGTTGCACGCGAACGAGGATCGTGCTGTCAACGGCAGCGCCGAGTTCGTCGGCCAGCGCGCGGCTCAGCAGCGCCTCTCCCGCGCCGAGGGCGTGAGGTGGGATGTCGTGAAACCGCCAGAACCGGTCGTCCACGCCGTAGACGCGCACCTGACCCACACGCCGCCCGCTTGTTTGACTGCTGGCCGTTCCGGGTAGCACGACCAGCGGCGCCGCGCCCGTGAACGTCCCGTCGAAGGACTCTGCCGATCGCTCACCGACTATCAACTGCTCGCGGAAGAAGTCGGCAGAGACGACGACCTGGTCCGTCCGTCCGAGGCGTTGCGCGACGAGATCGCGCAGGCTGCCGCGCACCGAGTCGCCCACCAGCAGCGCCCCGGCAAGCACGGCGACGGCGGTGGCGACGCCCGCGACGACCGCAACGTTCGTGCGCCAGTAGTACGTCAGACTGCGGAGAACGAGGTCTCGGGACCGCATCATCTACTCCGTGCGCTTTCCTGAGGTCGGTTCCCTCAGCCTTCTCGCGCGGTCAGGCGAACCGTGTCGGCCTGACCTCCATAGGGCTTCATCATCACCAACACAACCGACCAAGGGCCTGCCCTTGACATCCCGCTGGGGATGCCCTTGGCTGGTTGGCAGCGTCTTCTGGGCGCGCTTCGCGCGCCTAGGACCGCTATACGGATTCACAACGAGTACAAAATTCGCGTTTGGAGCCGTATAGCGGTCCAACCGTGGTCCTCGCGATCCTCCCGCGACTCCACGGCAAAGAACCTCTCGCTACTTCATTAGTCCCGTACCGTCCCGAACCAACACCGTTTTGGCTTGACTCGTCGGGCGCCGGCTCCTAGGATGGCGCCTATCTAGACCGCGCTCTAATACCTGCGTCGGCGGCCCTTTTAACCCGAGGAGGCCGACATGTTTCAAGGTGTGTTGCGCGTCGCCGTCGTTGCCGTCCTCTCCGTTGTCCCTGCGCTCGGACAACTACCTGTCGCCGAACTCAACGGGACTGCCGTGGATCAAAGCGGCAGCGTTCTTCCCGGTGCAGCCATCACCATCACCGAGGAAACCACCGGGCTCGTACGCGCGACCGTGTCCAACGACACTGGTCGTTTCGTCCTCCCGGGCGTCACTCCCGGCCGGTACACCGTCAGAGCGGAGCTTGCCGGCTTCCAGACCCAGACGCGTACCGGCATCACGGTACAGGTGGGTCAGGCCCTCACGATCAACTTCACCTTGCCCATCGGGGCCCTGACCGATCAGATCACGGTGACCGGCGAGTCGCCGCTCGTCGAGGTCACCCAGACCCAGATCGGCACCAACATTTCGCAGGAGGACATCGAGAACCTGCCGATGCAGGGTCGCGTGCAGATGTCGCTCATGCAGTTGGTGCCCGGGCTGGTGCCGAACCTGACGTCCGGCACGTTCGAAGGGACCAATTACAGCGCCAACGGCCGCGAGACGCAGGGCAATCTGTACCTGGTGGATGGTGTCCACAACAGGGACGATCGCTCGATGGCGTTCGCGCAGGCCAACGTGACCGTCGACAGCATGGCCGAGTACCAGGTGATGACGCACCAATACGGGGCGGAGTACGGCGGAGCCTCCGGCGTCATCGTCAACGCGGTCACCAAGAGCGGGACCAACCAGTTTCATGGCCGGGGCTTCTACTACCTTCAGGACAATGGCCTGAACGGCACCAACTACTTCACGAAGCAACGGGGCGAGAAAGACCCGGAGAGCGGCAGCGATATCCTCGGGGGGAATATCGGCGGGCCGATCCTCAGGAACAAGGCGTTCTTCTTCTTCAACTACGAGCGGACGTGGCTCGAGGAGGCGGTGGCTCTGGAGTTTCCGCGGGAGGCGGCCCCGCTGGCGGTCTCGTTCTCGGACGTCTACAAGGCCAACGTCAGCAGTTACTTTGCGAGAGTGGATTACCAGCTGACCTCGAACAACCTCGTGAACTTCCGTGTCATCATGAGCCCGAACGATGGCATTGGCGAAAACGCCGAGAGCGAGCAGAGCATCAAAGAGAACTTTCGATGGGAACGCTCGCAGGAGATGATCAACAGCGCGTCGTGGACGGCCACGATCGGCAACCGCATGCTCAATGAGCTCAAGGTGAGCAGCACCCTCGAGGCCCTGAAGATCGCCGATCGCCGACTGTTCAATGACGCGTTCAACGACAATCCGTATGACATCGACGCTCGCGCGATCCCCGGTTTCAGGGGTGTCAACCCGATCGACTTCGGCGCGATGCAGCAGCATCCCGACTACCGGGCGGGCCCGCGGGCCGCAAACACCGGGCATTTCTACAACACGATCGCGCTCACCGAGCAGTTCACCTACACGCCCGGTAATCACACATTCAAGTTCGGCTTTGGCGCCAGCAGCAACGGCGGGGACACAGCCAACGCGCCGAACCAGATCGGCACGTTCGACTTTCTCCAGAACCAGCCGTTCAACCCGGCCGACCCTTCCACCTATCCGAGCCGCTATCGCATTCGCCTGGGCGAGATGTTCATCCCGGTTGACGACTGGCGCACCTCCGCCTACGTCTCGGACAAGTGGCAGGCGACGGGCAAGCTCACACTGAACCTCGGTGTCCGGCACGAGTATCAGCACATCACGCCCTGGACGAAGGACGCCTTCGCGCCGAGGCTTGGCGTCGCGTACGCCCCGAGCGACCGCTTGGTGTTCCGTGCGGGCTTCGGCAGGTTCTACGAGATTCCGGCGACGGCCGTCCTCCTCAACCTGTTTCAGGGCGGCGTAATCCCACAGGCGTTTGTGTTCGACACCGCGGAGGACACGTCGGCGCTGCGCGGCGTGCGGCCGGCCCACCCCTGCTTGAATCCGGTTGGCGATGGTCAGGGACGCGCGGCGATCAGTGCGGCGTGCCGGGCCCAGCTCGTGGCGTTTCAGGACCAGCTCGCGACCGGGCGTCTCTACAACCGGGACCCTCTCCTTGCTGGCGACCGCAAGCTCGGCTACCTGTGGTCCTACAGTGCCGGCGTCGAGAGCCAGATCCTGCCGAACGTCGCGGTCCGGCTCGATTACGTCGGCAACGTCGGACGCGATCTCACGGGACGCATCGACATCAACGAAGGGCCGCTCGGACCGGATGGACGAGTGACCCGCCTTGGCGTCAACGTGTTCGATCCGACCGGCGTGTTGATTCCGGCGGCCGCGCGCGGGACGGCCTTCCGGCGCGTGTTGCAGTATCAGACGCTCGATGCGTTCAACAGCGACTACAACGCGCTGGAGGTAAGTGTGGAGAAGCGGATGGCCAACCGCTGGTCCGGACGCCTCAGCTACACGCTGTCGCGCGCGCGTGATGTCAATTCAGGCTCGGGGATGGCGCTCATCGAGCGGCGTGTGAACGACGATCGCAACCCACGGGCAGACTACAGCCTGGCGAACCTCGACAACCGGCACGCGTTTGCCACCGGCGGCAACTGGGACGCCTGGCGCGGGCTCGGCATCGGGGCCACGTTCGTGTACTACACCGGCAACCCGGCCAATGAGCTCGTCGGCGTGGACGTGAACAGCGACACCGAGAACACCGATCGCCCGGTGAGAGGCCGCGATGACGCGACCCGGCCGATCGTGTCAAAGGTCGACGCCAACGGCATGGCTGTCCGGAACGGGATGAAAGGCAGCGAAAAGATGCTGCTGAATCTGCGGCTGCAGTACCTGCTGAACCAGGGCGCCGGACGCAATGTGGGTTTCTACGCGGAAATCTACAACGTCACCGATCGCGTCAACTTCGACAACCCGATCAACAACCGCCGGAGTCCCAACTTCGCAAGGACGACCGTGGCTGACGAGCCGCGCACGATGCAGCTTGGAATCCGGTATGCGTTCTGAACTAGCCGGTAGCTGGTAGCCGGTAGCTGGTAGCCGGTAGGTGGTAGCTGGTAGCCGGTAGGTCGAAGCGGCCTACCGGCTGCCGGCCACCAACCGCCTATGGCCGCTCCATGAACACGACGCCCTCGCCGTGACCCCGTTCACTCGTCGCAGCGGAAAGGAGGACATCCGTGACTGTACCGATCGTACGTCTTGTCATGGTATCGGGTCTCCTGGCCCTTCCAGTCGCCGCATGGGCCCAGACGGTGGTCAGCGGCACCATCGCAGGCGTGGTGACCGACACGACCGGTGCGGTGCTGCCCGGCGTCACGATCGAAGCCGCCAGTCCTGCCCTGATTGAAAAGGTTCGAGCGGCCGTCACCGACGATCGAGGCCTCTACCGCATCGTCGATCTGCGGCCCGGAGTCTACACCGTTACGTTCACCCTGCCCGGGTTCAGCACGTTCAGGCGTGAGGGTCTCGAGTTGACGACGGCGTTCACCGCAACGGTCAATGCCGAGCTGAGGGTGGGTGCGCTGGAGGAGACGGTCACAGTCACGGGCGAGAGCCCGGTGGTGGACATTCAGAACGTCATGCAGCAAAAGGTCTTCACGCGCGAGGTCGTGGACCAGCTCCCGGCAGGCGGCAATGTGAACGTGTACAGCGCGCTCGTCCCGGGCGCTGTGCTCGCCACGCCCAACCGTCAGGACGTCGGCGGCAATCAGGGGGAGCAGGACCAGGGGTTCGGAATCCACGGCGGTCGCCAGGCCGACTTCGTGCTGATGCGGGAAGGCATGGTGCAGAACACGCTGCTCGGTTCCGGCAACCGCACCTACAGCCCCAATCCCGCGGCGACCGCGGAGATTACCGTCGAAACCAGCGGCATGTCCGCCGAAAGCGAAACCGGTGGTGTGCACATCAACATGGTCCCCAAGGCGGGCGGCAACACCTTCTCGGGATCCTTCGTCAGCACGATGGGGCATAAGGACCTGCAGGGTGCGAACGTGACCGACAGGCTGCGCGCCCGCGGCGTGGGGGCGCAACCCGAGATCAGAAAGCTCTTCGACGTCAATCTGGGGGTCGGTGGACCGATCAAGAAGGACACGTTGTGGTTCTTCGCGGCTCAACGGTGGTTTCACACCTCCTCGTATCTGCCAGGGAATTACTACAACAAGCTCCAGGGAACCTTGTTCTATGAGCCCGATGTCAGCCGCCCGGCCTTCGATGACGACTACTACGGAGAGAGCAGCCTCCGCCTGACGTGGCAGGTGGCGCAGGAACACAAGGTCGACCTCGGCTACATCGCCCAGAAGAATTGCAACTGTATGTGGGCCATCCAGAATGGGCTCGTGGCGCCCGAAGCCGCCGGCGCCCACAACTACAATCCGAATTACGTCGCGCAAGCAACCTGGACCCATCCCGCCACCAGCCGGCTCCTTGTTGAAAGTGGAGGGACGCTGGTCGTCGGAACGATCCAGAACCGCCTGACCGGAGGGACGTACGACGACTACTCCGTGCTGGAACAGTCGAGGAACTACCGGTACGGTTCGAGGGGTTCGGGTCTTGGCCCCACGGCGGCTTGGGGAAACCAGAGTTTCAAACAGGCCAACCAACGGGTCACGGTGTCCTACATCACGGGTTCGCATACCTTCAAGAGCGGGCTCTATGCCCTGGAAGCGCTCGTCCATCGCCGCGCGTCCGTCAATCACGACCTGAGCTACACGTTTCGCAACGGCGTCCCGCAATCGGTCACGTACTGGGCGACGCCCTACGAGCGCGAGGGCCGCGTGCGAAGTCTCGGGCTCTACGCGCAGGATCAGTGGACGATCAGGCAACTGACCCTCAATGTGGGCCTGCGGTTCGATTCCTTCTCCGGGTGGGTGCCCGAACTGCACCTGCCGGCCGGGCGGTGGGTGCCCGCGCGCGATTTTCCGCGTGTGGAGAACGTGCCCAACTGGAAGGACGTGTCGCCCCGGCTGGGGGCGGCCTACGACCTGTTTGGCACCGGCAAGACGGCGCTCAAAGTCTTTGTGGGCCGGTATGTCGCCTGGCAGTCCACGGGCGGCATCGTCAACGATGTCGCTCCGGTGAACACGTCGGTGAACAGCGCGACGCGGGCCTGGAACGACCTCAACGGCGATTACGTTCCCCAGGAGAACGAGCTCGGCCCGCTCTCACCCGCGAACTTCGGCCAGTCGCGCATCACGACCCGCTTTGCAAACGATGTCACCGAGGGGTTCGGCAATCGCGGCTACAACTGGCAGGCGTCGGCGGCTATTCAGCACGAGCTACGACCGGGTATCGCCCTGAATGTCGCGTATTTCCGCACCTGGTACGGCAACTTCCTCGTGACCGACAATCAGGCGACGGCCGCGGCCGACTACGATCCGTACTGCATCACGGCGCCAAAGGATTCACGGCTGCCCGGCGGCGGTGGCGGTCAGATCTGCGGGCTCTACAACATCGGCCCTGCGAAATTCGGCCAGATCAACAATCTCATCACCCAGGCGTCGCGCTATGGCACGCAGAGCGAGGTGTTCAACGGCATCGATGTCACCATCAACGCGCGGTTTGCGGAAGGCGGGATGATCTCCGGGGGTCTGAGCACCGGCGGAACCGTGTATGACACCTGCGATCTCAAGAGCCTTCCACACGTGCAGCCAATGACGGTTCTCGGTGTGGCGGCGTCGACGACGGTCGTCACGCCGAAACACCAGGAGTTCTGTCACGTCGGCACGCCGTGGTCCGCCGGGACACAGGTCAAGCTGTCTGCGATCTACCCGCTGCCGTGGGGCCTGCTACCAAGTGTGGCTGTGCAGAGCCTGCCCGGTGTGCCCATCACGACGAGCTACGTTGCCACAAGCACCGAGATTGCGCCCTCACTCGGTCGCAACCTGGCCGGCGGCGTCCGCAACGTCGAGCTCGAGCTCATCAACCCACGCATCCGCTTCGAGGATAGGTTTACGCAAGTCGACGTTCGGCTGGGGCGAATCGTCCGGATAGGCCGGATGCGCGTCCAGGGGATGTTCGACGTCTACAACGTGCTCAATGCCAGCCCCGTTCTCGGACTGAACACGCGGTACGGCGCGGCCTGGCTGGACGCGCAGCAGATTCTGGCGGCGCGCATGTTCAAGGTGGGGGCCCAATTCCATTTCTGAGGGTCCGGAGGACACTCACCCGACGCTCACTTCACCTGATGATCACGAAACACCGAGGCACAGAGGCACCGAGGCCAATCATTCGCGTTTCTCGGTGTCTCCGTGTCTCGGTGTTCCGTATTCAGTACCAAGACAACTGAACTCTGGAACCCGATCCCTCGTTTCGGTCCAACGCCTGTACGCTATGAGCCGGTGCGCGTCCGGGCCAGGTCTGCCGGAATGTAGTGCACGTAGGCGTTCAGCAGACGAATCGCCTCATCGCGTTCGTCGATCTCCACGGCGAGGAGATCGCGCATCGACAGTATCCCCGCCAGCCGCCCACCGCGCAGAACGAGGAGGTGGCGGACATGTGACTGTTGCATCCGTTGGAGGCACACCTCGTGGTTCTCACCGATATCCGCGACGACGAGCTCCGTGCTCATCACACGACTCACCGGCGTGACGGCAGGGTCGATGCCAGTTGCCACGACGCGCGAGAGGACGTCGCGCTCGGAAAAAATACCGGCCACGCGATCACCTTCGATGACAGGCACGGCACCAACCTGATGCTCGCTCATGATCCGTGCGACCTGCGCCACAGACATCGCCACGTCAACGACCACGACCTCACGATTCTCGACGAGCGGTTTGATAGACTTCATCGCGTCGCCCCTCCGATCGAGCACACTCCTCAGCGGTGATCCGCTCGCCACGCCCGCGAGCGTTCCGAGACTGTTCTGCCCCAGTCAGTGCATCCGGCCGAAACGTGCGACCGTCGGTCCGACCAGCTTCTCGAAATCGCGGTAGCGCATGCGAATCGCGTCGCCGTATGATCCGGCATTAAAGGCAATCTCAGCATTCGAGACCATGCTCTCGTCGACGAAGACCCGTTGTCCGTAGAGCGGGCCGAGCGGCGGCATCGCACCAGGCTCGCAACCTTGGTACAACGACGCGATTTCGCCTTCGGTCGCCAGCCGTAACTGTTTCGCTCCGGTGAGATCGCGCAACCGGTGCGTGTCCACCACGTAGTCGGCGGGTACGACTGCGAGCGTCGGTTGGTTGTCGGCCATGAAGACGACGGCCTTTGCCCATTCGCGACCAGGAACGTGAGAAGCCGCCGCCTCGCGCAGTGCGGTATAGGCCACGTGATGGTGAATCACCGAGTAGTCCACGTCATGTTCGCGGAGGTACTGGGTAATCGATGGCGGAACGGACAGACACTCCCCGAGGCCTTCATCCGACGGCTCGGACTCCCAAGATGACTCTTGGCTGCCACGTTCGACCTGCTCGCTGACGTCCCCCGATTGCGGAGACAGCCCGCGCGCGAGCTCGTCTACCAGCCCTTCCAGCATGATGGCGATGTCCCGGAGCCCGTTTCGAAACTTTCGTGAGTCGGTATGGGTAATCTCGCGACGCAGGTCCACGAGCTTTGCTTCCAGAATCAAGCGAAGCGCAGCGGCGTCCCGTGGGGACAAGGCGAGGTGCAGCATGAGCCACCTCCAGTAAATGGGATGCCTATGAGTATACGGCGTACCGCCTGTCCCGACTGATACGTCCGGTTGGACCTCATGGCACACCGCGGGTTCGCCGTGGAAACCCGGGCGCCAGGAGACGGCCTCTGCCAGACGGACGACGGATCGCGTTCAGCACAATTGGCTGCTATCTTTGGTGGAAGCAGGTGACGCCGAGGTGACATGGTGGTGACATCGCGCGATTGAGCCGCTGTGCCGGGATCTCCCCCTTCTCAGGTCCCACCAAATAGGTCATGCTGACACGTGACCTCATCGGGCTTCATGAACCTGGGCACCGACACACGGATGGCGTTCGGCTCCTTCGAGCTGGACGTCAATGCGCGCGAGCTTCGTACGGGCGCCAGGACAGTCCGTCTCCAGGAGCAGCCGTTCGTCATCCTGCACATGCTGCTCGAGCGCCGCGGCCAGGTGGTCACTCGCGAGGAGCTCCGCCAGCGGCTCTGGCCCGCCGGCACCTTCGTGGATTTCGAGCACAGCCTCAACGCTGCCATCAAGCGGCTGCGCGCGGCGCTCGGCGACGAGGCCGACACGCCGCATTTCATCGAGACGGTGCCGCGGCGCGGGTATCGGTTCGTGGCCAGTCTGGACGCACAGGAGGCCTCCCAGAGCCGTACCGAGGCTCATCGCGTCCGTATCGCAGTGCTTCCGTTCACCGAGCTCGGCGAAGGCCTGCAGCACGACTATTTCGGGCACGCACCGACGAGATGATCTCGCAGTTGGGGCGGCGCTGCCGCGCGCGATTGGGCGTCATCTCGAGTCATTCGTCGATGGCGTTCAGGAACACGACCGCAACCGCGCACGAGATAGGCACCGCGCTGCGAGCCGACTATCTGCTGGAGGGCAGCATCCGACACAACGGCGGACGCGTGCGCATTACGGCTCGTCTGGTGGAAACGGCGAGCGAGACGCACCTGTGGGTGGACACGCACGAGCAGCCCTTGACGGACTGGATTTCGGCGCAAACCGAGATTGCGACGCGCATCGCCCGCTCCCTCGCGATGGAGCTGGATGCCGAGGACCCTGTGGCGTTGCGCGGCTCCCAGGACGTCGGGGCGTATCAGTCGTACCTCAAGGGCCGTTTTCACTGGCATCGGGTTGCCGATACCGGGCATGCGGACGCGCTGGCATGTTTTCAAGACGCGGTGACGCGGGACCCGTCGTTCGCGGCCGCCCATGCGGGGGTCGCGATCATCGAGGCGATGGGCGCGACGTACTACCGTGAGCGACCCCTGCCCGCGCTGGAGCGGGCTCGCAGAGCCGCCGAACGCGCACTGCAGCTCGACACGACGATCGCCGAGGCCCACTTTGCGATGGGCGAGATCAAGCGGATGCTGTTGTGGGACGCACAGGGGGCGCGCGCCGCCTACAGGACGGCCATCGCCCTGAACCCGAGCTTCGAGAGCGCCCGCAGCGGGTACGCGAGGCTGCTCGCAGCCCTCGGACACTTTGCGCAGGCGATCCGCGAAGCCGAATTGGCGCGCGAGCTCGATCCGCGATGTCTGACGGCGAACACGATTGCGGCATGGGTTCGCTACCTGGCCGGTGACTATGATGCGGCGGTCGACCTGTGTCGCCATACGCTCGAAATGGACGACGCCCACCTCTGGGCGCGGTTGTTGCTGGGGTCCGCGCTCCTGGCCGCAGACAGCCGGAAGGAGGCGCTCCGCGTGCTCGAGTCGACCGCCGGGAGCAGTGACCCGCATCCGACCGCGGTGGCCTCACTGGCGTACGCGCGTGCCGTCATCGGCGACCGCGCGACGGCGGCCGATCTCATCGCGACGCTCGAACGGCCGGGATCGCCGCGCTACATCTCCCCGTACTACCTCGCGGTGGCGCACACGGCGCTGGGACACGTGGACTTCGCGTTCGACGCGCTGCGGCGGGCGTGTGACGACCGCGATCCCGCCGTGACCAACGCAGGGGTCGATCCCAGGTTGACCGCGCTCAGGTCCGACGCGCGGTACGGACCTCTCCTCGACGACCTCGGACTGCGCGATCTTCACAGCCGCCCGCCGGTGTCCACACACGACGTCGGCGCACCTGCCGTCCGTTCCGGCGTGTAGCGACCGCTCCGGCTCAGCGTCCACGTAGCCACAGAGTCACAGAGCGCACCTGCTATGCAGTCTGCGCAGGTGTAGCGCGCAGGCTTTCAGCCTGCGCCTGGAGTTTCTACATATTGTTCAGGCCGCGGCGCCATTCGTGAGGCCGTGGTCCGTAA
>JBOGIR010000102.1:0-4673 GCA_050742335.1 Vicinamibacterales bacterium | reverse complement strand
ATCGCGCCATCCCGCTTCACGAGCTGCTGGAATGCGCGGTTGGGCACCTGCGCGCCAGACTGTCTGAATGGAGGCACGGCCAGATCGAACCTCCCGCCATCGTCGACGCCGCCACGTTCCGGCTCTTCCAACGCGCCGCCGCCGCGACGGGCGACGTACCGCTTGCGCGCGTGCTGGAGGCGGCCGGGTCGTTTCTGCCGGCGCTGTTGTACCCGAAGGTGTATCAGACCTGTCGTGCAGAACGCGTGTGGGGTGGCCCGTTGCCGCTCTCGGATTGGCGCGCGACGCTCGGAAAGGTCATCGACTTCGGGAGTGCCCGGCAGTGGCGCCATCGCCCGACAGGAGCCGGTCATGTCTGAGGTTCTCGTACCTCCACACGTCGATTCGCGAGAGGCGTTCACACGCGCACTGATCGACTTCATTAGTGGCCCGCTCTGTGCCAGGAACGCTCGACTCTGCCAGCCGGTGATCATCGACGCCTTCACGCCGCTGTTCGAGACCGGCATCGTGGACAGCCTCGGCATCATCGATTTGCTGGCCTTCGTCGAAGCCACGACTGGCGCGCCGGTGCCGATGCGAAAGATCGACATGCAGTTTTTCGGCACGGTGGACCGGATCGCCCGCACCTTCTGGAAAACGGAGATATCACGATGATCGCAGGCCATCGACAGTCAGCGCCGACCCGAACGAGGGAGGAGATCGATGCGCTGGATCAGATCGATATGCGTGTACACGAGCTCGCCTCGTCACTCGGCGCCCGCGAGATGCAGTATCCCGCGCTCATCGCACGCGAGGTCCTGGATCGGGCAGGGTACCCGAGCGCCTTTCCTCACTTGCTGATGTTCGCGACCCGGAACGCTCTGCCGGAGCGCGGCGACACGGGCCAGTCGCCCTCGGCGGGTCGCGAGGCTGAGGACCGCGACGACGGCAAGCGTGCCCACGACTGGTGTCTCTCCCCGGCTGTCTGCTATCACACCTTCGCACAACTTGCCGGGCGAGTGATCGAGAACCCCACTGTGCTGACGGCCCGTGGACGGTGCTTTCGCGCCGAATGTGAGACGGCGCCAGGCATCCGTCAGGTCGAGTTCGAGATGCGGGAGATCGTGCTCATGGGGCCGATCACGTGGATCGATGCCTGTGCCGAAGCCGCACGACAGGCTATCGAGGCCATCGCGGCCCGGGCGGGCGTGACGGGCGAGTGGCAGGCTGCCGCAGATCCGTTCTTCCTTCCCGCGGCATCCGGCAGGGCGATGATGCAGCGACTGCTGAAAGTGAAGCTCGAATACCAGTCGCCGGGAGCCGGAGGACTGGCGTTGTGCAGCATCAACCGGCACGGCGCCTTCTTCGGCGAGCGTTTCGGCATCAGCACGCCCGAAGGAGAACCGTTGCACACCGCGTGTATCGCGTTCGGGTTGGACCGCTGGTCGCACTGCTGCCGCGGGCACGCCGTAGCGGCGGAAACGGAGTACTCACCGGCGCACGCCGGGCAGAGCGGGGAGGCCCAGTCATGATCTACGCCGACTATCTTTCGACGGCCGAGATGCAGCGGTGGAATCTCGACACCGACGTCGCCTGGGACGACATCGACCCGGAGCTGGCGCTGGGTCAGCCGGACATTCTGCAGCGTGTGCGCGACTCCGCGCTCATCGAGTCGTTCTTCCCGATATTCACCTGCCGCGCGATGGAGCGGCTCTGGGACGATGTGGCCGCCACGGCCGTGTTCAGCATCCAACTGTACGAGTCCTACAAGCATTTCCACGTGTTCAACCAGTATCTGCATCGAATCGGGCACAGGCCGATCGGCGACGAAGAAATCCGGGCGATCCGCCGGCGGAACCAGGCGCTTCGGTACGAGGATGGGACCAAGCTGCTGACGCGATACATGATGAGCGAGCACTTCGCGGCGTTTCACTTCCTGAAGGATGCGAAGCTGGCGCGCGAACCGGTCCTCAGTCACATCCTGATGCTGGTCGGCCGTGACGAGCTGCGACACACGCAGTTCGCGTATGACCTGCTGGCGCTGCGCATTCAACGCGATCCCGGGGAGATAACGAAAATTCACGAGGCGGCGCGCGCCTTCCGGCACATCGGGCTGGACGTCGTGACGGAGGTCCCGATCGCCGAGAAGCACGCGTTTGCGGCGATCGTCACCATGAGTCAGAAGATCAAGCGTCTCACGGGGAAGGCGCTGCACATGATTGACTGGGAGGTCGGCCATGCAGGGGCAGCGTAGTCTCTGCTGGCGGTTGAACTGGTACCGGCAAAGCGAGCTCGAAGGCGCGCTGCTGCTGGGTCGACTGGTTCGGCACGTCTACGATCCGTACCTCGTGCACCAGCTCACGAAGCACTGCGCGGACGAGGCGCGGCATGCGTGGCTGTGGCAACGCACGCTGGCGACGCTTTCTCTTCCGTCCGTGCGGATCCGCCGCAGCTATCAGTCGTTCTACCTGGATGAGATCGCAGCGCCACGACGGCTCAGCGACGTGCTCGCGCTGACGCACATCTTCGAGCACCGCGTTCATCGTCATTTCAGCGACGAGCTCCGCAGACCTGGTTTGCCCGACCCGGTGCGCCGGACACTGAACGTCCTGTTGCGGGATGAAGCCGACCATCTGGATTGGATTGCGCGATGGCTGGCAACGCAGGCAGGTGTCGAAGACACCCTGAGGCGCTATCGCATGGCCGACGAGCGTGTCGTTCGACGGCTCGAGCCGTACGGCGAGCGGCTCTGGGACATTGGTGGCCTCGGGGAGGAGTTGACGGAGGCAAACGATGGTGAACCCTGGAGCGCAGAAGAAGAATGTCACCAGGCGGAGTCCCAGCATTCCGCGTAGGCTCGTTCGCGAAGGGGCGCTCCACCTTGTGCCCGTTTACTACGTGCTGCGGCTCAGCGATCTCGCGCGAGAAGGCATCGAGCATTCCGGCAGTTATCGCTTCGCGGACCACATCTATCGTGGCACGCCGTCCGGCCGGACGGCGGTGGGGCGGTGGATCGACCGGCGCCTGCTCGACATGCCGGCGGCCCGGGCATTCCGCCGCCGCTGCCAACAGGCACAGGACGTTGTGCGGCGCGCACTCGAGGCGATTCCGGCAGGAGGCGGGCCACTGCGGGTGCTCGCCGTACCGTGTGGGATTCCTCGCGACATCCTGGAGCACGCGCGCACGTCTCGGCTGCAGTACCCCGGTCTGCTGGAGCGTCTCGAGTATCTCGGCTTCGATATCGATCCGCAGGTGCTCGACACGGCCAGCGCCCTGACGCGGGCAGCCGGGCTCGCCGCAGCGCACTATCACCAGGGCAACGCGCTGGTCCGTGAGGACTATCCCGTATCGCGGTTTCACGTGGTGATCAGCACCGGCCTGGGCGAGTTTCTTCGGGACGATGAACTCGCCGCCTTCTACGCAATCGTGTACGAGCTCCTCGAGCGCGGCGGGACGTTCTTCACGAGCGCGACCGCGCGAGATCGCCGCTCCGATGCGCTACTGCGGATGGCCGAGATCGTGACCCACTACCGGTGTGCCGACGACCTGGAGCGCATCCTCCGGCGGCATTCGTGGAGTCGGCTGGACCTGACCGTCGATCGCACCGGACTGCAGACCTTCGTCACGGCGACCAAATGACCCGACCACCACGTGGCGGCGTGAGATACTCACCCAAATGGCCGACCGTGGGCGTGGACGGTTCGCCACCACGCGTTGGAGCCTCGTGCTCGCCGCCGGCGCCGATGCGTCCTCCGCCGGTGCGCACGAGGCACTGGCGGCGCTCTGCGAGACCTACTGGTATCCGCTGTACGCGTTCTTGCGCGGCCGTGGATACGACGCCGAGGACGCGCAGGATCTCACACAAGCCTTCTTCGCCCGCCTGTTGGAGAAGCACGGCATCAGCCAGGCCGATCCGACACGGGGCCGGTTTCGTTCGTTTTTGCTGGCGTCGCTCAAGCACTTTGCTGCCAACGAGCGCGATCGCGAGATGGCGAAGAAGCGCGGCGGCGGAGCGCCGATGGTGTCCCTGGAGGTTGAAGGCGCCGAAGGCCGGTTCCAGATGGAGCCGCCCAGCGACGAAACGCCGGAGCGGGTCTTCGACAGGCGCTGGGCGTTGACGCTGCTTGCGCGCGTGATGTCCAGGCTCGAGGCCGAGACGTCCCAAGGTGACAGGCACGCGCAGTTCGAGCGACTCAAGACCTATCTGACCGGCGAACGGCCACAACTGAGTTATGCCGACACCGCGGCGCAGCTGGGGATGTCCGAAGGTGCGGTGAAGGTGGCTGTTCACCGCCTTCGGCGGCAGTTCCGGGATCTCGTGCGCGACGAGATCGCGCAGACGGTGGCGTCGCCTGAGGAGATCGCGGACGAGCTCAGGCATCTGTGGTCGGCCGTCGGCCGCTAGACGTCTTGAAAGGCCAAAAGTCATGCAAACGAGTTAAGTTTTGGACGGGCCTTTCAAGACGTCTCGCCCGCGCGGAGCGCGGGCAAGCAGACACTGCCACTAGCGAGGCGGAGCCACTCCTCCATGCTCGCTGGTCGGAGGCGCAGCCTCGCTAGAGGCGGGGCTGACAGCCGATGCTGAGACGCTGCCCACCGGTGGCGCCGAGGATCCTTGGTCCGGCAGAAGCCGGACACTACGTACTCAGCGATCGATCCCGACGTGTCTTGCGCACATGCCAACCGTGTAATAC
>JBOGIR010000101.1:0-5234 GCA_050742335.1 Vicinamibacterales bacterium | reverse complement strand
GAATTCACCTCATGTGACGCGCATGCTGAAGCATGCGCTTGACCAATCACGCGCACGCTGAAGCGTGCGCTCTACAAATCATTTCCGGAACCACTCATAGAATTTGTCGCCGGGCGGCACCTTCCGGGTGATGTCGACGATCATCGTCTCTCCCTCCCAGCGTGTGACCAGTGGCTTTTTGCGGACGTGGCCGTACAGGAACTCCTCGGCGAATTCCGTGCAGCGGTATTCGAGCAGCTGCATGTTCGGCTCCATCCGGCGATAGAGCGGCATGGCCATGCGCCAGGGGCGCGTGAAAACCTTGGGATCCTCGATGGTCACTTCGTACTGGATGACGTCGGGCGTTCTCGGCGTGAACCGTTCCACCAGGTGGAGCGCATCGCTGTGGAAGTTGCCCGCCCGGTCGAACCACGTCTTGTCGTTGAAACCGGTGACGTCGACCACCAGCGTGTCGCCTTCCCATCGGCCAACGGAGTGGCCCATCCACGTGTCGGCCGGCGGCGGGTCGACCTCGTCCAGATGGATCGTGCGCGCCGTCGTCGCAAACGCATACGCCATATGGATCTTGTTCGTGCTCTGTGTGATCTCGAACGGATAGGGCATGTACATCGCGCGCGGAATGCCCGGCAGGTAGCACTTCAACTCGGGGTCGCGGTCGATCCACTGCGCGGCGTTGTCCTGCTTGATCGCCAGCGCCTCGGGCGTGTACGGGATCTCACCATCGTCCTGCACCACGCCGAGCGAGGCAGGAACGCCGCCCGCCGCGCCGAGCGCCACGACGGGCGCCGCGGCCACGCGCGCGTATTCGAACGGATAGATCCCTGGCTGTGTCACGGCGCCGGCCCGCGCGGCGTGCGCCTGCACGTCCCAGTGCGCTTCGTTGTTGGCCTGCCAGATGCCGCTGAAATTTGGTCGCCCCGCAACCTGCCCCGGCCGCGATGCCTGCCCGGCACTCTGGGTGACCGACGCGGAGATGGCGGCACCCACCACCGCCGCGGCGATGGCCACCGAAATCATCGAGCCGTTCAGCCGAATATGCATGATCGAGTTCCTCATCGCGCCAGCGGGTTCTCCTCGACGCCGACGAAATCGGTGGCGTTGTCGTTCGTGGCCGGATGCGGACCGCGCCCCTCGGCGTGAGCCTTGTCGGCCAGCCGCGCCGCCAGCAGCAGCGACGGGAATCCATAGTTCCCTTCATGGCACCGTGGTTCGTAATAGATCCGATTCTCTTTCTCGTTCTGCTTCGTGAACGCTTCCTTCACGGTCCAGGGACGCGTCCAGACGGTGGCGTCCTCGATCGTGACGGCATACTCGAGCGTGTCGGGGCCCGTCCGCGTCCAGCGCTCGACGAGGTGCAGGTTCTCGCGCGATCCCATGAAGTCGGTCTTGGAGCTGAAGTTGGTGACGTCGATGACCAGCGTGTTGCCTTCCCATCGACCGCGCGAGTCGCCGTGCCACTGGCGAATGCGGGCGGGCAGGTGCGGGCTGCCGTTCATCACGATGTTGCGCTGAAACCCCTGGCCCTGACCGACGTCGTAGAAGATGGAGATGCCGTTGGGCGTCTGCACGATCCGGCGGAAGCTGCCGCCGTACGCGGTGCCGAACTCGGGGATGTTTCCCGACAGGCAGCGATCGGCCAGGCTGCCGTCCTCGGGACTGTCGTGGCGATTCATGCGCGCCGTGTTGTAACGCGCGAGCGCCTCGGCCCGTCGCGGCGACGGCGTCGGATCGTACTTGCCCCCCGCACAGGCCGTCGAGTTGTTCTTGCACGTTTCTGTCGCCTGCAGCAGCGCGATCCGGAACGCGCGGTCGGCCGCCGCGCGCGCGGTGGCCTCCGGCGTGATCGGTGGAACCCGCCCGTCCGGCGGATCGACGATGAGCGACGTGCGGGTGCCGGTGCGCTTCATCGACATGAAGACCGAGTTGTAGGCGCCGGCGACGTCGAGCTCCGTGCCGCGCTCGACCCGGCGGTCGCGGCCGAGCAGCGCGAGCCGCTGCTTGTCCAGCTCAGTCCGCTCCTCATCCGTGAAAAACTCCCGGGTGCCGTACCGGGCTGCTCGCTGCAGAGGCGTATCGAACTCATTGGTCCAGATGCCCTGCAGGTCGGGCTCGCCCCACGGCGTCCGTGGGACCGCGGATGCCCCCACTGCCGACGCGGGTGCCGGCGCTGCCGCCGTCTGACCCAGGACCGCCACCGAAGCCGGTCTCGCGAACAGGGCGACTGCTCCAATCGCTGCCGCGATGCCGATGACTGCCAGAAGTCGCGTGCGCATCGGATCTACCTCATTGACGCGCATGCTATACCGGAGCGCGGTTGTGTTGGTGATGATGAAGCCCTATGGAGGTCAGGCCGACACGGGTCGCCTGACCGCGCGAGAAGGCTGAGGGAATCCGCCAGCTCAGAGAGCTGACGTGCTGCGGCCGCTTGAGCCCTCGCAGCGCGGTCCGGCCACCGGCCAGCCTCCGCCAAGGCTTCGGCGGCCCGCCGTAGCTTACAGCGAAGGCGGGAATCGGGATTCATCATCACCAACACCACCGAGCTCACGAATAAAGGATGCGCGTGCACGTTTCCATTCACCGGCCCGCTCCCTGAGGCGCGGCAGCCGGCGCGCCGCCGCCTCTGCCCCCGCCTCCACCCTGCCCCGTGCGTGGCGGCTGCGCGGGGAAGTCCTTGCCCCACTCCCCATACAGGTTCGAGTACACGGATTGATAGCGCACGCCTCGCCCCTCCTCGTCGACGTATCCCATCGACTGCTGGAACAGACCGGGCGGAGGGTAGTTGCCGGGCACAGTGCCTTCGACGATGTAGAGCCGGTTCCTGTGCATCGAGATGTGCGCGAAGGTCTGGGACCGATCGGCGTTGTTGGTGAGCTGGAGCTCGATGCCCTCGACAAGGTCCTGCCACGCCCAGGCGAGATGCGTGACCTTTGCGTCTCTCTTGATGAAGGTGTACATGGCGTGCAGCAGCGCACCGCCCAGCTCTTCCTTCCAGTAGCCGCGCCCCGCGTTGGCGAGGCCGCATGCCCGTTCGTCACCGAAGCTCGTGGGACACGTGGCCTTTGCCCGCTCGTCCGCGATCTTCTGAATGTCCCGGTAATCGGCGACGGTCATCGAGTAGCGGTCGGGACCGCGCACCACGCTGTACACACGCGCCGGAAGATCCGCGCCGTACTCCGACTTGTACGTCGTGTTCGCGATAGTCGGCTGACCGGGGAACCCCACCCGGAAGCCATCTTCCTTGCTGATGTACTCGTTCCAGTCCTGGGCGACTGCGGATGAAGAGAGCAACACGATCGATGTGACGACTACGGCAATCAAGCGCATGTTCAAAACTCTCCCGGCGGCGTAATGTTGCCAGAACACGGTGCGCGAGCCAAGCGGCTGTTTCGGCACGGCAGAGTGCCTTCGCAGGCTACACACGGGACATTCTTACACCCGGTCCAGCCGTCTAACCGCCAGCGTCCATTGGATTTGGGCGCAAAACGTCGCCATGGGGCGCCCGATGGGATGGCACGGCCGTTGCGCTCAACTATACGCCCGTGACGCTCCCCATTGGCGATTCACTGCTGGCCATGATTCGAGCACGGCCGCGCCGGTTCGTTGCCGCCGTCATCGCACTCTCCCTCGGCATCTGGATTCTCGTCGGCACGACGATCGCGTTCCTGTACGTGTCGATCAGCGGGCTTCCCGACTCCGCGGCGGTCCGCACGGTCGGTCGGATGCCTCGTGCCACGACGCTCGTCGACGTCAAGGGCCGCCATGCGTTCACGATCCACCAGGAGCAGCGGCTGCACGTGCCGCTCGCCAGGGTGTCGCCCCACCTGATTCGCGCGATCCTCGCGGCCGAAGACCAGCGCTTCTACCGGCACGGTGGATTCGATGTGATCCGCGTCATGGGTGCCGGCTGGAACAACCTGCTCGCGGGCCGCGCGGAGCAGGGAGGCAGCACCATCACGCAGCAGCTCGCCCGGCTCACGTTTCTCACGCCGGACAAGACGTTCCGTCGCAAGCTGCAGGAGGTGGTCGTCGCCATTCGGCTGGAGCGCGCGTTCGGCAAAGACGAGATCCTCGAGCTGTACTTGAACAAGGCGTACTTCGGCGACGGCCTTTATGGGGTGGAAGCTGCGTCGCTTGGCTATCTCGGCAAGCACGCGCAGGAACTGGACGTGGCCGAAGCGGCGTTGATTGCCGGCCTCGTCAAGTGGCCGTCGGCCTATGCGCCGACCGTGAGCCCCGAGCGCGCGCTGGCGCGTCGCAACCTCGTGCTCCGCGTGATGCACGACGCGGCCGCGATCGATCGGGACGAGTACGAGGCCGCACGAGGTCAGGAGGTTCTCCTGAACGACACGCTGCGCCGCGAGGAGGCGTACGGACAGTACTTCAAGGAAGAGGTTCGCCAGCAGCTCGTCGAGTGGTTTGGATGGGAACGTGTGTCCAGCGAGGGTCTGAGAGTCGAGACCACCCTCGATCTGGACGCGCAGAAGGCGGCGGATGCCGAGGTGGCGCGGGCGGTGGCTGCCATCGAATCGCGCCAAGGGGCCCGCGCACGGCAGCGCAATGCAGCCGACCCGCTGCAGGCGGCGCTCGTCGCGCTCGATCCGCGCACCGGCGAAGTGCGGGCGCTTGTTGGCGGTCGAGCCTTCGACACGAGCCGCTTCAACCGCGTGACGCAGGCGAGACGTCAGCCGGGATCGGCGTTCAAGCCCTTCGTGTACGCCACGGCGCTGGAGCGCGGTTTTACCCCGGCCACGGTTCTGCGTGGTTTGGGTGAACCGGTGCTGACGGCGGAGGGCGCGTGGATACCGGAGGACGGTCACATCGAAGACGAGGCGCTGACGATGAGGGCGGCGCTGCGGCTGTCGAGCAATCGCGCGGCAGTGCGCATGATCGAGGAGGTGGGCATTCCCGCGACGGTCGAGTACGCCGAGCGGTTCGGCATGGCCGGCATGCCGCCGGTGCCGTCGCTGGCGCTCGGATCCGGTGAGGTGACGTTGCTCTCGCTGGTGTCTGCGTATGGCGCGTTCGCCAACGAGGGGACGCTGATGGCGCCGACGCTTATTCGACGCGTCACCACGAGCGCTGGTGAGGTGCTCTACGAGGCGCAGCCCGGCTCGCGACCTGTGGTCAGTCCTGTGACGGCGTTCCTGGTCACCTCGATGCTCCAGGACGTCGTCGACGCCGGGACGGGGTCCACCGTCCGGCAGCTCGGCTTCCGCCTTCCCGCGGCGGGGAAG
>JBOGIR010000100.1:0-9110 GCA_050742335.1 Vicinamibacterales bacterium | reverse complement strand
GTATCGGCCTGACCTCCATAGGGATTCATCAGCATCAACACAACCGAGCGCCGGTGGATCGCAAAGTCCCGATCCCTCCGGATCCCGGATCCCGGATCCCGGATCCCGTTCGTCTCTGGTCTTTGGTCTTTGGTCTCTAGTTCGGTTGACCGTCCCGAAGCCTGGGAGTAGACTCGCGCGGATCCGCTCCAAACGGCTGGGAGCGAGGAGGCACACAGATGGCGAGTGCGACATGTTTCGGACGGCTGGTCATCGCAGCGGCGATCGTGCTGCTGCCGGTGGTCACCTCCGCGCAGGAAGCGACGATCACGGGCACTATCACCGACACGACAGGCGGCGTGCTGCCCGGCGTGACGATTACCGCGGTGCACGACGCCACCGGCAACACCTTCGTGGCGGTGACCGACGAGACCGGCGGCTTCCGGCTTCCTGTGCGCACCGGCATGTTCCGGCTCACGGCCGAACTGTCAGGCTTCACCACGCTCAACCGGACGATAGAGCTGCTCGTCGGCCAGACGGCGACCGTCAGCCTTCAGCTGGCCCCGTCAGGCGTGCAGGAGTCGGTGACGGTCACCGGTGAGGCGCCGCTGCTTGACACTGTCAGCTCGACGCTCGGCGGCAACATCGACCCCCGGCAAATGCAGGACATGCCGCTCAATGGCCGGAACTGGATGGATCTGACCATGCTGGCCCCCGGGGCGCGGCAGAACATCTCCAGCGACGCGCCGGCGCCTGGCGCGGGCAACTTTCAGCTCAACATCGACGGTCAGGAGGTGACCAACAACATGGTGCAGTCGTTCGGCCAGCCGAGGTTCAGCCGCGACTCGATTGCCGAGTTCGAGTACGTGTCGAAGTTCGACGCGAGCCAGGGCCGCTCGATGGGCATCCAGGTCAACGCGATCACCAAGTCGGGCACGAACACGGCGGCCGGCACGTTCTCGGGTTACTTCCGCGACGACGGCTTCATCGCGAAGGACTTCCTCCAGAACCGCGTGCTCCCCTACCAGAATCAGCAGCTCAGCACGACGTTCGGCGGCCCGATCCGGCGCGACCGCATGCACTACTTCGCCAACTACGAGTACGAGCGCGAGCCCGAGACGTTCAGCCACTCGAGCCCGTGGGCGAGTTTCAATTTCGACCAGAAGAGCAAGCGCACCGAGAAGAAGGGGGGCGTCCGCCTCGACTTCCAGTTCACCCCACAAACGCGGCTGACCTTCCGCGGCAACTGGGCGCGCGTCGATCTGCCGCTCGATCCCAGGTATTCCGGCGGCGCGTCACGCCACCCCTCGACCGGGATCCATGTGGGCCGGCAGAACGACAACATCACCGTCAACCTCACGCAGGTGCTCGGGTCGCGTGCGCTGAACGAGGTGAAGGCCGGGTATTCGGGGTACTCGTGGTATCAAGACTCGATCGTTAACTGGCCGAACCATCCGCAGGCGCCGACCTTGACGCACGGGACGCCGATCATCATGCTGCAGGGCTACACGATCGGCCAGGCGCACAACTTCTCCTACCAGAACATCGCGTACGACCCGTACAGCATCCGCGACGACTTCTCCTTTACCGTGGCCAAAGCCGGCCGCCACGACGTGAGAACGGGAGGCGAGTTCTACCGGACGTACGACCCGGTGTGGCACTGCACGTGGTGTCAGGGCGTGCTCGACGCGACGGGCGGTCCGGTACCGGCCAACATCGAGCAGCTGTTCCCCGTCTGGAATGACCCGACGACGTGGAACCTCGCGGCGCTGTCGCCGATCACCCGGTCGTACCGGCGAGGGATCGGGAGCTTCTACGTCGAACCGGTCGAGAACCGGTTTGCCGCGTGGCTCCAGGACAACTGGGCGGTCGGCTCGCGGCTGACGTTGAATCTCGGTGTCCGCTACGACCTGATCAGCGGCATGTTCGCGGAGGACGTGAGCGTCTCCCCGTTCCTCGACGCCGGGCGTCCGCTCGACACGAACAACGTGCAGCCGAGGCTCGGCTTCGCTTACACCTTCAACGATCGCACAGTAATGCGCGGCGGATTTGGCAAGTACTACGGCGAGACGGGCTTCTCGCAGGCACACTGGACGAACCTCTGGGCCGGTCAGGTGCATCCGGTGATCCTGAACGACGGCCGGCCGAACTTCGCCGCCGATCCGTTCAACGGCCCGGCGCCGACCTACGAGCAGGCGAAAGCGCTCCAGAACTCCGCGCGCGTGTTCAGCGCCATCACTACGAGCTTCGCGGCGCCCGACGCGCAGGTGCCGTACAGCTACCAGTCCTCCATCGGGATTCAGCGGCAGATCGGCACGGTCATGGCGGTGGAGGCCGACTACGTGTTCACCGCCACCCGACACGCCACATACACCCTGGACGTCAATCTCGCCTACGACCCGGTGACCGGGGTGAACTATCGGTTCACGGACCGGACGCGGAAGCCGTATGCGTACGCCGGGTGGGACTCCGTGTCGATGAGCATGACCGAGGCCGATGACAACTACCAGGCGCTGCAGATGTCGTTCACCAAGCGCATGAGCAGCAACTGGCAGGCGTCGGCCACCTATGCGCTGTCCGGTCAGGACAACTACCAGCGCGCGCCGATCGCGCCGGGCTGCACGCAGCCGTTCACGGTCGCCGCCGGCGGCCGGTTCGTCTGCGACGTGCCGATTACGCTCCACCCGGCGCTCGCGCCCGAATGGTACGACTCGGGCGCGCAGCGGCATCGCCTGACGTTCAACGGGATCTGGCAACTGCCGTATGAGTTCCAGTTGAGCGGTCTGTACATCTTTGGCGACAACGGAAAGACGACGATCGTGTCGGGCGTGGACGGGCTCCAGAACGGCTTCACCACGGGCGCCAGCAGCCGCGTGCGCACCAACGGCACGCTCATCCCGTGGAGCACGTTCGATCTCGGCTCGCTGTCGCGACTCGACATGCGGGCGCAGAAGCGCTTCCACCTGGGTCGCGTGTCGCTGGACGGTATGTTCGAGGTGTTCAACCTCTTCAATCGCGCGAACTATGGCTCCTGGGTCACCAACGAACGCAACGCGCGGTACGGGCAGCCGTCGGACAACAACAACATCGCGTTCAAGCCGCGGCTGCTGCAGTTCGGGTTCCGCGCGGCGTTCTGAGACGGGCCACGGAGACACGGAGACACAGAGCTTTGGTCCATTTTGAAATCTGAGCATTGGCAATCTTCACATGGCAAGTTTCAGATCCGAAGATTCACTCCGTGTCTCTGTGACTCTGTGGCCTGTCGAAGCGAAACGCGGGTCAGTGAGTGCCTTGTGACATGTGAGCTGTGACGTATGATCTGTGGATGGGGAGGTTTCAGGCGATGACCAAGAAATGGTGGAGTGGTGTCGTGGCAGCGCTGGGGTTGGCGCTGGCGGCGGTGCCCGCGCTGGCACACCATGCCGTGGCAGCCCAGTACGACATGAACAAGCCGATCGAGATTACGGGCAGCCTCAAGAAGATGGAGTTCATCAACCCGCATTCGATGCTCCATCTCGAGGTCACCAACGCCGACGGCACCAAGGTCGACTGGCTCTTTCAAACCACCAACGCCGGCACGCTGCGCAATCGCGGGCTGGCGCGCTCCGGGCCCGGCTCGCTCGAAACGGGCGCGAAGTACACCGTCAAGGGGTATGCGGCCAGAAACGGCAACCCGATGGGGTTTCTGAGGACGCTGATCTTCCCTGACGGGCGCGAGATGGTGTTCTGGTTCGGCGATCCGAACGGTAATTAGCCAGGTGCCTTGTTTCAGAGGCTTTTTTCAGATGCCTTCTCTGTGCCTCGGTGGCCCGTCGCTACGTCAGCGTAAGTGCGAAACGCCGCACCAAGGGAGAGTTCCTATGAGGCGTCGACTTCTCTACATTTCGGTCGTGGTGTCGGCGGCGACGGCGATGGCCGCCCTGGCCATCGCGACATCGGCTCAGACGCCGGCCAACGGGAATGCGGCGGCGACGCCGCGCATGCCCGACGGCACACCGGATCTGAGCGGCATGTGGGCTGGCGGCGGGGGCGGGGGGCGTGCCGTCGATGTCGATGAGAAGGGCAACATCGAAGAGATCTTTCCGTCGCGGCGCTGTGGTCCCACGCAGGTCAATTGCGACGGGTACACAAATCAGTCCGTGGACGGCGAGTTCACCGGACGCAACAACCCCAACCGGCCGGTCTACAAGCCCGAGTACTGGGACAAGGTGCAGCAGCTCGACATGAACACCAACACCGAGGACCCGCTGTTCATCTGCCAGCCGCTCGGTCTGCCGCGCGTCGGCCCGCCCGCGCGCATCCTGCAGACCGCGACCGACGTCGTCTTTCTCTATGTGGGAGGCGGCGCCAGCACGCAACCGGCCGATTACCGTGTCATTCCGACGGACGGCCGCAGGCACGACCCTGTCAGATCCCAGGACGTGTACTTCTACGGGCACTCCGTAGGCCGTTGGGAAGGCGACACGCTCGTGATCGACTCGATCGCCTTCAACGATCTCACCTGGCTCGAGCGCGGGGGATACTTCCACTCCGACAAGATGCGCGTGATCGAGCGCCTCCGTCGCGAGGGGAACATCCTGCACTACCAGGTCACCGTCGAAGATCCCGAGGTGCTGGCGGAACCATGGGTCATGAATCCCAGACAGGTGCGGCTGAACGCCAATCCCAACGCGTTTCTGGCCGAAGGACAGCCGTGCCGGGATTACGACCGGGCGAATATGGTGACGCAGATTCGGCACTAGACCAGGAGTGATCTGAGTCTGAGTGCGGCGAGCTGTCGTTCACACTTCTGCGTTCTCGGTGCTCGGTTCGTGTTCAGGTTCGGTTCCGGGTTCTTCGTTCACGGTTCATGTTGGTTGGTGAGGCGCCCCGAACGTTGAAGCCGAATCTCCGAGGTTAACTGAACTTCTCGAGCGCCGGAAAGAGATGCAACCAGGAACAAGGGTCTTCGTCATAGTGATTGCGGCGCTTGCTGGACTGTTCGGCATCCAACACGCACCGGTGTCGGCGCAGCAGCAGGCGCCGCCCGCCCGATACACCCCGGCTCCAGGCGCCAGAGACGTCAAGGCCGTCGTCTTCAACTGGTTCTGGCACATGGGCATGCTGCGCGGGCCGCAGGAAGTCGAGGCGGTCGCCACGCTCGAGCACAAGGCCACCGGCACCATCCAGGTGGAGGGGCAGCCGTGCAGGCTGACGGCCTATCGCGTCAGCACGAATTACCAGATGTCCGGCCAGCGCATCCAGTACACCTGCACGCGTGCAAACGGCCAGGAGTACAAGACCATCGAGGTGGTCAGCGGTCAATACGCCTGGGATGAGGACATCGTTGGCGCGGAGATCGTCCCAGGGCGCGGCAGGGCCATGCCGAAGCCGGGCGCGCTCCACGAGCGGCTCATTCGGCTCTGGGCGAGCCCGCAAGGGGCCCCCAAGGCTGCCGCGGCTGGTGGCGACAAGACGTCGGTGGCGCACGACACAGGCCGACCCGTCGTGACCTACCCGATTCCCGGCGTCCCGGGCGCCATGGCGACGGCGGCCCTCGATTCGAAGTACATGGCCGAGCGCGTCGACGTCCGCCAGGGGACCGTCGTCACCGAGTTCACCTACGCCGACTATCAGGACTGGAACAACCCGCTCAACAAGATTGAGGCGTACTACGCCGGCAAGCTCGTAGAGACACGCAATGGCATGCCCGTTCGCGACCTGACGACGGTTGAGACCGAGACCGGGAACGTGTACGTGGTGATGCCGGTTCCCGCGAGCGTGAGGAAGGCGTCGGCCGCGCCCGGCCGGTAGTGATGATTTCAGATTGGGCGATCTGCAATCGGAGGCCTCACACCGCCGCCTGTTGCTCGTCGTCTGCGGCCCGCGAAGGATGGCTGGGCGCGGGCCAGCGCGGCAGCCGCACGGTAAACGCAGCGCCCTGCCCCAACCCGGCGCTCTGCACTGCAACCGTCCCGCCATGGAGCTCCACGAGGCGGCGCACAATCGACAGACCGACGCCCAGCCCCCCGTGACTGCGTTCGGCGGCGGGCTGCGCCTGCCGGAACATCTCGAACACGTGCGGCAGGAACGCCGGATCGATCCCTGAGCCCGTGTCCGAGACGCGCAGCACCAGGTCGGACGGCTCGGCCGTGAGGCTGAGCGTGACCTGCCCGCCCTGCGGCGTGAACTTCACCGCGTTGACGAGCAGGTTCCAGACCACCTGCTGGAGGCGCGTGGCATCACCGGTGATGGGCGGCACCGACCAGTTTGCGTCGACGTGCAGCGCCACCGACCTGGCTGTGGCCGCCGGGAGAATCCCCTGCACGGCGGCGTCGATCACGTCGGGCATGTTCACCGGCGCCGACTCGAGCCGCAGGCGGCCGAGCGTGATGCGCGACAGGTCGAGCAGGTCTTCCACCAGCCGTGTCAACGCCGCGCCGTTGCGCTCGATCGCGTTCAGCGCCGCCTGCATCGATTCGGTGGTGGCGGCCTTCTGCAGCATCCGGGCGCGCCCGAGCATCACGTTCAGCGGCGTGCGGAGCTCGTGCGACAGCGTCGCGAGGAACTCGTCCTTCAGCCTGTTCGCCTCTTGCGCGTCCTGGTACAAGCGGGCGTTCTCCGTGGCGTAGATCTGCGCCTCCTTGTACAAGCGGGCGTTCTCCACGGCGTAGGCCGCCCGCCGGCCCAGCTCGACGGCGAAGTCGAGGTCCTCCTGCCGGTAGCGGCGGCGCGGGCTCGTGCTCGCAAACGTCATGGCGCCGAAGGTGCGCGCACCGGCCGAGAGCGGCACGATGATGACCGACTGCGCCTCCAGCGCGCGGAGCATGCACAGGTGCTCGTCATCAGGTGCTGCAGCCACGAGCAGCGGGTCCGGTGTGTCTGCGTACAGCTCGGGAACGCCTGTGCGAATCACGCGGCCGACGCCACGCTCCTGCGCGAGGTCCGGGGGATACCGCGCGTGGTAGTCCCGCACGTGGCCCGCCTTCGGCGGGTCGATGTGCGCGACGGCGATCCGGCGAATCGCCCCTGGCTCATCGAGCAGATCCACGGCGCACCAGTCGCTGAGCCGTGACACGGCGATCTCCGTGACACGACGCAGGTTCGCTTCGTAGTCGAGCGACGAGAGGCAGACACTGGCCTCGGCCAGAAACGCCGCGCGAGCCGCGCTCTGCTGGGCCGCGGCTCGAAGGTTCTGCTGCTCCGCGTACAGTTCGGCGTTGGAGACAGCGGCCGCGGCGAGCTGGCCCAGTGCGATCGCGACCTGCAGCTCCACCTCGCTCGGCCGGTGTGCACGGCGGTGATAGAAGACGAGGCTGCCGGCGTGGTCGCCGCGCACGACGAGCGGGATCGAGACGAGCGAGTGAATGCCTTCACTCGTGTATGCGGCGCGCCGGATCTGCAGCATCGACGTCTGCATGACATCTTCGGCAACGATCGGCTGGTCGAAGCTGATACGGGGACCGGCTTTCACCGGGATGGCGGTGAAGGTCTCGCTCAGCCCTTCACTGGCGGCCACCCGCCAGACGCCGTCGCAGGGACGCCAGACAGCGCAGGCGTCGGCGACGAGGACCTGGCGCGCGAGCGACAGCGTCTGGTTGATCACGGACTGCAGATCGAGCGTCGTCAGAAGCTGCTGCGACCCGATGGCCAGCACCGTCAAGCGATCGCGGACCGCCGCTTCCTGACGCAGCGCCGTTTCGATCTCGAGCTCGGCGTGCTTGCGCAGGCTGATGTCCATGCAGACGCCGGTCATCTTCACCGGCTGTCCATGTCCGTCGCGCTCCACGCGTCCCTTGCCGTGCATCCACCGCACCGTGCCGTCGGGCGCAACGATCCGGTACTCCACGTCGTGCATGGCGCCCTCGGTCAGGGCCCGCTGCACCGACTGCAGAACCCGCTCGCGGTCGTCGGGATGGATCTCGCGCTCGTAGCTTTCGAAGCGCCCGTCGAAGGCGTCTGACGGCAGACCGTGGATGCGCTCGAGATTACCGGACCAGCGCACGTGCTGTGTGCGCAGGTCCCACTCCCACGTGCCCATCTGCGCGGCGTCCATCGCAAAGAGGAGCCGCTGATGGTTCGCCGTGTGCTCGATCTCCGTGCGTGTCCGCTCGACAGCGAACCCCACCTGGCGTCCGATGGTCAGCGCGAGGTTCACCTCGTCCGGCGGCATCACGCGCGGCTCGCTGCCGCAGAGCACGAACGCGCCAACGACGCGGCGGCTCATAAGCGGGACGAACGCAAGCGCGCCAACCCGCTCGCGGTCGAAAATCGCACTGTCATCCTGAAAGGCACCGTCGGCATGCACGTCGGACACGAGCACCGGCCGCGGCGCCAGGTCGCCAGGCGTCCACGGCACATGTGCTTCGACGGCTGCGCGCACACCCTCGGAGAGACCGCGCGACGCGGTGCATCGCATGACACCATCGGCATCCAAGAGCAGAATGGCCGCACGGTCGATGTCGAGCGCGTGCTGGACGGCGTCGAGCGCCGCCTCGTGAATGTCCGCCAGCGACGTCGCGGCGCCGAGGGCGCCGGCGAGCTGGAGCAGCCCGTCGACGGAGCGCGAGAGATCCGCAGGACCAAGGCGTGTGCCCGGTTGGAGGGCCATGCAGAGTGCGATTGTAGTGCAGCGTCTGGGTCCATGCCTTCGGGCACTGACTCCCCCTTATCCGGTTGTTTCCGTACGCCCCCTTATTTTGGGGATGGAAGAGGCTGGCATGCCCGTGCCATCAATTGCGTTGGCCGGCGTCAGCCGTCCCTCCGCGGCTGGCTCCCGCCGACATCGCGCGGAAAAACGCGTCCTCCGCCCCGCACCTGGCGACCCGCGCTGGGTCCCGAACCCAGCGCGGCACTCACGCTGCGGACGCGTTTTACGTGCTGGGGGTCGCGCGAGTCGGAGGTCGCGGCGCCGCAGAGGCACGGCCGCCGCCAGCGAGGTCGTCGCGGGGCGTCTAACTCCGTGTCTCCGTGCCTCCGTGGCCCGTCGATGGCACATGCCCGCCTCGACCCCGCCATTCCGGAACCGGCCCGAATCAAGTCCTGCGTGCGGAAGACTTTCCGCCCGGGACACCCCAATCCAAGGCAATTCGGCCGCGCACGGCTCTTGCACACGGCTCGGTGACACGAGCGGTGGACGTGACTAGACCGCT
>JBOGIR010000099.1:0-3588 GCA_050742335.1 Vicinamibacterales bacterium | reverse complement strand
CCTTGTACTTGCCGAGCACGTTGTTCAGCACGACGCGCCGCGGGCCGCCGCCAGGAACGAGAATCGGGTTGGCGCCCTGCGCGAGCGCGGCCTTCACGAAGCCGTGTGGTGTGAGGACGATCTCGAGCTGCCGGTACTCCCCGGCGTCGATCCCGTAGAGGTACTGCCACTGGCGCACCGGCTTGTTGTTGACGACGTCCCACGCCACGTTCCTGTTGTTGCGCAGGTCGATCTGCACCGGCGCTGCGTTGGCGATGCCGCCGCCGCCCCGTCGGTGTGAGGGATCCGACAGGTTGCCGTGTTCGCGTGCCGGACCAGGGAGCGCGGGATAGCGGTTCGGCAGCTCCGGCGAGCTGCGCGTATAGGCCTCGCGCGACGACATCGTCGTGTAGTCGATGGTCATCGCATAGTTGCTCACGGCGAAGCGCGGCCAGCTCTCCGGGATGCCGATCAAGGTAGGAATCGGGTCGTAGCCCTGCCCGGGCGCGGCGACCATTCCGGCACCCGTGTATTCGAGCGTGGTCAGGGTGTCCGCGCCGATGTTCTTGGAGACGGCCTGCAGCAGCGCGCGGACGTCGGTTTGTCCCTGGGTTTCGGTCTGGATCGACGCTGCGCCGACGAGGAGCGCGACGATCGCACCGAAACCGACCAGTTTCTTCACCACAACACCCTCCGCCAATCTTATGGATTTACGGATTTACGGATTTACGGATTTACGAATTGGCGGCTTGGAATTGGCCCGGGAAATCCTGCCAAATGCGTCAATCCGTCAATCCGTCAATTCGTCAATTCGTCAATTCTTCCGTGGCCCCTTCGCCGTGAACCGCGTGAGCACCAGGTTGTCGAGCTTCAGGTTGCGCGTCCAGATGAACTCGGCGTCGCCGAACAGCTTGGTGTAGTTCACGTAGGCCGGCTGGTTCGTGACTTCCACCGGCCGCCAGAGGGTCGCATTGGGCCAGCTCGAGTCGTTGAACTTCGCCGACGTCCAGTCGGACGGCACCTGGAAGTGGAGCGCCTTGCACGTCTTGCCGGGCTGCTTCATCGCGCAGTCGGGAAGCCTGGCCTGGTTGCAGAAGCTCGAGTCGCGGACGGCGCCCATCACGCGCACGCAGGCCGGGTCGTCGAGCGGCGCGATGTAGAAGACGTTCGTCTTCCAGTCGGCGTGCGTGCCATTGCCGTCGCTGAAGTACGCGATCAGCCCTGCGTCGCCGATGTTGTACTGCGCGTACTCCATGCCGACGCCGTGGTGCGTTTCCCAGTCGATGCCGAGAATCGCGTAGGTCATCGGATAGCGCGCGCGGAAGCGGACGACGCTCGAGTTGAAGGGCGTCATGGGGATCGAGTCGCGCGCCACATACTGGCCGTTGACGTACAGCTCGAAGTAGTTGTCACCGTGAATGTAGCCGGTGATCTCGACGCCGTCCTTGTCGATCACGACGGTTTGCAGTTGCGAGGCGTAGTTCGGGTTATCGCCCTTCCCGATGCAGGTGTCGTAGAGATCGGGAGCGATGGCGCCCTCGTTGATCGGCCCCGGCACCATCCAGGTCTTGCCGTCCTCGGACGTCTGGGTGCCGACCTGCACCGGGAACACGTCGGGCTGGACCATCACCGGATTCGGGCACGCAGAGGGCACGCCCTTGACGGGCCGGAGGTTGGTCGCTTCGCCCGTGCTGACGGACCCGCGATCGACGCCGCCGGCCCCTGTCGAGGCCGGGCCCTGGCGCGCCTGCAGTTCGTGGCCGGTGTAGGAAAACGCGACGAGGCCCAGAGCCAGGGCCGACGTGGTGAAGGCGAGACGCATGACGTGACCTCCCGTTCCGAGGTATGGCCGCCGGCGGGACCCGCGGACGGCACCAACTGGCGGCGCGAGAATAGCACGCAGTGTGCGGTGCGACAAGGCTTTGGCGGCTCCGCCCGTGCGCTGATTCGCGTAGAATCTGGCGCATGACAAGGCGCCTGTCCGGGTTCCTGCGGGACAACGCCTTCATCGTCGCGGCTGTCGCGCTGCCGGTCGCTGTCGCCGCATTCTTCGTCATCGCTACGGTGATCCCGCGGTGGACCGTCCCGGCGCCCGCCTACGATCTCGTGCTGCGGGCGAACCGGCCATATGATGCGACGCGCACCGCCGTCATGGTGGAGTTCACCGTGCGCGATGGACGTGTCGAGGCGACCGTGCGTGCGCCCACCCCACCCAACGTGTTCGTAGAACCTCGGGCGTTGCTGCTCTTCGACCACGAGACGATGAGCGTTCGCGAGATTCCAGTCGAACTGCCGACTCGCATGGCAGAGGGCGAACCGCCTCGAACCATCGTGGTGGAGGCGCTATCCGACCGACGCGTGTCGCCGCAGGTCGCGGCGCCGGATGGATACGCGCTGCAGGTCCGGAGAGGGGGAAACCCCGGGCTCGTCGGCGATCTCTTCGGGATGGGGAGCTATCAGCAGACCGCCGTGCTGGTAAAGGGGGGACGCGTCGTGGAGATCGATCTGCCAGCTCCGTATCGCGACCCTTATCAGTCGCCTGTCTACCACATTGGCTGGGTGCTCGAGGAGGGGGGACGCTGACGTGAAGGACCGCGCGCGGGCACTCGCCGACGTCGTGACCCTGGCGCGCCAGCATGGATTCTCGGCCGGCGAGATCGCCGAAGCGCTGCGTGACGGCGTGGCATCCACGACCGATGAGCGGCGGCGCGGCGTCCTCGTGCGCGTGCTGGGATTCATCGGCGGCACCTTCGTCTTTGCAGGTGTCGGGGTGTTCATTGCCCTCCAGTGGGACTCGATGAACTCGGCGGCGCGGGTGGTCATCACGCTTGGCTCCGGGCTGGCCGCGTTCGTCCTCGGCGTGATGTCGAGCCGTGACCCTCGCTTCGACAAGGCGACGGCGCCGATGTTCCTGATGGCCGCGGCGCTCGAGCCGACCGGGATGCTGGTGGCGTTCAACGAGCTCGGATCGAGTGGCGACTGGCGGTGGGCGAGCCTCGTCACCTGTGGCAGTGTTGCCCTTCAGTTCGGATTCGTGTTCGGGTCGATCCGCCGGTCGACGCTCCTCTTCCTGTGCGTCCTGTTCGGCACGCTGTTCTTCTGGACGGCCTTCGACATGCTGGACGTGGACGATGGGGTGGGAGTGCTCGTTCTCGGTGGGAGCCTCCTCCTCACCGCGGTCGGTGTGGACCGGACACCGCACCGGGTCATCACCCCCGTGTGGTACCTGTTTGGTGCCGCCGGAGTCCTGTACGGTGTGTTCGACAACGTCCAGAGCACTCCGTTCGAGCTCGTCTTTCTGTTCGCCGCCGCGGGCTTCGTCTATCTCAGCGTCGCGCTGCACAGCCGGACACTGTTGTTCGTAGCGACGGTCGGGATTCTCGCCTACACCGGGTGGTTCACCGGAGAATACTTCGCAGACTCCGTGGGGTGGCCGATCGCGCTGATCATCTTCGGGCTGCTTCTGATTGGTCTCAGCGCTCTGGCGCTGCGGATCGACCGGGACTACGTGCGGGTGCCGGGCGTCTAACCGCCAAGGCGCCACGGAGACACAGAGACACGGAGCTTTCTCGATATTTTTCTGTTTGCCTCTGTGGCCCGGCCGAGACT
>JBOGIR010000098.1:0-26503 GCA_050742335.1 Vicinamibacterales bacterium | reverse complement strand
GTTGAACCCAGCCGAAATCGAAGCCAGTCTCTGGTCCCGCGAGTGTCATGGCCGGGATCGTGTCGACACGTTCGAGGCCCTCCGGGATCGCACGCGCGCCTGGACCGCGCGCGCTGACCGGGGTCGGCGGAAGATTATCTGGCGGTTCACCACCGCCAAGGCACGGCGAGTCTTCCGCTACAAAAGGCGGAGCACTATGTCGCGGTCGAGGCACTAGTCGGCAGTTGGTAGCCGCCAGTCGGTAGGGGTGGTCGGCAGTCGCTACCAGCTACTTCGGCGCGTCGATCTTGATCTGCTGAAGCGCGTCCATGCTCGACGCCAGTGCCGTCTTGCCCGCCGGATATTTCGAGACGCTCAGCATGTTCGCGATGAGATCCGCCGTCTGCTCCGGCGTGAGCGACCCGGGATCCAGCGCCGGCATCGTCATGCTGATCTTGTCGAACAGGTCGCCGACGGTCTTTCCCCGCCAGTTGTTCACGAAGGTCTCGCCCGTCAGTCCTGGAATGATCTCGTTCCCCTTGAGATCGTCGCCGTGACACGAGGCGCACTGCTGCTTGTAGAGCTCCATACCGCGCTTGGCCTGCTCCTCGGTGAATGCGCCGGCGCCGAGAGACGCCCCCTGCGCGCGGGTCATCTGCACACCCGCAACTCCCGCCAGTACTGCACACGTCGCAATCAGAATGGTTGTCCTGTTCATGTGTCCTCGGTCCTCGGTGTCCAAGTGTACCCCTATTGTGGATTCGCGCGCCATCAGCCGAGGAGCGACAGGAGGAAAGGCTGCTCCACCGCTTCGACGACCCAGCGCAGGAGACGCATGGCGTCGGCTCCGTCGATCACCCGGTGATCGTAGGAGAGCGACAATGGCAGGAGCTGGCGCGGCTCGAACGTGCTGGGAGTCGAAGGGCGCCACACCGGCTCGATGGTGCCGCGCGAGACGCCCAGAATCGCCACCTCCGGCCAGTTGACGATTGGCGTGAAATACGTCCCGCCGATGCCGCCAAGGTTCGAAATCGTCATGCCGCCGCCCTGCATCTCGTCGAGCGTCAGCTTCCGAGCGCGTGCCTTCCGGGCGAGCTCCTGCACCTCGATGGCGATCTGAGTGAGGTTCTTCCGGTCCGCGTTGCGAACTACCGGCACCAGCAGCCCGCGATCGGTGTCGACCGCGACTCCGATATGAACGTATTTCTTGTAGATGATCTCGCCGGCCTCGGGGTCGATGGATGCATTGAACTGCGGGAACTGCGTGACCGCGACGGCCAGCACCTTCACCAGTATGGCCGTCACCGTGAGATCGCCGCCGGCCTGCCGAACCTGTTCTCGATATTTCCGCCGCAGCTCCTCCATGGCGGTCATGTCCGCTCGGTCGAACTGCGTGACGTGCGGAATCGTGCTCCATGCGTGGCTGAGGCGCTGGGCCGTCGTACGCCGGATGTTGCTCATCGGCTGCCGTTCGATCTCGCCCCACCGCGTGAAGTCGGGGAGCGCGACCGCGCGTGCCGGTGCCGTGCCCTGGGCCACGCCGACCGTGCTCAGCATGCGACGCGCGTGCCCCTTCACGTCGTCCTCGGTGATGCGCCCGGCGGGACCGGTGCCCTGCACGTTGTTGACGTCGACGCCGATTTCACGGGCGAGGCGGCGCACCCCAGGGGCGGCGGGGGCGGCCGGCCCTCGCTCGGCTCGTGAAGGCGCCACGGGTTGTGCCGCTTCCGCGGGTCTGGTCGACACGGGCTCCGGCCGGCTGGGCCGCGGCATTGAGACGACCTTCTGTTCGGGCGTTGGCTCCGTTCCGGAGGCCTGAAGGCCTCCGGCTACCATGTCGGGAAGGCCTCCGGCTACCTCGTTCTCATCGACGGTGAGGATGACGGAGCCGACCGTCACTGTGTCGCCCGGCTTCACCCGGATGTCCTTGACGACGCCATCAACCGACGAGGGCACTTCAACGGTCGCCTTGTCGGTTTCGAGCTCGAGTACCGGCTGATCCCGAATGATTCTGTCGCCGACGTTCACGAGCACACGGAGGACGTCGCCGGTTGTGACGTTCTCGCCCAGTTCAGGGACTTTGAATTCAGTCAGGACGCAACTCCGACGCCACTCACGGCAACGGGCCACAGAGACACCGAGACACAGAGCGAGAAGAAGAAACTCTGTGACTCTGTGGCTCTGTGGCTCGTGAGATGAAAGTTGGCACGAATCTACGTGGTCGCCGGATTGGGCTTCTCCGGGTTGATGCCGAGATCGTTGATGGCCTTCTGGACGACGTTCACGGCGATCGAGCCCTCAGCAGCGAGATCGTGCAACGCCGCAACAGCCATGAACCGCGCATCCACTTCGAAAAAATCGCGAAGGGCGGCTCGAGCCTCGCTGCGTCCGAAGCCGTCGGTGCCGAGCGCGACCAGACGTCGCGGCACCCAGCGGTCGATTCCGCCCGGAAGCGCCTTCACGTAGTCCGACACGGCGACGATCGGGCCGCTGGCGTCGCCCAGGCACTGTGCGACGTAGGGTCGTCTGGGTATGTCGCCCGGGTGCAGCCGATTCCAGCGCTCCACCGCGTGCCCGTCGCGATAGAGCTCCTGATAGCTGGTCACGCTCCAGACATCGGCGGCCACGTCGTAGTCGGCGAGCATCTGCTGCGCCTTCAGGGCCTCGTTCAAGAGGGCGCCGCTGCCGAGCAGCCGCACCCGCGGCCGACCCGTGTTCGCTCCGCCCGCGCGCAACCGATACATCCCCTTCAGGATCCCGTCGCGCACACCCTCGGGCATCGGCAGCATTTCGTACTGCTCGTTCATCAGGGTGATGTAATAGAAGACGCTTTCGCCTTCCTTGTACATCCGCCTGATGCCTTCTTCGATAATGACCGCAATCTCGTAGGCGAACGCCGGATCGTAGGAGATGAGGTTAGGCACGGCCAGCGAGAGCAGGTGGCTATGGCCGTCCTGGTGCTGCAGCCCCTCGCCCGCCAGCGTCGTGCGGCCCGCAGTACCTCCGCAGAGGAAGCCGCGCGTGCGCGAATCAGCCGCAGCCCATACGAGATCGCCCACGCGCTGCATCCCGAACATCGAATAGTAGATGAAGAACGGAATCGTGTTGATGCCGTAGGTGGCGTAGGCGGTACCCGCGGCCATGAACGAGGCAATCGAGCCGGCTTCGGTGATGCCTTCCTCGAGAATCTGACCGTCGGTCGCCTCCTTGTAGTACAGGAGGGTGTCCATGTCCACCGGCTCGTAGAGCTGGCCGGCGTGCGAGTAGATGCCCACCTGCCGGAACAGCGCCTCCATCCCAAAGGTTCGTGCCTCGTCCGGGACGATGGGCACGACGAGCTCGCCAATTTCACGGTCGCGGAGCAGCTTCGCCAGCATCCGCACGAACGCCATCGTCGTCGATGCTTTCCGCCCCTCGCTGCCTTTGGAGAACTCGGCAAACAGCTCCCCCAGCGTGTCCGTTCTGAGCGGCTCAACCTGCACGACCCGCTGCGGCACGAACCCGCCAAGCTGCTTGCGCCGTTCCATCAGATAGGTGATTTCCGGGCTGTTGTCCGCCGGCCGGTAGAACGGCGCCTTGGCGATCTCGTCATCACCAATCGGAACCCCGAAACGGGTGCGAAACGCACGCAACTCGTCTTCGTTGAGTTTTTTCTGCTGGTGCGTGATGTTCTTTCCCTCGCCCGCCTCCCCTATTCCGTACCCTTTGATCGTGCGAGCGAGGATCACGGTGGGCTGCCCGGTGTGCTCGACGGCCGCTTTGTACGCGGCAAACACCTTGATGGGGTCGTGACCACCAAGCGACAGCTTCTTGAGCTGCTCGTCGGACAGGTGCGTCACCATGTCGAAGAGCCGCGGATCGGCGCCCCAGAAGTGTTGCCGGACGTAGGCGCCGGACTCGACCGCGTACTTCTGGTATTCACCGTCGACCACCTCGCCCATGCGTTTGATGAGCAGCCCCCCGCTGTCCCTGTCGAGCAACACGTCCCATTCGCTGCCCCAGAGCACCTTCAGCACGTTCCACCCGGCGCCACGGAAGATCGCCTCGAGCTCCTGAATGATCTGGCCGTTGCCGCGGACCGGACCATCGAGACGCTGGAGGTTGCAGTTGATGACGAAAATGAGGTTGTCGAGCTTTTCGCGGGAGGCGAGGGTGATGGCGCCCAGCGCTTCCGGTTCGTCGGTTTCGCCGTCACCGACAAACGCCCAGACCTTCGAGTTCGACCGCTTCTTCAATCCACGATCGTCGAGGTAGCGCATGAAGCGCGCCTGATAAATTGCGCAGATGGGGCCGAGACCCATCGACACCGTCGGAAATTCCCAGAAGTCGGGCATCAGCCAGGGGTGGGGGTACGACGACAGCCCGCCACCGGGCCTCAGCTCACGCCGGAAATTCCCGAGCTGCTCAACGCCGATGCGCCCCTCGAGGAACGCGCGCGCATAGATGCCGGGGGCGGCGTGCCCCTGGAAGTACACGATGTCGCCGTCATGGGTATCGCCCTTGCCCTTGAAGAAGTGGTTGAAGCCCACTTCGTACAGCGTGGCGGCCGACGCGTAGGTCGAAATGTGTCCCCCAATCCCTTCTTCCTGCTTGTTCGCTTTGACGACCATCGCCAGCGCATTCCACCGTACGAGGCTCTTGATACGGCGCTCTATCTCCCGACTTCCTGGATACGGCGGCTGTTCTGAAGCAGGGATGGTGTTGATGTAGGGCGTGTTAGCTGTGAAGGGGAGCCTGACACCGCGGCCGCGGGCATGATCGCCCAGGTCCTTCAGAAGGCGCCCAACCCGGGCCGGTCCTCCGGACTGCAGCACATAATCGAGTGACTCGAGCCATTCGCGGGTTTCGAGCGCTTCGAGCTCGGCCGCATCTTTCGGCGCGCTGCTACGCATGCGTCCTCGCGATCACTCGGAACAACCAGCCAAGGGCTCTGCTCTTGATATCCCGATGAAGACTGCCCTTGGCTGGTTGGCAGTGTCTTCATGGCGCGCTCCGCGCGCCTAGGACCGCTATGCGGATTCACGACGAGTACGAAATTCGCGTCGGGAGCCGCATAGCGGTCCAATTATCCTACTATCCGTCAATCTCCTGATGAGTCCGCCGACGTCGAATCCGCCTGTGCAGCTGGCGCCCTGGTACGGCACGGGTGTCCACGCACGACTTGCTCAGGTTTACGCGTCCATTGTGTCGTGTGAACGTTGTCCACGTCTGAGAACGTATTGCCGGCGCGTGGCGCAGGAGAAGAAGCGCGCGCATCGCGCCGACACCTACTGGGGTCGACCTGTCCCGGGGTTTGGCGATCCGGACGCGCGACTCCTGCTCGTCGGGCTGGCGCCCGCGGCGCACGGCGCCAATCGTACGGGGCGACCCTTCACCGGCGACGGCTCGGGCGACTTTCTGATGTCGGCCCTCCACCGCACGGGCTTCGCCAACATCGCAACGTCCCGGCGCCCTGATGATGGGCTTCGGCTGCACGACGCGTACATCCTGTCAGCGGTCCGCTGCGCACCACCCGACAACAGGCCGTTGCCCGAGGAGATCACGCGCTGTCTGGATCACCTCGACGCGGAGTTCACGCAACTGCGAAGCGTCCGCGTCGTCGTGGCGCTTGGCAAGATCGGGTTCGATGCGTGGCTGCAGCTGCTGAAACGACGCGGGGTGGGACTCTCGCCGAAACCGCAGTTCGGTCACGGCGTGTGCGTGCGGCCCGGGTACGGCCTGCCGGCGATCGTCGGCTGCTACCACCCGAGCCGCCAGAACACCAATACCGGCAGGCTGACGGCCCGGATGATGGAGAGCGTCTTCCGGAAGGCGAAGCGGCTGATGGACTAGAACCCTTGAACGCCAGAAACTTGACGCGATGAGTCAAGTTTCGGAGCGCGCAAGTGACCTAGCGGGGCGCGGCCTGCCGCGGCCTGCTAGAACACTCCCGGCCTGAAGCGGAAGCCCGTCTGATTGTCCCCTTCCCGGTACGCCTTGTGGCAGGCACCGCACGTATTGCCGCCGAACTCCTTGGCGGCTGCCGCCGCGGCTGTCTGGTCTACTGTGGCCGCGCCGAGCATCTTGTCCAACGCATCGAGCCGGCTCAAGCCGTCTTTGAGAATCGCGACTGCGTCGTCTCTCTTCCTCTCCGTCCAGAACGGCTGAAGCGCCGTGAAGTTCTGACGGAGCGTGGCGACCTGTGTCCGCGCGTCCGCAAAGGCGCCGGAGCCGACCGCCTTGTTCAGCGCGCCATTGGCCTGCGCGTTCGTCTTCATGAGCTTGGCGTAGTCCTCCATGCTCATCTTGGACTGCGCCACGGCGGTCGCACCCGCCCACGCGAAGGCCAGTACCACTGAACACATGATGAAGCGCCGCATATGCCCTCCTTTGATGTGCCGGTCTGTGGGGGGGGTCCGATGCTATCCCAGGGCGAGCGCCGAATCAACGACCAAGCACCCAGCGCAAGGTGGCGAGGTCGATGTTGCCGCCGGTCATGACGCAGACGACCTTCTTGCCGGCCAGCTGCGGTGCCCACCCTCGGGCGGCGGCGAGCGGGGCCGCTCCCGCCGCCTCGGCAAGGTTGTGCGTCAGCTGCAGGGCAGCGCGGACGGCGTCGCTCAGCTCCTCTTCGTGAAGGGTCACGACCCCGTTCAGCTGTGCCTTCAGGATGGAGAACGTGAGGTCGTACGTCGTCCTCGTGGCGACTCCGTCGGCGAACGTCGCGACGCGGTCGGTTTCGACGCGGGTGGAGCCACGCCACGACCGTGCGAACGCGTCCGCACCGGACGCCTGCACGCCGATGACCTGGGCCCGCGAGCCGCGTCCGCTGCGAACAATGCAGCAGCCCGCGGCGCCGCTCCCGCCGCCAACCGGCACGAACACGTAATCAGGGTCGCGGATCTGGTCGAAGATTTCGAGCGCATACGTGCCGACCCCGGCAATGAGGTGCGGCTCGTTTGCGGAGTGCACGTAGCGCCATCCCTCCGCGGGTACCAGCGCCTCGACGCGTTCGCGTGCCTCGTCGAAGTCGCGGCCGTACTCCACGACATGCGCACCCAGCGCCCGCATCGCAGCCGCTTTGTCCGGATTGCTGCCGACCGGCACGAAGACGTGGCACGGGACATCGTGCACGCGGCAGGCAAAGGCGATCGACTGCCCGTGATTCCCGGTGCTGGCGCTGACCACGCCGCGCCGGCGTTCGTCGGGGGTGAGCTGGGCGACCAGATTCAAGCCGCCGCGGATCTTGAACGCGCCCGTCGGATTGTGGTTTTCGTGCTTGACCCACGTCTCGCACCCAATCCATGCATCGAGAAGCGGGTAGCGCAGCAGCGGTGTCGGCGCGAGATGCGCGTACACGCGCGCCCGGGCGGCTTCGATGTCGTGCAGTGACGGCGGGGTCATGAAGGCACGCTCGAATCGCGAACGCGAGCGGCGAGGTCGGGCCGGTTGCTGATCAGGCCGTCAATGCCCCACGCGAGCAACCGGCGCATGTCTGGTTCCGCGTCCACGGTCCACACCTGCACCTTGAGGCCCCCCTGATGCGCGTCGCGAATGAACCGCGGCGAGACGATGCGCGTGCGCCCGTTGAATTCGGGCACCTGATACCCCCCGTACCGCGGGTGGCGGAGCGGCCACCGGGCCCACGTTCGATACACCGCCAGCCGGACCTCGGCATGGCACGCGCTGGACGCCACCTCCGGCAGCGCCGCCCGTACGGCGGCGGCGCTGCGTGCACCATAACCGGCGGCACACACGCGCTCCGCGGCTCCGGCGCGACGCACGTCATGGGCCACGGCTTCCCCCATCTCCGCCGAATCGACCTTCATTTCGACGATGATTCGCACATCCGGATACCGTTGCAGCACCTCAGTCAGGGTCGGCACGCCGATGCCCCGGTGACGGAATGGAAAGCCGTCGCCATCTGCGAATCGGCAGGCCGCGTCGACCCGACTCAGCTCATCCGCCGTTCGGGCTGCAATCGGCCCCGACGCGGACGTCGTCCGGTCGAGCATCGCGTCGTGATGCACCACCGGCACTCCGTCGGCGGACAGATGGACATCCATCTCGAGGCCGTCGGCGCCGGCCGCCAGTCCAAGATCGAACGCGGCGAGGGTGTTCTCCGGACCAAGGGCACAGCCGCCGCGGTGGGCGAACACGAGCGGACCGGGGTGGTCGAAGAAAGTCACAAAGCACACGTCACGAGGCGCAAGTCACGAAGGGAACGCCATTCAGTGTATTCCCTGTGAGTTGCGTGTCACGTCGTGTCCTGCAACCAGTGCCCTCCTGACTCCTGACTCCTGACTCCTCAGCCTTGTGCCGTGTGACTTGATAGAATCCGACTATGTCCAATCCCATGGCGGTCACCACGCTCGGCCAATTGCGGCGCGCGGTGGAAAGCGGCAAGGTCCGACGTCGCAGCGTGCACGAGGAGGTGCGTCAGAACCTGATCTGCAAGTTGCGGGACGGCGACACGCTCTTTCCCGGCATTGTCGGCTACGACGACACGGTGGTGCCGCAGCTCGTCAACGCCCTGCTCTCGCGCCATAACTTCATTCTGCTCGGCCTGCGCGGTCAGGCGAAAACGCGCCTGCTGCGCGCCCTCGTCACACTGCTGGATGAGGCCATCCCGGTGATGCCGGGCTGCGAAGTCAACGACGACCCGCTCGCGCCGATTTGCGGCATCTGCAGATCCCGCATTGCAACCGAGGGCGATCACGCGCCCGTGGCGTGGCTGCCGCGCGATGCACGGTACGTGGAAAAGCTTGCCACGCCTGATGTGACGATTGCTGACATGGTCGGCGACATCGATCCGATCAAGGCCGCAAAGGCCGGCCTGCAGCTCTCCAGCGAATTGACGATGCATTACGGGTTGTTGCCGCGCGCAAACCGGGGGATTTTCGCGATCAACGAGCTGCCCGACCTTGCGGGCAAGATTCAGGTCGGTCTGTTCAACATCCTCCAGGAGGGCGACGTCCAGATCAAGGGATACCCGGTGCGGCTGCCGCTCGACGTGCTGATGGCGTTTACCGCGAATCCGGAGGACTACACGGCCCGCGGCAAGATCATCACGCCGCTCAAGGATCGGATCGGGTCGGAAATTCGCACGCACTACCCGGCCGGCCGCACCGAAGGCATGCGGATTACGGCACAGGAGGCGTGGCTGCGCCGCGACAGCTCCGGCATGCGTGCAGAGGTCCCGAGCTTTGTCGCCGAGGTCGTGGAGGAGATTGCGTTCCAGGCACGACAGGATCGCCGGATCGACAAGCGTTCGGGTGTGAGTCAGCGGCTACCGATTTCGGTCATCGAGAACGTCGTGTCGAATGCGGAACGGCGCGCCCTCGTGAATCGCGAAGAGATGGCGGTGGCCCGCATCACGGATATCTATGCAGCACTTCCGTCGATGACGGGAAAGTTCGAGCTCGAGTACGAAGGGGAGCTCAAGGGGGCCGAGACGATCGCTCGCGAACTGGTCCGGTCAGCCGTCGGCACCATCGCCGACGGATACCTGGCGCACCTCGAGTCGCGCCAGATCGTGGAGTGGTTCGACCTCGGCGGGAGCCTACAGCTGTCCGACTTCACGAGCGCGGAGGAGCTGCTGGCGCGCGGGCGTGAAGTGCAGGGGCTCGTGGAGTTGGCACAGGCGGCGGGCATTGCCGCCAACGCATCGGCGCCGCTGCTGGCCGCCGGTGTCGATTTCGTGCTCGAGGGGCTGTACGCGCTGAAGAAGATCGGCCGCAGCGACGAGCGCGGATACCACGCGGTGGAGACCCCGGTACGCCGCCCTGTCGGACGAGAGGCGGCGTTCACGGGCGACGCGCCGCTGCCGGCGGGGGGGAAGAAGAAGTACTACAACTGACGCTGTGTTCACACTTCTCGGTTCTCTGTGCTCGGTTCGTGTTCACGTTCTCCGGAACCTCGAACCGAACCTGAACACGAACTGAGAAGCGAGAAGACAGAAGTGTGAACGACAGGTACCCATGAAGTATCGGTACACGAAATACACCGGCGACCTGCTCGACGAGATCGACCTCGAGGATCTCGTATCGAAGCTCTCCGACCTGCTCCTGTCGAGCGGATTCAGTAACCCCTGGGGCGATCCGTCCGATGGCCACGACGATCGGACGATGCAGGCGTTGCACGACGCGATCCTCGAGGCGCTCTTCAGCGGTGGGGTGCTCTCGGACGAGGCGCTCGAGCGGCTGCTCGGCGAGCCGGCAGACGGCGATCAGGAGGGAGCGCGCCAGCAGCTCGAGGACCTGATTCAGCAGATCATCGAGCGGATGATGGAGCGCGGCTTCATCACGTCTGCGCCGGATCTCGACCAGGAGCGCGAGTGGCGGAAGGGAACGGGCGGCGGATATGGCGAGGACGCAGGGCCCGTCACCTTCGAGGTCACCGACAAGGCGCTCGATTTCCTCGGCTACCGCGCACTGCGGGACCTCCTCGGCTCGGTCGGCCGCAGCAGCGCCGGCCGGCACGACACGCGCCACCTCGCGACCGGTGTCGAAGTGACAGCCGCACCGAAGCCGTACGAGTTCGGCGACACGCTCAATCTCGACCCGAGCAGCACCATTCTCAACGCCGTCCAGCGGCTGCACGCGGAAACATCGAGACGGGATTCGGGATCGGGGATGGGGGATCCGGATCCCCTCGGATCCCGAACTCCGGACCCCGGACTCCTGCGCGTGATCGACGTCGACTACCAGGACTTGATGGTGGCGCAGAGCGACTACCAGAGCTCCTGTGCCACGGTTATCATGCTGGACTGCAGCCACAGCATGATCCTCTACGGCGAGGATCGCTTTACGCCCGCCAAGCGCGTGGCGCTGGCGCTCTCACAGCTGATTCGCAGTCAGTATCCGGGCGATTCTCTGCACGCGGTGCTGTTCCACGACTCCGCCGAGGAGATCCCGCTCAAGCAACTCGGGCGCGTGCGTGTCGGCCCCTACTACACCAACACCCGCGAAGGACTGCGGCTGGCGCGGCGCATCCTCGAGCGGCAGAGGAAGGACATGCGCCAGATCGTCATGGTGACCGACGGAAAGCCGTCGGCCCTGACCAGGCCTGACGGGCAAATCTACAAGAACGCGTTCGGACTCGACCCGTACATCGTGGCCGAGACGTTTGCGGAGGTCAGCGCCTGCCAGAAGGCCGGCATCATGATCAACACGTTCATGCTGGCGCGCGACCCCGATCTCGTCGCGTTCATACGCCGCGTGGCGGCGATGTGCCGTGGCAAGGCGTACTTCACGACGCCGTACACGCTGGGCCAGTATGTGCTCATGGACTACATGAACCGGAAGACGAGGACGATTCACTAGAGAGAAAGTGGAAGAAGTGGAAAAGTAGAAGAAGTTTTCCACTTCTCTACTTTTCCACTTGGCCATGCTGCCTCCCACCCTCCCCATCTTCCCACTCCCCAACGTCGTCCTCTTCCCCAATGTATTCCTGCCGCTGCACATCTTCGAGTCGCGGTACCGTGCCATGGTGGGCGAGGCGCTCGGCGGCGACCGCATCATCAGGATGGTGCTGCTGCAGCCGGGATACGAAGCGGACTACGACGGGCGACCCCCGGTGTTCTCGATCGGCTGCGCCGGCGTGATCACGCACGCCGAGCCGCTCGATGACGGCCGGTTCAACATCGTGCTGCGCGGCCTCGAACGGTTCCGTATCACCGGGGAGGAAGGGAGCAAGACGTACCGGCTGGCGCACGTCGATTCGCTGCCCGAAACCGTGCCGGACGATCACCGGGTCGAGCTTCGTCGTCACCGGCATCGTCTCGAGGCGCTGCTCGCGGTTGCCATCGAACGTGCGGGCGCCGAACCGAGATTCCCGCCTGCCGTACCGGACGAGGATCTCGTCAACGCGCTGGCGCAGTACCTCGAGCTCGACCCGCTCGAGCGTCAGGCATTGCTCGAACGCGAAGGCGTGTTGGCCCGCTGTCGCGCCCTGATCGAGCTGCTCGAGATGAGGACGTTGACGTCACGAACGCCGTGGAAGGGACAATCAGTGCACTGAGTTCGTTCGGGACGTTCGAATGCCGCGTGGCAGACCGCGTCCTTCTCCGAAGTACCTCTCCCGGGTTACTTCTCCGGTACTTCTCCGCTACAATCCGCTCCACTCGACATGCCTCTGCAACCAGGGCGGCGATTTGGGGCGTATGAGGTCGTGTCGGCCATCGGCGCCGGCGGCATGGGAGAGGCGTCATTTGGGAATCGATGATCGATGATTTGAGCATCTGAAAGACTGCATCCACGATGTCACTGGCGGCCGGAAGTCGTGTCGGACCGTATGAAATCACCGGCTCCCTCGGGGCCGGCGGGATGGGAGAGGTATATCGCGCCCGCGACGCGCGACTCGAGCGCGACGTCGCGATCAAGCTGCTGCCTGAGGCGTTCGCGCACGACCCCGATCGGCTCGCCCGCTTCGAGCGGGAAGCCAAGACGCTGGCGGCCCTCAATCACCCGAACATCGGCAGCATCTACGGCATTGAGGAAGCGCCTGGCATCCGGGCACTGATTCTCGAGCTGGTCGAAGGGCCGACGCTCGCCGACCGGATTGTCGAAGGCCCAACCCCCCTGGACGAGGCGTTGCCGATTGCGCGCCAGGTCGCCGAGGCCGTAGAGGCGGCACACGACAAAGGGGTGATTCACCGCGACCTCAAGCCGGCCAATATCAAGCTGCGCCCCGACGGCGTCGTCAAGGTGCTCGATTTCGGCCTCGCCAAGGCGCTCGAAGGAGGGCGGGGCTCGCGGAGCGGACCCGCCGGGGTAGATCCGGCCGACGCCCTTTCGCAGTCGCCGACGATGACGTCACCAGCCATGATGACCGGCATCGGCGTGATTCTCGGTACTGCGGCGTACATGGCACCCGAGCAGGCGCGCGGACGCGTCGTCGACAGGCGCGCCGACGTGTGGGCCTTTGGGTGTGTGCTCTACGAGATGCTGACCGGGACGCGCGTCTTCGGCGGCGACGACGTGACCGACACGATTGCAGCCGTCGTGCGCGCGGAGCCTGACTGGAACAAGCTTCCCCCCGACACGCCTGCCTCCATCCGCCGGCTTCTGCGCCGCTGCCTGCACAAGGATGTTCGCGAACGCCTCCCGGACATCGGGAGCGCACGGCTGGAGATAAAGGACGCGCAGATCGACCCCGGCGAGCCGCCGGTTCCAACGCTGCCGGCAGCAGCGGCCGTTTCCGTCACCTCGAGGCGCAAGCGGGTGGCATGGACTTCGGCACTTGTTCTTCTGACCGTGGCGGCAGCGACGCTTGGCGTGTGGTACTGGCGTGAGTCCGCGGTCGTTCCCGAACCGGAGATGCGCGTCGAGATCAGCACGCCGCGAACAAATGATCCTCGGTCGTTCGCGCTTTCACCCGACGGCCGCCACCTCGTCTTCGTGGCCATTGGAGAAGATGGGCAATCACGACTCTGGCTCAGGCCGCTCAGCGCCGTCAGCGCCCGAGAGCTTGCGGGGACTGAAGGCGCGGCGTATCCCTTCTGGTCGCCCGACAGCCGCTCGGTCGCGTTCTTTGCGGCGGACAAGCTCAAACGGATTGATATTGCCGGCGGACCCCCCCAGATCATCACTGACGCAAGTGCTGGCCGCGGCGGGACATGGAATAGCGACGGCGTCATCCTGTTCGCTTCGTTCGAGCAGTTCGAGCAAGGGGGAAATGGCCTGTTCCGCGTCGCAGCGTCCGGCGGCGAGCGGATGATGATCACCAAGCCGCGCGCCGGGACGGACCATCGGTTCCCGCACTTCCTACCCGACGGGCGTCGTTTCCTGTTCTTTGTCCGCGCCCTCACCGGGGGAACCGGACCCGCCTCAACGGAGGACGCGCTGGCGGAAGCCGGAATCTACCTGGGAGCCTTGGAGTCCGAAGAGACCCACCGCTTGATCTCGGCTGACACGGTCGGTGTGTATCTACGTGGAGATTGGCTTCTCTTTGTTCGCGATGGAACACTCCTTGTCCAGCGGCTGGATCTCTCGCGGCAGCAGCTCGCAGGCGATCCGATCACGCTCGCGGAGAACGTCCACTACGAGGGTGGCACCTTGAATGTCGGCGCCTTTTCGGTGTCCGCCTCCGGGACGGTCGCTTACCGCACCGGCGGCAGTGTGCGTCGCCAGTTGACGTGGTTCGATCGCTCTGGAAAATCCGTCGGAACAATGGGGGCCGTAGACGAGAATGGCCTCGGGCCCGTTGAACTCGCTCCTGACGGACGGCGTGTCGCAACGCACCGCATCATCCTTGGAAACAATGACGTGTGGGTCGTCGACAGCGCGCGGACGACACGGTTCACGTTTGATCGGAACGATGACTACTACCCGATCTGGTCGCCTGATGGACAACAGATCGTGTTGGGTTCGGATCGTTCGGGGGCCGAAGAGCTGTACAGACAACCGTCCAGCGGCGGCGGGCGGGAGGAACAGTTGATGGAACTGCCTCCGGGCTTCAAGATACCGATGGATTTTTCGCCCGATGGCCGGTTCCTGATGTTCCAGCTTTTCGACCCGAAAACCTTCAGCGACCTGTGGATCCTCCCGTTCCAGGGAGGCGGCAAGCCATCTCCCTTCGTCAATACGAATTTCGACGAACGGTCGAGTCAGTTTTCGCCGGACGGCCGTTGGGTTTCATATGTCTCGAGCGAATCGGGACGGAACGAAGTGTACGCGCGGCCATTTAGGGGGTCTGGTGGCCAGTGGCAGATTTCAATCGATGGTGGCGTTCAACCCCGATGGGCGCCAAACGGAAAAGAACTGTACTACATCGCTCCCGATGCCAGCCTGATGGCCGTCCCGGTCGTCGTCACGGGCGACGCAATCGAACCGGGAACACCCGTCGTCCTTTTTCAGACGCGAATCTCGAATGCGACGGGCCTCGTCAGGATGCAGTACGACGTCGCGCCCGATGGCCGGTTCCTCATCAATGTCGCCACCGACCAGGAATCGCTGTCGGCCATCACGTTGCTGCTGAACTGGACCCCGGAACGAAGGAACTGAGCTAGGGCGAGGCCTCGCCGAAGCTCTGCACGCGTGGTCTGTGTGCAAAGCGGCGACGGGTCGCTCAGCGGAGGCCGCGGAGCATCACGCTCAGGATGGCCGTCATGGCGGCGAGCTGGCCGATCCAGAAGAGAAAGTTCCACTTGAGCACATCGAATCGGAGATTCGACATCTGCTGGATCATCTCCACCCTGAACTTCGAGATTTCGCCCGTGAGCCTCCTGTCGAAACGTCCTGACATGTCGCCCAGCTTCCGGTCGACACTACCTGACATATCGGCAAGCTTTCGGTCGAAGTTGGTTGATATCTCGGCAAGCTTTCGGTCGAAACTGACCGATGCCTCGACCACCCGGCGCTCGAAGCTGTCGGTCGCCATCCGATGCGCGTCAGCAAAAATCGTCACGAGACCATCCGTCCCCGCATCGCCTAGCTTTTTACGCACGGCGGCCGGCACCGTCACAATGTCCATCAGGACCTCCTAGACAGTGGCACCCGACCTCGTCACCGACGACGATGCCATCGTCCGGCACCGGTGTCAATCAATCGCGCTGGAATCGATCTGCGAGGACGTTGATGATCCGCTCGCCGTGGAAGCGTCCGTTCTCGATGAAGATCGATCCGGTGTTGCGGCCCGCGACGGCGCCGCCGGCGATGAAGAGATTCGGGACGTTGGTCTCGAACGTCTCAGGATTCAGATGGGGCGCCAGTGTCTCGTCGTTGCACGAGATGCCGGCGCGTCGCATCAGATCGACGTCAGGTCTGTAGCCCGTGAGCAGCAACACGGCGTCTGCCGGGATCTCTTCACGTCCGGAGGCCTGAAGGCCTCCGGCTACCGGTTCCGCGGCCGGTTCCACGATCACCGATCCGCACGTGATTTCGACGACCCGCGTCTCGAAGCGCGCCGCAATCGATCCCTCCTTGATTCGATTCTCGATGTCCGGCCGGACCCAGTACTTGATCGACTCTCCGAGTGCAGATCGGCGGTGCACGAGCGTGACGTGCGCACCCGCCCGATAAAGCTCGAGCGCCGCCTCCGCCGCCGAGTTCCTACCGCCGACGATCACCACGCGCCGACGGTAGTACGGGTGCGGCTCCTTGAAGTAGTGCGACACGTGCGGCAGGTCTTCGCCAGGAACCCCGAGACGGTTCGGAATGTCGTAGTACCCGATGGCCAGCACGACCGCCTTGGCGTGTGTAACGCGGTCGCCGCCGTTCGGCCGGGTCCGCTGCGCCCCTCGACCGGTGCTCGGGGCGCCCTGAGCCGGGTCGCCCCTCGGCGTTGCTCGGGGCGACCCTGAGTCTGTCGCCCTTCGGCTCCGCTCAGGGCGACCCTGAGCCTGTCGAGGGGTCGGACGGTCGAAGGGCGCGGCACCCGGCCCACGCACGGAGGGTCCGGTGTTCCGCGTTGTCACCGAGAAGACACCTGCGTCCCGTGTAATGTCGATGACCTCCTCATGAAAGGAGACTTGAATCGCGTACGTGTCGACGACGCGCCGGTAATACCGAAGCGACTCGAGCCGCGTCGGCTTGTCGTACGGCGTGACGAGCGGCAGACCGCCAATCTCCAGCAGCTCCGGCGTGGTGAAGTACACCATGTGCGTCGGAAAGTGAAAGATCGAGTTGACGAGCACGCCCTTTTCGACGACGACGTAATCGAGGCCGCGCTGTTTGGCGGCAATCGCCGTCGCAAGGCCTGACGGCCCTGCACCGACAATGAGGACGTCACGAACGGCCATAGGACTCGAGTCGTTCACGCTTCTGTCTTCTCGGTTCTCGGTTCGCGTTCATGTTCGGTTCGAGGTGCGCCGTTCTCGGTTCGTGGGTCGGCCGCACGTCGAACCCAGAACCGGAACCTGAACATTAGAACCCAGCACCGAACCTGAACACGAACTGAGAACAGAGAAGTGTGAACGACGGATTACTGCAACGGCGCCGGAAGGGTGGAGGTTCCCATCAGGTACTGATCGACGCCCCGTGCGGCGGAGCGTCCTTCTGCAATCGCCCAGACGATCAGCGACTGACCGCGCTGCATGTCGCCAGCGGTGAACACACCCGGGACGCTCGTCATCCAGCGTTCGTCGCGCCACACGTTGCCCCGTTCGGTCAGCCTGAGGCCGAGGTCGCTCACGAGCGGGCCTCGTTCGGGTCCGAGAAACCCCATCGCCAGCAGTACAAGGTCGGCAGGGATCTCGAACTCGCTGCCGGGGACCGACTCGAACTGCGCCCGTCCGTCCTTGTGCCGCAGGTCGACCCTCGTGGCCTGAAGAGCCCGGACCCGGCCCAGCGCGTCGCCGACAAATTGCTGCGTCGAGACGGAGTAGAGCCGCTCGCCGCCTTCCTCGTGGGCCGGCGACACGCGGAAGATGTTCGGCCACTGCGGCCACGGATTGCCGGGCGCGCGCTCGATCGGCGGCGTTGGCAGCAGTTCGAGCTGTGTCACGGACCGTGCGCCCTGCCGATGGACCGTCCCGAGACAGTCCGCGCCGGTGTCGCCGCCGCCGAGGATGATGACGTGCTTGCCGCGTGCCGTGATGAACTGACCGTCCGGGACCGCGTCGCCTTCGCAGCGCCGGTTCTGGAGCGTGAGGTACTCCATCGCGAAATGGATACCCTGCAGCCCGCGCCCCGGCACCGGCAGATCGCGCGCTTGACCGGCACCGGCCGTCAACACGATCGCATCGAAATCGGATCGCAAGCGGCTAACGGGTACATCGCTGCCCACGTCCATGCCCGGCCGGAAGATGACGCCTTCCGCCTCCATCACCGCGAGGCGCCGATCGAGGACGCGCTTCTCCATCTTGAACTCGGGAATACCGTACCGCAGGAGACCGCCGATGCGGTCCGACCGCTCGAACACGGTCACCGAATGGCCGACGCGATTGAGCTGGTCGGCCGCCGCCAGGCCGGCCGGACCCGATCCGACGACGGCCACCTTCTTGAACGTCCGCGTCGCAGGCGGATTCGGTGTCACCCAACCTTCCTCGTACGCGCGATCGATAATGGCGACCTCGATGTCCTTGATCGTCACCGGATCGTCGTTGATGCCGAGCACACACGCCCCTTCGCACGGCGCAGGACACAGCCGGCCGGTGAATTCCGGAAAGTTGTTCGTGGCGTGCAGGCGGTCGATCGCCGTGCGCCACCGGCCGCCGTACACGAGATCGTTCCAATCCGGGATGAGATTGCCGAGCGGGCACCCCTGGTGGCAGAAGGGAATCCCGCAATCCATGCAGCGTGCGCCCTGCGCCTGCAGATCGGCGGCGGCAGAGGACAGATACACCTCATGCCAGTCGCGGATGCGCTCCTCCACGGGACGCGTTGGATGCTTCTTCCGTTTGATCTCGATGAAGCCGGTGATCTTGCCCATGACGCTGTAGTCCGGCTACAGCCGGACACTACGTACGGAGGATGCGTCCGAAGCGACGTATGCCACGACGGGAACACTCTCCGCCGCGGCAGCGGCACGCCGCCTCGCCTCGGCGGCGAGTGCCCGCTTGTACTCGCGCGGCATGACTTTGACGATGCGGCGCTGCAACAGCGGCCAGTCCTCGAGCAGACGCGCCGCATGCCTGCTGCCGGTATACGTGACGTGCTTCATCAACATCACGTGCACGAAACCGAGGTCGTCGGCGTCGGCCAGCGGCTCGAGATCCACCATCTCGAGGTTGCACCGGCGCCTGAACTGCCCGTCCGCATCCACGACGTATGCGATACCGCCGCTCATGCCGGCCGCAAAGTTGCGGCCCGTGCGTCCGAGAATCACGGCACGACCGCCCGTCATGTACTCGCAGCCATGGTCGCCGATGCCTTCGACGACGATATTGGCGCCACTGTTGCGCACGCAGAAACGCTCGCCGGCCACGCCACGGATGTACGCCTCACCGCCGGTGGCCCCGTAGAACGCAACGTTGCCGAGAATGATGTTCTCTTCGGTTCTGAACGTCGACCGCAGCGGTGGGTAGGCGACCAGCCTGCCGCCTGACAGCCCCTTGCCGAATCCGTCGTTGGCATCGCCGACGAGCGTCATCGTGATGCCGCGTGGCAGGAACGCGCCGAAACTCTGTCCAGCCGATCCGGAAAATGTCATACGGATCGTGTCGTCGGGGAGTCCGGCCCCGCCGTACCGCCTGGTGACTTCATATCCAAGCATCGTCCCGACGGTGCGATCCGAATTCCGGATGAACGAGCTGAACTCGACAGGTGTCTGGTGTTCGAGCGCCGGGCGGCACCGCGCGATCAGCTCGTTGTCGAACGCGCGATCGAGGCCGTGATCCTGCGCGCACACGTGGCGCCGCGCCACGCTCGCCGGCAGATCGGGCACGTGCAGCAGCGGCGCGAGATCGAGACCGTTTGCCTTCCAGTGGCCGACAGCCGCGTCGATATCGAGGCAGTCGGCGCGCCCGATCATCTCGTCGATGGTCCGGAACCCGAGCTCGGCCATCAGTTCGCGGACTTCCTGCGCAACGAACGCGAAGAAGTTCTCCACGAACTCCGGCTTGCCCGTGAACTTCTTGCGCAGTTCAGGATCCTGCGTGGCGATGCCGACCGGGCACGTATTCAGGTGGCAGACGCGCATCATCACACAGCCCATGACGACGAGCGGCGCCGTCGCAAAGCCGTACTCCTCGGCGCCGAGCAGTGCCCCGATGACGACGTCGCGGCCGGTCTTGAGCTGGCCGTCCACCTGCACGACGATGCGGTCGCGCAGCTTGTTGAGGACGAGCACCTGCTGTGTCTCGGCGAGCCCGAGCTCCCAGGGTAGCCCCGCGTGCTTCAGGCTCGTGAGCGGCGACGCGCCAGTACCGCCGTCATGGCCCGAAATGAGCACCACGTCCGAATGTGCCTTGGCGACGCCGGCCGCGACGGTGCCGACGCCGCCCTCGGCCACCAGCTTCACGTGGATCCGCGCCCTCGGATTCGAGTTCTTCAGGTCGTAGATGAGCTGTGCCAGATCCTCGATCGAGTAGATGTCGTGATGCGGCGGTGGCGAAATCAGGCCGACGTACGGTGTCGCATACCGCGTCTTGGCAATCCACGGGTAGACCTTGGACCCTGGGAGCTGGCCGCCCTCACCCGGCTTGGCGCCTTGGGCCATCTTGATCTGCAGGTCGTCCGAGTTCACGAGGTACTCGCTCGTCACGCCGAACCGCGCCGATGCAACCTGCTTGACTGCGCTCCGGCGTGAATCGCCGCTTGGATCCGGGACGTAACGCTCAGGGTCCTCCCCGCCCTCGCCGGTATTCGATTTCCCGCCGATCCGGTTCATCGCGATCGCCAGCGTCTCATGCGCCTCCTGGCTGATCGAGCCGTAGGACATGGCGCCCGTCGCGAAGCGCTTGATGATGGCGGCGACCGGTTCCACGTCGTCGATCGGGACCGGTGGCCCGACGGGCTTCAGGCGAAACAGGCCACGCAGCGTCGCACGGTTCCGGTTTTGCTCGTCGACCAGGCGCGTGTACTCCTTGAAGATCGTGTACTGGCCGGTGCGCGCGGCGTGCTGCAGCTTGAAGACCGTTTCGGGGTTGAACAGGTGGTACTCGCCGTCGCGCCGCCACTGGTACTCGCCGCCCGGTTCGAGCTCCACCGGTCCTGCAGGCCGCGGCCCGAAGGCCCGCTCGTGCCTGAGGCACACTTCCCTGGCAATGACGTCGATGCCAATGCCGCTCACGCGCGACGTCGTATGCGTGAAGTATCGATCGATGAACGCCTGGTTCAGTCCGATCGCCTCGAAGATCTGCGCGCCGCAATAGCTCTGCAGCGTCGAGATCCCCATCTTCGACATCACTTTGAGGATGCCCTTGTTGAGCGCCTTGATGTAGTGCGTAATCGCCTTGTCGCGGTCGATGCCGGTCAGCATCCCCTGTCGGATCATGTCGTCGATTGTCTCGAACGCGACATAGGGATTGACGACGCCCGCTCCGTAACCGAGCAGCAGCGACACGTGATGGACTTCGCGCGCATCTCCGCACTCCACCACGAGCGCACAGCGCGTGCGCGTCCCCTCGCGCACCAGATGGTGATGCACGCCAGCCGTCGCCAGCAGGCTCGGAATCGGCGCATGTCGCGGCCCAACACCACGGTCCGACAAGATCAGGATGTCGTAGCCGGCCGCCACGGCTTCGCTTGCACGCCGGCACAGGTCGGCCATCGCGTGTTCGAGCCCGTCCCCGTCCTTCTCCGGATCGAACAGCAGCGACAGCGTCGTCGAGCGGAACAGTGAATCAGGCGGCAGATGACGCAGCTTGGCGACGTGCTCGTTGTGGATGATCGGGTACTTGATCGTGATCTGCCGGCACGATTCCGGCTCCGGCTCGAGCAGGTTCCGTTCGGGCCCGATCGTCGACCCCATGTCCGTCACGAGCTCTTCGCGAATGGCATCGAGCGGCGGGTTCGTCACCTGGGCAAACAGCTGCTTGAAATAGTCGAACAGCAGCCGTGGGCGCTGTGAGAGCACCGCCAGCGACGTATCGGTGCCCATCGAGCCGATCGGTTCTTCACCATTCAGCGCCATCGGCGCGATCAGGAGGCGCAGGTCCTCCTGCGTGTACCCGAACGCCTGCTGCCGCTGCAGCACCGATTCGTGTTCCGGATGCTCGGCTCTGGCCGCAGGCAGATCGTCGATGTCGATGAGGTTCGCATCGAGCCACTCACGATAGGGATGCTGCCCGGCGAGCTCTCGCTTGATCTCCTCGTCGTCGACAATGCGGCCCTTGGACGTATCGACGAGGAAGATGCGGCCCGGATGCAGCCGCTCCTTGACGAGGACGTCCTCGGGCGGAATATCCAGCACACCCACTTCGGACGCCATGATGACGAGATCGTTCTTCGTCACGTAGTACCGCGAGGGGCGCAGCCCGTTCCGATCGAGCACCGCGCCAATCACGGTGCCATCGGTAAACGCAATCGATGCCGGGCCGTCCCACGGCTCCATCAGCGATGCGTGGTACTGGTAGAACGCCTTCCGGCCGGGATCCATGCTCTCGTGCCCGGCCCACGGCTCCGGAATCATCATCAAGATGGCGTGCGGCAGCGAACGCCCGCTCATCACGAGGAATTCCAGCACGTTGTCGAACGTGGCCGTGTCGCTGCCGCCCTCGCGAACCACGGGCAGCAGTTTCTCGAGGTCGTCGCCAAGCAGGTCGCTGTGCAGCAGCCCCTCGCGGGCGCGCATCCAGTTGATGTTGCCGCGTAACGTGTTGATCTCGCCGTTGTGCGCGATATAGCGGTACGGATGCGCGAGCGGCCAGGACGGAAACGTGTTCGTGCTGAACCGCTGGTGCACGAGCGCCAGCGCCGACTCGAGATCCGCATCCGCGAGATCGGGGAACATCGGCTCGAGCTGCCGTGCCCTCAGCATGCCCTTGTAGATCAGCGTGTTCGCCGACAGGCTGACGATGTAGAACAAACGGCGCGACAGCGCGCTGATCTCGAGGGCGTCCACGGCGTGCTCGAGTCGCTTCCGAATCACGTACAGCTTGCGCTCGAACGCGAGCCCGCGAAGGCCCGGCGCGGCGCCGATGAACACCTGTTGGAACAGCGGCTGCGTGGCTTTGGCGCTGTCGCCAATCAGACCGCTGTCGTGCGGCACGTCGCGCCAGCCGAGGAGCGTATGCCCCTCCTCCGCGATGATGCGCGCGAACAGCTGCGTGATGGCTTCGCGGTCGCGCGGGTCGCGTGGGAGGAACACGAGTCCGGCTCCGTACTCGCCTGCCGCCGGTAGCGTGAATGCGGTGACCTTGCGCAGGAACTTGTCCGGCATCTGGACCAGGATGCCGGCGCCATCGCCGGTGTTGGCTTCGCATCCGCAGGCGCCACGATGCTCGAGGTTGATGAGCACCTGCATCGCCTTGCGTATGATCTCGTGCGAGCGATGCCCCTTCGTGTGCACCACGAAGCCAACGCCGCAGGCATCGTGTTCGTCATTCGGATGGTACAGACCCTGACCCTTCGGCCTTTCGACGAGCTCAAGGTCGCCCCGAGCAACGCCGAGGGGCGGCTGACTCAGGGTCACCCCGAGCTTCGTCGAGGAGTGAGCGGGAACGGTCGGGAGGTCGTGCCGGCTCAGCATGGTCGCATGGTTATACGATCGGGCGATTCATAAGTAAAATACAATGTTATTGGATATTCAATCTGTTTTGAGAATATGACGGCGGCATGCGGAGCTGGGGTCCCGCCTCGGATCCTCGGCATCCGGTTCCCGGCTCCCGGATCCCGGCTGATGCGCCCGCTGCCCGCCCACCCCCGCTCAGTGCCAATCCACTGAAAAATGGGCAACTCCCGCGGATATCGTCTTCTAGAATGGGCGGGATCAGTGCCCCTCGGGCTCGCGCCGGGGTTGCGAACTGCGGAGGAGAGTGTCGATGCATGCGCCAATGAAGTACGTGGAAAAAGGGATGTCGATAGCAGCCAATGGGATCTGGCACCTCTTCGCCGCCGCCAACAGCGTCGCCCAGAATCCCTCGTTCACGCCTCGCTGGTCGGACAAGCCCCTCCTCAAGTCGCATCAGAAAACGAAGCCTCCGCTCGGGTGGCCGCGTCAAACGGACTCGCTGTGCCCCACGTGCGTGCGCGAAGCCCGGCAGGAGATCCTCGACGGCAAGAAGGACGTGTCGATCCTCCTCAACGAAAAGGTCGGCGAGATCAAGGCGACCATCCTGGAGAAGGACGGGAAGATCGTCATGGTCAAGGACTGCCCCATCCACGGGCGCTTCGAAGACGTGATGGCGATCGACACGGCGTTCTTCAGGCACCTCGAGGAGGTCTTCCCCGGGCGCGATATCCGCGCGCACAATGACGAGAAGCTCCATAACCACGGCAGCTCCACCATCCTGCACGGCCGCGGGTCGGTACTCACGGTCGATCTCACCAACCGCTGCAACATGATGTGCGACCCATGCTTTATGGACGCGAACCAGGTGGGGTTCGTGCACGAGTTGACGTGGGAAGACATCAAACAGGTGCTCGACAACGCCATCAGCATCAAGCCGCGGCGCCAGATGTCGGTGCAGTTCTCTGGCGGTGAGCCGACGATGTCGCCGTTCTTCCTGGATGCGGTGCGCTACGCGCGAAAGGTCGGCTACAACAGCGTGCAGGCGGCGACCAACGGCATCGAGTTCGCCAAGAGTCCGGAATTCGCGAAGGCGGCGGCCGAGGCCGGTCTGCGTTACGCGTACCTGCAGTTTGACGGGATCGGCAACGCCGCCAACGCGCACCGTCGCGTCGGCAACCTCTTCGACGTGAAGCTCCGCGCGATCGAGAACCTCTACAACGCGGGCGTCGACATCGTACCGGTCATCACGATCGTCAATGGCGTCAACAACGAGCAGGTCGGCCGCGTCATCGAGTTCGCGCTCGACAATCCGAAGCGGATCAACTTCCTCTCGTTCCAGCCGGTCTCCTTCACCGGGCGCGACGAGGAAGTGACACCCGAGCGGCGCGCGGCGCAGCGCTACACGCTGTCGCACCTGGCGCATGACGTGAAGGGCCAGACCGGCATCGGCGAGCCAACGCGCGACTGGTTCCCCATCTCGTTCATGTCGACCTTCACCGACTGGGCGGACGTCGTGCACGGTCCCGATCGCGAATGGGGCCAGCTGACCTGCGGTTGTCACCCGAACTGCGGTATCGGGATGGCGGTGATGATCGACAAGCAAACCAAGGAAGCGGTGCCCGTGACGGCGTTTCTCAAGGCCGATCGGCTGGCCAAGGACGTGGCGCAGGTCAACGACGCCGCCCGCGGCAAGTTCCTGTCCGTTGCCGGCATGGCGCTGGCCCTGATGCGGAACTACGACCCTTTCAAGGCGCCGACGCACTTCCGGATCGTCGATCTGATGAGGAAGTTCGACAAGACGTTCGGCGCAACCGGCAAGAACTACGGCCGGGTGACCGGCGACCGGACGCGCGACGACATCGAGCGGCGCCGGTCGGATCGCTGGAACTTCCTGTTCGTTGCCGGCATGTGGTTCCAGGACCTTTTCAACTACGACTTCCGGCGAACCGAGATGTGCATCATCCCGTATGCCACCCAGCAGGGTGAGATCTCCTTCTGCGCCTACAACACCGGCATCGGCTGGCGGAACATCATCGAGAAGATGCACATGACGGCGACACTCACCAGGTGGTACGAGGACCACGGCCGCCACGAGATCTTCGCCGGCAACAAACACGTTCCGCTCTCCAGCCGGGATCACTCGCTCGTCTTGAATGCCGAGGCGGTGGCGGCGGGCCGGCAGACCGACCTCGACGAGCGCGGGATTGCCAAGAACGCGCGCGAAGAGAAACTGCAGGCACGCAAGAAGCAGATGACGTCGGACGAGCTGCGTCACCATCAGGAGATGGAACGGCTCTATCGCGAGCAAGTGCTCAAGGAGCAGCCGACGCTGCAGATCCAGGGCCTCGGTGCCCGTCGGCCATTCGACGAGCTCACGGCCGTCCCGGGTACGGTCGAGGGACGGCAGGCTCAGGGCGGCCTCAGCGAGTCGAAGGCCGGCGGCCGGAAGAAGCAGGAAGTCGCCGAGGTCGTGCACAGGCCCACGATCTAGATCGCCGACCAGGTCCTACAGGAGCCCGACCGTTCACGGGAACAGTCGGGCTCGTTTCATCTGCGCCGGTCGAGCTGTATGGATCGGGGTCAGAGCAGTGCAAAATTGCACTGCTGAACGGCCGAGATTACGAGCACTTGTCGGCGATCATTTTCACCGATTCGACTTTCAGCATCGGACCCGCCGCTGGACCGGTCGCACCTGGCGTCGACGCCGATATGGTTTGAACGATCCCCGTAATTTCGACCTGGTGGTTCAGATGAGTTGAGATCGTTTTCTCCTCACCCTCGAGCCGGTACCGAGGGGCAACGGCTCCACTGTCGGCCCCGCCAACCACCTGTTTGGCGTTCGCCAGCACGAACTTCGCTCCCGGGGCCGACGCAGCCGCCCCGCCAGTTGCCGGCGCCACAGGCACGTTCTGGATACACCCGCCGACGATCACCTTCGCAGGCGCACGCGCTGCGTCAGGTGGCTTTGGCTCAGCCTGAGGCCCAGCAGGTTGCTGCGCGTGAGCATTCATTCCAACCACGATCGACGATGCGACGAATAGAGCTGATACAAGCATCCGCATGTTGTCCTCCCAAGCTGATGTGGTGCGGGGGGAGTACGCTGTGCGAAGCAGGGGCCCCGTGAGCAAGAACGGCACCACATTCCGTGGACTCCGTCGTCAGGACTGGCAGCCTCAGCCGTACGGGTGCAACAGAGCAGTGCCCACGTGGCTTCGGATCGATAGAATCAGTTCATGCGTTTAGACGGCCAGACGATCGTGGTGACCGGTGGCGCGTCAGGACTGGGCCTCGCAACTGTTGAGATGGCCGTGGCTGCCGGAGCCTCCGCGATCATCGTTGACAACAATGAACCGGCCGGCGTCGCCGCGGCCGCGCGTTACGGCAACAAAGCGCTGTTCGTGGGAGCAGACGTGACGAGTGGCGCGGACGTCCAACGGGCAGTGGACACGGCGCTCGAGACATTTGGCGCGGTGCACGGCCTTGTCTGCGC
>JBOGIR010000097.1:0-2989 GCA_050742335.1 Vicinamibacterales bacterium | reverse complement strand
ATGGGACGCACGGCCTCGTTGGCGTTGGCTGTTGTGGCGATCCTGGTCCTGCCCGGCGTCGGGCGTGCTCAGGAAGCGACGCTCGGCGGCACCGTAACTGATTCCACGTCGGGCGTGCTTCCCGGAGTCGCCGTGCGAGCGGTGCACGAGGCGACGGGGACGCAGTTCGAGACGTTCACCGATGACCGTGGGGCGTTTCGAATTCCGGTGCGCATCGGCGTGTATCGGATCGTCGCGCAGTTGTCCGGCTTTGCGACGCTGGAACGGACCGGGCTGGAAGTTCTGGTCGGCCAGCAGCTCACCGTCAACCTCGAGTTGAGGCCCTCGGCGGTGGCGGAGACGGTGACGGTGACCGGCGAAGCGCCGCTCGTCAATATCTCCTCCTCTCAACTGGGCGGGAACATCGATTCGCGACAGATGTCGGAGCTTCCGGTGAATGGGCGGAACTTCCTGGATCTGGCGATGCTGGCGCCAGGCTCCCGCTCGAACCACATCGATCCCGGCGGCTTGCCGGGAACGCTTGGGACCGTGCAGCTCAACGTCGACGGGATGCAGGTCACCAACAACTGCTGTGGAGGTTCCAACCGCCAGCCGAGCTTCGGCCGGGACGCCATTGCCGAGTTCCAGTTCTCGGGCCGCTTCGACGCGACCCAGGGACGGTCGTCGGGCACGCAAGTGAACGTCATCACGAAATCGGGCACCAACATGCTGGCGGGCTCCGTCTCGGGCTATTTCCGGAGCGACGCCCTGAACGCGGCCGATTTCATCCAGAACCGGGTGCTGCCGTACTCGAATCAGCAGGTCAGCACGACGTCCGGCGGGCCGCTTCGACGCGACCGCCTGCATTACTTTTTCGCGTACGAATTCGAGCGCGAGCCGTCGACGGTCACGCACAACACGCCCTATCCGAGCTTCAACATCGATCTGATAAACGTTCGCAAGCAGCACAAGCCCAGCTTGCGGGTGGACGGGCAGCTTTTCGGCCAGACGCGCCTGACCGTGTCCAGCTACATGTGGCGCGACTATCAGCCGATCGACGGGAGCCAGGCGACGGTCGGTGGCGCGATCAATCATCCGGCGAACCAGGTGAAGTTCGACAAGTACGCCGAGGCGATTCAGGCCACGCTGACGAGAGTCCTCGGCAATCGAGCCTTCAACGAGACCAAGGTGGGCTGGGCGGCGAACCGGTGGCTCCTCGAGCCGAATGTCAAATGGACGGGGACCACCGGTCTCGCGAACGCGCGCAACCCGGTGGCCAACCAAAGTCAGCTTCCCCCTGTCATCACGCTTCGAGGGTTCAACATCGGCGGCGGGACCAACTATCCGCAGTACATCGGCCAGGATGTCTACTCACTGCGCGATGACTTCACGTTCTCCGCGAACATGGGCGGACGGCACGACGTCCGGGTCGGCGGCGAATATCTGAAGTACCTGATGTGGCACGACTGGTGCAATTTCCTGCGCGGGAATCTGATTGCGGACAACGGCCCAGTGCCGGCCAACATCGAGCAGTTGTTTCCGGTCTGGAACGACCCCAGCACCTGGAACATCGCGGCGCTGTCGCCGATCTCGCGTGAGTACCGGACCTCGTTCGGGAGCTGCAACATTCAGAGTCCCCGCGACATCTTCGGCGTCTGGTTCCAGGACGACTGGCACCCGACATCGCGCCTGACGCTGAACCTGGGCGTGCGGTACGACGTCGAGACCGATACCTTTGCGAACGACCTGGCGGTGACGCCGTTCCTGCCTGCCGATCGGCCCCTCGACACCGACAACGTGGTCCCGCGCGTCGGATTCGCCTACAGCCTGAACGACCGCACGGTGATTCGGGGGGGAGGCGGTAAGTACTACGCCTGGCTGATCAACCAGGTCGCGCACCCGATCCGGTTCGCCAACGTTCAACGCGTGCTCTCGACGCTGTACGACGGACGCGCCGACTTCGCGGTCAACCCATGGAACGGACCGCTGCCGAGAGCCGAGGATCTGGAACGGGTGTTCTGCAACGTCAACTTCGTGCCCGGCTGTATCCGACGGGCCTTGGGGCAGACGATTGCCCCGCCGGACGCGGTGAACCCGTACAGCTATCAGGCGTCGATTGGCATGCAGCGGCAATTCGGCGACACGGTGGGGGTCGACGTTGACTATTCCTTCACCGGGCAGCGCAAGGACCGCGTGGTCAACTACAACATCAATCTGAGCTTCAATCCGGCCACCGGCCTCAACTACCCGTTCACCGACATCAGCCGGCGGCCGTATCAGGACTGGGCCCAGGTACCCATGGACATCTTCGACGGCCGGAGCAATTCCCACGCCATGCAGGCCTCGCTCACGAAACGATTGAGCAACAATTGGCAGGGCTCGGCGACGTACACGCTCTCGACTCTCCGGGACGGGATTCCGAACCCGTGGAGCGGCGTCATGAACCCGGTGTCATTCGAGGTGCTGGCGCCGCTCGGCGCGGATTACGGGCTGGCCGCCACCGACCAGCGGCATCGGGCGGTGTTCAACGGCATCTGGCAGATGGGCTACGGATTCCAGTTGAGCGGCCTGTACTTCTTTGGCTCAGGGCAGCGCTTCGCCACTACCTACGGCGGCGACGCGCTCAACACCGGAACCACGGTTGGCAGCGCCCAGGCGCGCCCGGCCAGTGCCGGTGGCGGCGCGACGGCGCGGAATGGACTCGAGGGGAAGGCGATCCATCGAGTCGACCTGCGACTCCAGAAGCGGTTTGCACTGCTGGGGCGCACGGGGATCGACGGCATCGCGGAAGTGTTCAACGCGTTCAACCACGCAAACTATGGGTCGTACACGACGGTTGAAAGCAACCGCCAATACGGGCAGCCGTCGTTTAATCCCAACGTGGCCTATCAGCCGCGGATGCTGCAGGTGGGGTTCAGGTTCACGTACTAAAAGGGACCGAGGACGTCATGAGCACAGGAACCTGGCACCGCCCCTTCGTGGTGCTGACGTTGGTCGCCGCCTTATGCCT
>JBOGIR010000096.1:0-39546 GCA_050742335.1 Vicinamibacterales bacterium | reverse complement strand
CGTTGTACAACAGCCTCCACGCGAGATCGTCCGACATACTGACCCGCGCATCGACCCGGTCGGGCCGTCCGGCCCAGACCGTCCACCGATCGAGCTCGCGCTTCAACGTCCATGCACCGCCTGCCGGGCCATCCGCTTCCACTGTCACGGTTTCGCCGTCCTCAGCCATGACGTCGCGGTAGGCGTGCGCCAGCGCGCGCATGCTCACGTCCAGGACGGCCTTCAGGTAGCGCGGCTCGCGAAGAGGCTCGGCGCCGACCGCCAGTCGAATCTGCATCTGGTGGTGCCAGAGCTCGGTGAACTCGCGGGCCATGTCGAACCACCCGGCAGACGACTGCTCGCCTGCCCACGACACGCCGAAGAGGCCGGGCGCGTCGAGCGGACGCGCCTCGAAGAAGTCGGCCAGATCGCCGCCTGCCAGCTCGAACAGTTCCGTCAGGACCTGCGGACTGCATCGCGTCGTCGCATGCACCCACTCGTGATTCAGCCCGTTGATGAAGCGAACGAAATCAGCCTCGCTGCGGAGAGGAAATGGCGGCGGCGGCGGCACGAGCCCGCCGCGATGAAAGGACACTCGCCGGAGCGCGAGATCAACGAGGTGAGCCACCACGTCGCGGACCGTCCAGGCGCCCGCGAGGGTGCCGCGAGTCCACTCCTCGGCCGAGAGGCCACGAAGTAACGTCACGAGCGCAGAACAGACAGGCCGAAACAACGGCCTCGTATCGACGACAGGCAGCGGCGACAGCGGCATTCGAGGATTCTACGGTGTACCCGAAATCTAGTGCATTGTTCACGTCCCCGTACCACCGAGGCACCGAGACACCGAGGAACTCATTTCAATGTGGCCTCGGTGCCTCAGTGTCTCGGTGTTCCGTGGAGGTGAAAAACGGGCGACATTAGCGCCGCCGCACGAACGAGAACATCACGGCATCCTCCTGCACGCCATGCAGCAGCAACCGCTGCTGGAGGACGCCCTCGCGGAGCGCGCCCGCCTTTTCGGCAACGCGGACGCTCCGCCGATTCCCGAGCGCCACGACGATTTCGATGCGAGCGAGGTTCGTATGCTCGAACCCCCAGTCGCGCGTCATCAGCACGGCGCGCGTCGCCACACCGTGTCCGGTGGCGCTCGACCGGACCCAATAGCCCAGGTTGCAGCGGCGGTTCGCTTCGTCAATCTGATTCAGCCCGCATTGACCAAGATAGCCTCCGCCGGGATCGACAATCGCGAACTCGAACCACTTGCGCTCGTTGAAGGCCTGCACCTGCGTCCGCAGCCATGATTTCGATTCCTGGAGCGAGTAGTCCTGGTGGCACCACGGCATCCACCGAATCAGGTCGTCCATCGATTCGCGCACGGCGCCGAACATCGCCGGCGCATCCTCGACACGGCACGGACGGATCAGCACATCGGGCGCGCGGGTTTGGGCTTCCAGGACGAACATGATGATGATAATAATGTGCACCTATGAGTGCGACCTTACGAAACACCGTCATACACCGGCGGCGCCATCGCCGCGAGAAGCGCCTCAAGCTGCACCATCAGCTTGCCAAGGCCGCGCCGGCGGAACGCCAGGCCATCCAGGCGAAGCTCGCCAAGACCTACGCCGTGGTGGCGGCGCCGCCGCCGGCCAAGAGCTGACCTCAGCCGGACTCATCCGCTTACTTCGCCGTGGGCGCCGGCTGATCGGGGCCGGCATATCTCAGAATCGTAGCGAATCCATCCCGCTCGATGGCGCCGGGGCTGGCGCCCGCCTGCCCTGTCGCCGCCAACAAGAGGCATCAGGGTTGCACCCCGAGCTACCCCTGGAGGAGGTCACTATGTCATTACGCGACAAGTACAATCACGCGATTCAGACGGCCAAGGGCTTCAGGATGGAAGGGGGCGCCGACGAACGCGAGGGCAAGTTGTATTTCAGGGGAACCGTTCAGTCGCAGGATCAGGCCAACAAGATCTGGGATGCAATCAAGACGGTGCCGAGCTGGCAGACGGAAGTCGTGGCCGACATCAAGGCTGTCGGAACCGGTTCGCCGACGATATCTGGGCAGACACCCTCGACCTACACCGTCAAGTCGGGCGACACCCTCAGCAAGATCGCGAAGGAGCACCTCGGCGACGGGAATGCCTACATGGACATCTTCAACGCGAACCGGGAGCAACTGAGCGATCCCAACCTGATCAAGCCTGGTCAGGTACTCAAGATGCCGCAGCACGCGCACAAGTAACGCCGGGCGGACAGCAGCAGTCCCGTAGCAGAAGTCCAGGCCGGGCCACAGCGGCACGGAGGCACGGAGAAACATCTTAAAGAAAACTCCGTGTCTCTGTGTCTCCGTGGCGCTTTGCTGACTTTCGCCACAGCCTACTAGCCCAGGCGGAGGCGGTCAGGTCTCCGGTCACCGACGTACGGCTTGCCTCCGACTCGAGGCTGCGGCATCATCGGTAGTGTGATCTCGTCAATCGTCGCCGAATTCCGGCGTTACAAAGCGCTCGGGGAAGCCGCCATCGCCCAGGTGAGCGAGGCAGACCTCACGCGGGCCCCCGAGGACTTTGACGTCGTCGTGCGGCTCGTCACGTAGCCTCGCGCCGGATCGCGGAAACACCGCGAGATCTCGCGGAACCTTGGTCGTAGCAGCGTCCCCCGACAACACACGCGTCGGTCGAAACCGGCGGAATTGGCCCCGTAGTTGGATCTCCATTCCTCTACTCGACGCCGGGCGGTCGAGCTCCGTCGGCTGCGAATTGAGATCGAGCGCGACGCGACAGAGGCCCATGCAGATCACGATGATCTGCGCGGCGTTGCTGAACGGCCATACAAGACGAGGGATGGAAATGGCGTGCGCAGTGTCCTGTCGAGCCGGACCACGGGATGCCGGTTACACGGACTGGATCGAAACACCAACAGCGGCCGATCGCGCGCGCGCGGCGTGGGCGAAGGCCGAAACCGTTCTATCCATCAACACGAGAAGCGCACCCAGGAGGATGACGGACACCTGGACGGGCAGGAGCGCAGCGGTCGGTGCGAGAAGCGTCACGTACAGTGCGTAGAGTGTGGCTGCAAACCACGACTGCGTCGTCGCTGGTGCGCCGGATTCGCCGTAAAGCCATCCGGTGAACCAGACGAGCGCCGGCGCGAGCACCGTTGCGTCGTACACCGAAACGTGCGGGTTGACCAGGACCGACGCGAGCACCAGAACTCCGATCCGTACCGAGGCCGGCGCGATCGATCGCCACACTCGAATGGTTCTGAGGATCACAAGCGCCGACAGCACCCCCCACGCGATCATTCCCCAGTCAGCGGGCAGGCGGTTCGTCACTGCAGATATCGAGTGCATCTGCTCGCGCTTGGGCTCGAGCAGGTCGCGCATCTGCGGGAGGCGCATGATCAATGCTGCGTAGTCCCACACGACGGCGCTGCCCAGCACCGCGACGGTTGTGGCAACCTGAACACTGATGGAAACGACAGCCCCGGCCAGCATTGCCCACTGTCGGCACACCACCACCAGCACCGCGAGCACCAGGGCAAACTGTGGCTTGAGCAGGAGCAACCCAAACGCGAGTCCCGCCCAGAACGGTTTGCGATGTTCGAGCGCCAGCCATCCGAGGCAGAACCCCAGAAGAGGCACGATCGTGGTTTGCCCGTGGAGGACGAGGTACCAGAACGGAGGAAAGGCGGCAGCCGCCGCGACGACGAGCCGCCTGTCGTGCAGGACGGTCCTGAAAGGGCGCCACGCCAGCCAGATGCAGCCGGCGTACGCCACGGCAACTATGGCGGTCCACAACAGCGCAGCCGTGCCATAGGCGAGACCTGCAAAAGGACGAAACAGAATCACCGCGTGGGGAGGATAGACCGGCAGATATCCTTCGGCGTCCGATTCAGGAACGAGCTGGATCTGCAGACGGTGAAGTGCCACGGGGTCGTACAGGACGGTCGGCGCCGTTCGCGCGTCAACGTGCGCGAGGGTGTAGAAATGGACGAAGTCGGTGCCCTTCAGCGGGCCGAAGATGCTCCGGTATCCGGAACCACCAAACGCGTTCACGGCGGCGACCGCCCACATGATCGTGGCGGCGAGTGTCGCGTGCCTGCGTGCCTTCGTAGCGATGAAGCGCATAGGCCCACAGGGGGGATGCCCGTCCATTGTAGCCGGCATCGGGCCGAGGACAGTTGGTGCCACCCTAGAGACTGTAGTCGGGACTGGATTTTTCTTACTCTGGCTCTGGCGCAGAGACGAGCGATTTGCCGGCGGCACGTTCCGGTTCGCGCAATCCTTTCAGGCGCGCGATCGTCGGCACGATGTCGTAGTAGGAAACCGCGACAGGCTCTCGACGGCGCGGAATGGATGGACCCGCCGCAAGAAAGATTCCCTCTTTTGCGTGCCACCCTCGCCAGAGCGCAGACGAGACCGTCGGGCCGAATCCGTGGTCGGACATGATGATCACGTTCGGCTCCCTGGCATACAGCCCCAGCAGCTGGTTCAACCGTTCATCGAGGTATCGAACGTAGCGATCGGGCACGTGGCTCAATCGCTCGATGTCGTGACGCGCCGGGCTCGTCCCGGGAAAATCCTCGGGAAACCGGTATTGCCAGAAAGCGTGCTGCACTGAATCGAGGCCACCGATGTAGATTGCGAGGAACGACTGCGCAGGATGACCTTTGAGGATCAACTCGCTGACGTCAAAAGTGCGGTTGTCGATGTCCGAGGCCAACTCCAGCTCCTGGATGGGATCCGAGATAACATCACCAGGCTCTTCGGGGCGGGGGCCAGGGAGCAATCGCGCGAACAGGCTGGGATCGGACGCGCCATCAGAGCGAAATGGCGCGAGGAGCTGATCGGCTCGTTCCGGCGGCGACACTGCCTCGGGGACCGGCTTTCGCCGCACGCCCAATGCCTCCCATTGGTCCTGGCCCACCCAATCCGATACGACGACATCCGCCTGACCATGCGGCGGGTGAGTAAAGCGGACCCGGACAACGGCCGTGTGCACGCCACTCTCGTGCAGGAGCTGCCAGACTGGCTTGGCCCTCAGTAATGAGCGCGGCGGAGGCGGTCAGGTCTCCGGTCGCCGACGTACGGCTTGCCTCCGACTCGAGGCTGCGGCATCATCGGTAGTGTGATCTCGTCAATCGTCGCCGAATTCCGCCGTTACAAAGCGCTCGGGGAAGCCGCCATCGCCCAGGTGAGCGAGGCAGACCTCACGCGGGCGCCCGAGGACAGTAACTCCATCGCGGTGATCGTCTGGCACATCGGGGGCAACCTGGCATCCAGGTTCACCGAGTTCCGGACGACAGACGGTGAAAAGCCGTGGCGCAACCGCGACGACGAGTTCGTGGCTCGAACCGTGACGCGCCAGGAGTTGTCGACGAAATGGGAATCGGGCTGGGAGGCGCTGCTCACGGCGCTCGCCTCACTGACCGATGACGACCTCGATCAGCAGGTGACGATTCGCGGGCAGCCGCATACGATTGCCGACGCGCTGCTCCGCGCGTTGGGGCACATCACATACCACGTCGGCCAGATCGTGTACGTCGCGAAATCCCTTCGCGGCGCAGAGTGGCGCACGCTCTCGATTCCGAAGGGCGGATCTGCCGGATACAACAGGAATCCTCGTAACGAGAGTGCCGCGCGCCACGCGGCAACGCTCGAAGGGCGCTAGCGCCGCTTCGCCTTTGCGCTGGCTCGAGACGACTGCGCGGGCGGCTCCACGACGACGAAATCCGCTGCCTTCCAGGTGAAGGGCGGCGCCTTCCGTCTGTCCGTCTGTCGACGTTCACGCTCGACCTGCCCCGCCGAGGTTCGACGTTCGTGCAGACGCCGGTCCCAGGATAGTTTCACCGACAGGTCGGCCGTCGCATGCTTGAGCCTGTCGAAGCGTCGCAGGGCGCCGCGCCGCACAATCAGCTCGACGCGGGACGGGGCTGGAGGTGTCTGGCGCTTTCTCTTGGGTGCAATCGGGGTCATTCCGCGCCATCTTATCGGCTTCACGGCCCGCCATCGTTACAAGGTCCTGCGAGACACTGTCTATTCGAGGGCGACAAGGATGTCGTCGATAACGGCGCCCAGACTCGTCACGCCTCGTTCGATGGCCTCTGCCGCGCCGCGCACGTTGTCTTCCAAGGCGGACTCCGACTGAATGTGAGCGACGCGCTCGCGGATCGCGCGCAGGGGTCCTCGCAACTCCTGGACGAAGCTCATGAGAAGCGGCGTGTGAATGACCCGTTCGGGCCGCAGTCCTCGTGACACCGTCTTCGGGGAGGCCACCGAGCGCGGAGGCAACGGTTGTACGAACGCCAGCACGCAGTCCTCGCGCGCGGTCGGCACGGCTGCCAGGCGGATGTCACACCGGAACGGACCCAGGCCCGGCAGCATGAGCCGGATCTTGCGTCGTCTGACCGCGGACGGCCTGGCGCACGAGACGCTGTCGAGCGCTCGCCACAGTACCACCCGATCCGGCTCGAACACCATGTCGAGAAAGTCGTTTCCGGCTTCAAGAGACGGCAGGCGACCGAACACCTTCTGGAAGCGCCTGTTGGCGCCAATGATGACGCCTGAGACATCCAGCCAGACAGCCGGCAGCGGAAGGACGTCAATGGGCAGCTCGAACGGTGGAGGGTGTGTTCCCTCGAGCACTGGCACTCGCCTCAGGATGACACCTTCATCGGCTTGACCGGAAACGTTGCGATGATGTTCCACGCGGTGCCTTGTGTCGTCGTGCGAGCATACGTCTCCCACTGGTAGCGCACCGTCACGAAACCGTAGACCGTATCGTTCCTGGCAATCGCCAGTGTGACGTCCGGCCCCAGCGCGAAGACCCTGTTCTTGCCGCGAGCGAACATCACGCTGTCGAGACTGCCATCGAGTGGCAGCGAATCGCCGTTACGGTTCCTGATCTCGTCCGCGCTGTAGATATAGACGAGGGGCGCCAGGATGTATTCGCCAGCGGGAGCCTGTGTTCCGGACTTGAGTCCCGCGCTGCCTTTGAGGTGCTGAGTGTTCAATTGCGCCAGCGTGGGCTGCGCGACACCGAACAGCACGACCATCACGGTGGCCGTCACCGCGATCGCCTGCATACGAATGGGCTGCATGTCCATTCATCTTCTCCCGTGGTCTGCCCCTGCCACTCGTGTCGTGGTCCTGGCGTCTCGTCGGTGTTTCAAGTCGCACGCCACCCTTCATCCCCTGATGGCACCTCTGCAGGGAAGTCCCCGGCCCATCGGCGCATCGGCGCCGTGGAAGCCCATGAAAGCACCTGCAATTCGCGATGAGACGTGTTGACGTCGTCGTGCGGCTCGTCACGTAGCCCCGCGCCGGATCGCGGAAACACCGCGAGATCTCGCGGAACCTTGGTCGTGGCAACGTCCCCCGCCAACACACGCGTCGGTCGAAACCGGCGGAATTGGCCCCGTAGTTGGATCTCCATCCCTCTACTCGACGCCGGGCGGTCGAGCTCCGTCGGCTGCGAATTGAGATCGAGCGCGACGCGACAGAGGCCCATGCAGGTCACGACGATCGCGCGGCGTTGCTGAACGGCCATACAAGACGAGGGATGGAAATGAATATTGGAACTTGGAAGGCGCGCAGACGGTGTGCAGCAGCACTACTTCTCGTAACCGCACCGATCCTCGTGGCCGGCCTCTCAGGACAGACCGGCACAACCGGCACGTCCGGGTCACGACATGCGTTCGTCAGCGTCCAGCCGCCTGCGTCGGTGGCCGCGAAGGCGAGAACGCCAACGCCGACAGCCTCCACTCAGGAGGGAACCGCCGTTGGAAGCAGGCGGGCGGGCGTCCACACCGGGCACAGCGCACAAGACAGTGACAGCCTCTGGAGCGAATCCATTGACATCGACGGCGATGGCAACGTCGAGTCTGCCGACCTGCTCTGGGACGATGAAGATCGGGTGCTCTTCGTATACGACGAAGGATCCTTCACCTGCCAGAACGGAGAATCTGGTGCGGGAGAGATGCTGCTCGCCGTCTACGGCCGCCGCAACATGAAGAAGAAGCCGGCAGGCTCCGGTTGGTACGTGGTCGATCTCGATGCGAACGAATGTGGTGTGCGGACTGCCGGCCTCTACGGTTGTCGATTCGACCCCGATGCCAGACCGACCGAATGCGGTGCGGCCGTCGTCGACGACCGAAGGGCCGACGTCGTGATCAGGCCGGACTAGACGACTCTTCACTTCCACGTAGCCACAGAGGCACAGAGAACAATGGGTTCAAGAACCTCTGTGGCTCTGTGTCTCTGTGGCCCGTGCATGTGAATGCTCTAGCACGTCCCTGCCCTCGCGACCTTCGCCACGACAGGTCGTGACGGAAGGCCATCAACGCCGGCAGGCGCCGGAAATCCCTGGAAATCCCTCCGAATGCGCCGCTCCGAGTGGCACGGTCGATGCGATGACGTCGTGACGTCAATCACGCGGGTGGTCCGTGCGCGAGTTTGGAGGCCATGTCATGAAGTGGGGGTTTCACGTAGCAAGGCAGTCAGCGCGACTGTGTTGTGCGGCGGCACTGTGCGTACTTGCATCAGCTCATGCCGTTCCCGCCGGGCAGGCGCAGGACAACGCCGCGACGCCGGCGTTTCGTTCCGGTGTCGATCTGGTGGCCCTGAACGTCACACTCACGGACGGGCAGCACGAGTTCGTCGGCGATCTCACCGAACACGACTTCGCCGTGTTCGAGGACGGCGTGAAGCAGGATCTCTCCTTCTTCGCCTTCGGTCGCGTGCCGCTCGATCTCGCCATCCTGCTCGACACCTCGTCCAGCATGATCGACACGCTGCAGACAGCGCAGGAAGCGGCGATCGGCTTCGTCGAAACCGTCCAGCCCGGCGATCGCATCACCACCATCCAGATCAACGACCGCGCCGACATCCTGCACCCGCTGACCGGAGACGCCGCAGCGGCGATCGAGGCTATTCGCCGCACGAAGGCGCGCGGCGCGACCGCTCTGTACAACGGACTGTACATGGCGATGACAGGGATGGTCGAAAGCCGGCGGAGCACGACGGAGGTGCGCAGGCAGGCTCTCGTGGTGCTGTCTGACGGCCAGGACACGTCGAGCCTGCTGGCGCTCGACGAGGTGATGGCGCTGGCCAAGGAGTCTGGCATCGCGGTGTACACCATCGCGCTCTTGTCGCCGTTGGAAATACGGCGGCTCGCCAATCCGAAATACAAGTACTTCGCGCAGTCTCAGTTCGTGATGAAGTCATTGGCCGACGTCACGGGAGCGCGTGCCTTCGTCGCACGGAATGCCGGGGAGCTCGACGGGATCTACCGGACGATTGCCGACGAACTGGCGCACCAATACACGCTGGGATACGTTTCCAAGAGCAAACGACGCGACGACGGGTTCCGGCGCGTGATCGTTCAGGTCGTCGATCGCCCCGACGTGCAGACCCGAACCCGCACCGGCTACCAGACACCACGTCCGCGACCGGCCCCGGTCCTCCCCTAGCAGGCTGTTGGTGAAACTCACCAGCCAAAGGGCCTGCCCTTGATATCCCCGTGAAGATGCCCTTGGCTGGTTGCCAGTATCTTTTGGGCGCGCTTTGCGCGCCTAGGACCGCTATACGTCTCTGTGCCTCTGTGCCTCTGTGGCCCGGCCGGAACTATTTCTACGGGCTGCTGCTGGCACCAGGTTGCGCGGCCCGGCCATCACCGCGCCGCGTTGCGGCCCCGTGCGCACAGCGCACGGGGCCGGGTTCGCAGCGTCAGGCCGCTCGGTGGAGGGCTTGCCCTACTTGTGTGCGGTGAGCGAGGCTTCCAGTTTTTCCATCGCCTGATCGATGGTGAAGCTCGCCGCCCTCTGGCGGGGCGGAAACTCCTTGAACGTCTTGAGGAACTCGCTCACGATCGTGCTTCCCGCCAGCGCGATGAAGTCGTGATCGATGAACCAGTCGTAGTAGGTGTTCGACGTGACGTCGGCGCGCTCGTACGGGTCGGTCCGCAGGTTGTAAATCTTCGGAAGCCGCAACGCCACGAATGGCTCCGACCACACACGCAACGTGCCCTGCGCACGCTGCTCCATGAACACGACCTTCCAGTTGTCGAAGCGCAGCGCCACGCAGTTGCCATCATCGTCGAAGTAGATGAAGCCCTGACGCGGGCTCTTCTCTGTCTGGCCGGTCAGGTACGGCAGCAGGTTGAAGTCGTCGAGGTGCACCTTGAACGTGTGGCCGGCCGCTTTGTGGCCTTTCAGCAACTTCTCCTTGACGTCCGGCTCGCCGGCCATCGCCAAAAACGTCGGCAGCCAATCGTGGTGGTGCACGATTTCGTTGGAGACGACACCCGCCTTGATCCTGCCGGGCCACCGAACGATCAGCGGCACGCGGAATGCGCCTTCCCAGTTCGTGTTCTTCTCGCTGCGGAACGGCGTCATCGCACCATCCGGCCAGGTGTTCATGTGGGGCCCGTTGTCGGTGCTGTACATGACGAACGTGTTGTCGGCGATGCCGAGCTCGTCCACCAGGCTGAGCAGGTCGCCCACGTTCTTGTCGTGGTCGATCATGGTGTCGTGATAGGGCGACTGCCATCGACCGGCCTGTCCGAGACTCGACGGCTTGGTGTGGGTCCGCAGGTGCATGTGCGTGGTGTTCACCCAACAGAAGAACGGCTTGCCGGCCGCGTGCTGCCGCTTGATGAAGTCCTTGGCCGCGGCCACGAACTCGTCGTCGCACGTTTCCATCCGCTTCTTGGTGAGCGATCCGGTGTCCTGAATCTTCTGCTTGCCCACACGGCCGTAGCGTGGGTCGGTCGTCGGGTCGTCCTTGTCGGTGGCCGAGCAGCGCAGCACGCCGCGTGGCGAAAACTGCTCGTTGAATCGCGGGAAGTCCTTCTTGCTCGGCCAGTCCGGCAGCTCCGGCTCCTCTTCGGCGTTGAGGTGGTAGAGGTTGCCGAAGAATTCGTCAAACCCGTGCACTGTGGGCAGGTACTCGTTGCGGTCGCCAAGGTGATTCTTTCCGAACTGACCGGTCGCGTAGCCATGGTTCTTCAGAAGCTGCGCAATCGTTGGATCTTCGGCCCGCAGACCCACGGGCGAACCTGGGACGCCAACCTTGGTCAACCCGGTGCGGAAGCCGCTCTGCCCCGTGATGAACGAGGCACGCCCGGCAGTACAGGACTGCTCGCTGTACGAATCGGTGAACTTCATCCCCTCTTTCGCAAGGCGATCGATGTGTGGAGTCCGATATCCCATCACGCCGTCGCTGTAGCAGCTCACGTTCGTGATGCCGATGTCGTCACCCCAAATGACAAGGATGTTTGGTTTCTTCTGTTCCGGCATTGTTTTTCTCCTCAACGTTGGATCACTGCCCGCTGGTTAGAGTCGCAGGAAGACAAGCACGAGACCGAGAACGCCCAGGCCGGCAACGACTGTCGCCACGCCCGCAGCCAAGGATCGCGGGATGGGGCCGTACTCGCTGTAGTGGGCCTGCAGCTCTTTCATGTTTCTCCGATGCTCGAACGTGGCCAGCGCCAGCGCCGCGACGCCGAGACCAATCATGACCAGTGCCACGCCTCCTGGGTCCAGTAGACGCTCGCTCGGCTCCGTCGTCGTGTTCTCACGCAGGTGCTGGAAGAACGTATAGATCGTGAAACCGAAGGCAATAAGCGACGTGGCCGTCCTGACCCACGCCATGAGCGTCCGCTCGTACGCGATGCGGGTGCGTATGAGCGCATCCTTCGTTCGCTCGGCGGCGAGGTCGGTCCGCTTGCGGGCGAGGTCGAGCGACGACGGCGCGCTTTGAGGTGCAGGCGACATCCAGCAACCGGATCGATCGGATTCGTCCAGACACGAGTACCGAGGTGGCCGCTCAACGACTCGTGACGTGCAAGGTGACACGCCGGTTGCGAGCCCGCCCCTCCTCCGTGGCGTTGTCTGCGACCGGGTCCTGGCTGCCATGACCTCGCACCTGCATCCGAGCCGGCGACACGCCCATGTCGCGCAGCGCGTCCATCACGGCCGTGGCGCGAAATCGAGAGAGCTCGATGTTGGCCCTGTCGTCGCCCGCGTTGTCGGTGTACCCGGCGACGGTCACGCGAACGTTCGGATACGCCTCGAGAATCGACGCAATCGTGCGAATCTGTTCGCGAGACTGAGCTGTCAACGAGGTCGATCCGGCTTGGAAACCGATGCGATCGAAGTCGAACTTCGCTTCGGACGCTGTCGACGGCACCGTGAGATACGCGACGAGACGATCCTCCATTCCGCCCTGCGGAATCTGCAGGATCATCGTGTTGGGCAACACCCGCGTGATCGAGTCCGCCACCACGCCGGTGGTGCCGGCCGTTACCTCATCGCTCACGCGCGCCCCGATCTGGTCGTCGGCACGGTCCCTTCCCAACCACCACAGCAAGCCCGTCAGCGCAGCCGCGCCAAGGATGAGCGGAAGCACCCAACTCAGAGCCGAAGGCGGCTGCTCGAGTCTTCGCGGCGCTCCAGGCACCTCGGGCGTGACCATGCGTGCCGCCTCAACAGGCGTCCGCACCACACCTGGGATCAGGGCGTCGAGTCCAGGGGGCAGAGCCGACACGAAGGACTGACGCTCGCGTCGCAGCCGATCCGCGAGCGTGTTGGCGTCCAGGTTGTCGGTGCGCATCAGGCGGCCCAGATAGCCCAGCACGAGCGGGGCCGCCATCGTCAGCAGCGAGGATGCCGTGGAACTCTTGACTCCGGCGTAGCGTGCGACGCCGCCCACGACGCTCGACATGCCACCCCCGAATACGCTCGAGACCCACGCGTTGGGAACCGCGCCGACTCCTGGCGGCTTCGTCGATGAGAATTGTTCGGTGGATGCCACGAAGTCGGCATCACCCGCAGTCTTCGTTGCGAGGGTGACCACCTGGCTCATCAGGTCGCGATCATCGCTCCGCGCCGACAGTGAGGCGAGCAGCGCCGGAATGACCGCTCCGAGACCCTTGGTAATTGCGGTTTCCGGCTCGCCGGTTTCCGTCATCGCCCGTGACATGAACGCCGGGGTGACCAAACTCCGCACTGCATCGATGATCAAGGCCATAGCTCACACTCCTTTTGCGCAGGCCGTGTGTGGGCAAGTGGCGCGCCAATCGACGCAGGCCCGACGTCGCGTGTCTCGAAGCGTCGGTGTGCGGTTCGGCTGCCCGCGGCGCGCGGACCAGCCGCGAGGTGACGCGGGAATCTCGCGTCCTCTCGCGGCAGTCTCGTCCCGCGATGCCGGATTCATTCGATTTCATGAAGGTCTGCGTGCGGCCCGCAACTTGGACCGCCTTCCCCCCGGGGACGGCTCCAGGCCGGACGTGAACGCGAGTCCTAGCGAGGCTTCGCCTCAGACCAGTGAGAAAAAAGCCCGCGCATACCCCACCTCATCACGTCCGGTCCCGCGTCCCCGTGCGCAGGAAGAGCATGCACATGACAGGGGGACCCTCGATTCGGGCCGTTCCGTTCAGCAAGAGCACTGGCGGCATCGCCGTGCGGCTGCTCAGCGATCGCCATCGGCGACAGCTCGCGGCGATCGCGACCCGCATGCGGGTCCCAGCGCGCACGATCCTGTACCGGGAAGACAGTCCGCTCTCCTGGATCTTCTTCAACAGCGAGGGCGTCGTGAAAGCCTTCCGCGAGCTGCCGAGCGGCAAGCGGTCGATCGCGGCGTTCCTCTTTCAGGGAGACATATTCGGTCTGGCGGAAAACGGCCTCTACGTCAACACGACGCAGGCCGTGACGCCGGTCACGGTGTACCGCATTCCAAGTGACCTGCTGACCGACGTGCTCCGCCGCGATCCCGAACTGGAGTTCCACTTCTTGACGAAGGTGACCCACGAGTTGCGCAAGGCCCAGCACAGGGCGATCGTGCTGGGACGGCGGGACGCGGCCGGGCGACTGGCGACGTTTCTGACCATGCTCGAAAAGGGCCTGCTTCACAAGACCGGTGCCACCTCGATTCCAGTACCCATGAGCCGAACCGATATCGCCAACTATCTCGGCCTGTCGCTCGAAGCGGTCAGCCGCGCAGCCAGGCAGTTGACGCGCGAGGGCATCGTGGAGTTCGAAGGCAGGCACATCGCACACGTTGTGAATCGCGCGCGCTTCGACACCCTCGTCGCCGCCCTGTAGACACGCCCTAGGCGCGCGGAGCGCGCCCAAGCAGACACTGCCAACCAGCCAAGGGCATCCTTTTCAACGGGATATCAAGGGCAGGCCCTTGGACCGCTATACGGTCCCGAACGCGAATTTTGTACTCGTTGTGGACCGTATTAGCGGTCCTAAGCGCGCGGAGCGCGCCAAGCCAGCACTGTCAACCAGTTGCGGGCTCTGCGGGATATCAAGGACAGAGCCCGTGACTGGTTGATCCAAATCAACATTGAGCCGGCCGGGCCCCGTCTACACTGGCGGGCCACAACCTCAGCCAATACGCTGCAGGCGCCTTGATGACAACCTCCCTTGTCCGCGACCTGACGAATCTCCTCACAACCATGGAGGGGTGCGTTGAGAAGCTGCGGCAGCGGCGGCCCCCCGACCTGACCAAGGACCCCGACCTCGCGGAGCTGGCACGCACGATCGACCATGCATTTGTCGTGGCAGCCGAGCTGCTCGCCCTGAGCGAGTGGCGTTCGCCGCGACAGACGACCGACGTCAATCACGTCGTGTCGGAGGTCGCTCCCACGCTGACGCGCGTCCTGGGGCCGGCCATCGATCTGAAGCTCCGGCTCACCGTGACGGCGGACACGGTGCTCATGAGTCCCGCCGATCTCGAGCAGATCCTGCTCAATCTCGTCATGAACGCGCGCGATGCCATGCCGAATGGCGGAACCCTGACCATCAGAACCGTGACGCTCGAACACATGGCCGGTTGGATCGGCAACGACCTCGTGCAACGGGGTCACTATCTCCGTCTTACGGTGAGCGATACGGGGTGCGGCATCCGCTCCCATATGCAGCGACGGGTGTCGGACCCGTCCTTGACCCCCCTAGAGCATGGTACCGGTCTCAGCCTCGACAGCATCGCCCACAGCGTGCGAAAGGTGAACGGCCTGCTGCACGTCGAGAGCGAGGAAGACGTGGGAACCAGTGTCCACATCGATTTGCCGTCGCGCGACGGTAAGCGGTGACACGCGCCCACGACATGACGAGGTCCGCGCCGCCCGCTTGCGGCGCAGTCGGCGAGAGGGCGTACATCGGAGATCGGCTGTGTTGATGATGATGAAGCCCTATGGAGGTCAGGCCGACACGGATCGCCTGACCGCGCGAGAAGGCTGAGGGAATCCGCCAGCTCAGGGAGCTGGCGTCCTGCGGCCGCTCAAGCCCTCGCAGCGCGGTCCGGCCACCGGCCAGCCTCCGCCAAGGCTTCGGCGGCCCGCCGTAGCTTCAGCGAAGGCGGGAATCGGGATTCGTCATCATCAACACAACTGAGCTCCGGGATGCATTGTTGACCTCCACGTGCCACGGAGACGCCGGTAGCGTTTGTGCATGACGATCGCCGAGGACGGACGAGCCTGCCATGCACGACAGCGAATCGCAACGCCTTCGAGACGAGCGCGAACGCGGCATCCCATGGAAGAAATGGGGACCGTACCTGAGCGACCGCCAGTGGGGGACGGTCCGGGAGGACTACAGCGGGTCCGGCGATGCCTGGCAGTACTTTCCGCACGACCAGGCGCGATCGCGGGCCTACCGGTGGGGCGAAGACGGTCTCGCCGGCTTTTCCGACGACAAGCAGCGGCTCTGTTTCGCACTGTCACTCTGGAACGGACAGGATCCGATCCTCAAGGAACGGCTGTTCGGGCTGACCAACGCCGAAGGCAACCACGGCGAAGACGTCAAGGAGTACTACTTCTACCTCGACGCGACGCCGACCAACTCCTATCTGAAGTTTCTGTACAAGTATCCGCAGCGCGCGTACCCGTACGCGGATCTGGTTCGCGAGAACCGGGCGCGCGGAAAGTACGACCTCGAATACGAGCTGCTCGACACTGGCGTCTTCGATGACGACCGGTATTTCGATGTGTTTGTCGAATACGCGAAAGGCGCGCCCGAAGACATCTTGATCCGGATCACGGTCTGCAACCGAGGTCCCGAGCCGGCCACGCTCCACGTGCTGCCGACGCTGTGGTTCCGCAACACCTGGTCCTCGGCTCCGCCCGCGACGATGCCGTCGCTGCGCATGGGCGTGAGCAGCAGCGGATCGGTGGTGCTGGCCACACACCCCGACCTCGGTGTGCGCTACCTCATTCTTGGCGAGGTTCCGCTGCTCTTCACCGACAACGAAACCAACGCCGCGCGCTGTCCCGGCGCGTCCGACGTACACAAGTACGCGAAGGATGGCATCAACGACTTCGTCGTCAACTGGCGCAAGGATGCCGTCAATCCGGCGATGACGGGGACGAAAGCCGCCGCACACTATCAGTTCTCGGTCCCGGGCGGCGGCTCGCAGGTGGTCAGGCTGCGATTGACCGATCAGCCTCCTGGCCGGGGCGACAGCAGACGCCTGGATCCCATCGGCATCGACCGGTTCGACGCCATCATGGCGCTGCGCTGCCAGGAGGCCGACGACTTCTATCAGGGCGTCATCCCGGCATCGGTTGACGACGACATGCGTCGCGTGATGCGCCAGTCGCTGGCGGGGATGCTCTGGACGAAGCAGTACTACTTCTTCGACGTCGAGCGGTGGCTCGCGGAGCACCATGCCGATCCCGCCGGTCGAGCGCCCGGATGGCGGCAACGCGACGCCAAGTGGTTTCACATGCTGAGCGACGACGTCATCTCAATGCCCGACAAGTGGGAGTACCCGTGGTTTGCCGCGTGGGACCTCGCCATTCAGGCCGTGCCGCTGGCGCTCGTGGACATCGACTTCGCCAAGCGCCAGCTCGAGCTGCCCCTGCAGGAGCAGTATCAACATCCCGACGGCCAGATTCCCGCGTGTGAATGGAACTTCGGCGATGCCCACCCGCCCGCTCACGCCTGGGCCGCCTTGTATATCTACAATCTCGAGAAAGAAGCCCGAGGGCATGGAGACGTCGCGTTTCTGGAGCACTGCTTCCAGAAGCTGATGATGAACTTTACCTGGTGGGCGAACCGGAAGGACGGCAGCGGTCGGAATGTCTTCGAGGGCGGGTTCATCGGACTCGACCACATCGGCATCTTCGACCGCAGCGTGCTGTTGCCGGGCGGGGGCCACCTCGAGCAGGCCGACGGCACGGCGTGGATGGCGTTCTTCTGCCAGAACATGCTCGACATCGCGCTGGAACTGGCGGTCAGGAACCCTGCACACGACCGTCTCGCGTACAAGTTTCTCGAGCACTTCTTCTGGATCGCGTCCGCGATGGATCGCGTCGGTGAGCACGCCGACGAGCTCTGGGACGAGGAGGATGGATTCTTCTACGACGTGCTGCGCATGCCCGACGGCAGCTCGACGCGTGTGAAGGTGCGGTCGGCGGTCGGACTGCTGCCCTTGTGCGCCACGACCGTCATCGACCGCGAGACGCGGGAACGCTTTCCGGAGCTCGCGAACAGAACCAGACGGTTCCTGGAACGGCATCCGGACTTGACTCGCCGGATCGCGCCATTCACGCCCGGGTACAAGGGCCGCACGCTCTTCGCCATTCTCAACGAGACGAAGCTGAGACGCGTCCTGGCGCGCATGCTCGACGAAAACGAGTTCCTGAGCCCCTACGGGATTCGATCGCTGTCGCGATATCACCGCGATCGTCCGTACGTGTTCTTCGTTGGCAACCAGGAGTTTCGCGTGGACTACCAGCCGGCCGAATCCCGATCAGAGCTGTTCGGCGGCAACGCCAACTGGCGGGGACCCATCTGGATGCCGCTCAACGCGCTGATCCTCCGCGCTCTGCTGCAGTTCTACATGTACTACGGGAACGATTTCACGGTGGAGTGCCCCACCGGCTCGGGTAACCAGATGACGTTGTGTGAGGTGGCGTCGGACATCGGCCGTCGCCTCACCACGATGTTCGCCAGGAACGCAGAAGGCAGAAGACCGATCTACGGCGGGGCGGAGAAGTTTCAGACCGACCCCCATTGGCGCGACTACCTGCTCTTTCACGAGTATTTCCACGGCGACAACGGCGCCGGGCTGGGGGCGAGCCACCAGACCGGCTGGACAGGGCTCGTCGCCCGTCTCATCCAGCTGCAAGGGCTGCTGACCGCATCCGACGTGCTGGAGCGCGGGCGAGGCGCCAATGCCGTCACAGGGGCTGAGTGGGCCGAGCGCCAGGCGATTCCGGGAGCGGCATGAGGGGAGACGGGGCGGCTTCCCCGACAACCGCCTCGTGGGCCGCCACTGCCGGCAGAGAAAAGCAGAACTCGGCGCCCTGAGACGTGTTCTGCCCGGCCCACAATCGTCCGCCATGCGCTTCCACGATCGTGCGGCTGATCGACAGCCCCATCCCCATGCCTTCCGGCTTGGTGGTGAAGAACGGCTCGAACATCCGGGTAACATCGGCCTCGCCGAACCCCTGGCCGGTGTCCTGGATCGCCACCTGTATGGCGCCGTCCTCGACACTCGACCTGATCGTCAAGACACGTGACGTCGGGGGCATACCGTCCATGGCGTCAAACGCGTTGGTCATCAGATTCCACATCACCTGCTGGAGCTCCACCTGATCGCCGCGCACGAGCGGCAGATCCTTCGCAAGGTAGATCCGCAGGAGGATGTGAGCGCTCTGGAGCCGGTGGTGAGCCAGGATGCACGAATCACGAATGAGCTCGTTGACATTCACCGACGTCTTCTGGCCCTGGTGTCTGGCGAATACCTGTCGCGTGCGCAGGATGATGTCGCTCGCGCGCTTCCCGTCCTGGACTACGTCACGAAGCGCGTCCAGGACTTCGCCGATGTCCGGGCGTGTCATGGCCAGCAGGCGAAGGCACGTCGTGGCGTTCGACACAATCGCCGTGAGCGGCTGATTGATCTCGTGGGTCAGCGCTGCGCTGACCTCGCTGAGCGTGGTGATCCTGTGCAGACGGGCAAGCTCCGCGTTCGCGTGATGGAGCGCCTCCTCGGCTTGCTTGCGTGCCGTAACGTCGGTACACGTGCCCGTCATCCGGGCCGCCCGGCTGCCCATCCGCTCAGTGACCGAGCCCCGGGTCAGGCACCAGCGGATGCTGCCATCCTTGCGGACGATACGGTGCTCGTTTTCGTACATCGGAGTCTCGCCTTTGAAGTGTGCGCGAATGCGTGACTTCACATCTTCGAGGTCGCCCGGATGGACGAGGGCGCTCCACTCTTCGAGGCGATGGCCAATTTCGCCGTCCTGATAGCCCAACACCGCCTTCAGCGACAAATCTCCGTAGATCTCCTCCGTATCAATGTTCCAGTCCCAGATGCCGACATTGCCGGCCACCGTCGCGAGTGCGTATCGCTCCTGACTCGCCTGAAGGGCCTGTTCGGTCGTCTTCAGCGCCGTGATGTCGGTTGCAGTGCCGAGAATCTCCTTGACGCGGCCGTCGGCGGTTCTCGTAAACACCGCGACGTAGCGGTGTATCCAGCGCCATTCCCCGTTCTTGTGCCTGAACCGAAACACGTGCTCCAGGATCTCGTCGTCTTTCGCGTGTGCATACGCTGCAGCCAGACGGGGCAGTCCGCTGAGATCGTCGGGGTGCATGGTGCGCGCGAGGAACTGATCGCCCATGTCGACGACCTCCTCGGCCGTATAGCCGAGGACGGCCGTGCTTCGGTCGTTCACGTAGACACTGCGTCGCTCCATGACGTCGTAGAGGAAGATCACATTGGGTATGGTCTCGGCAATGCGCCGCGTGAAACGCCTGGAGTCTTCCAGCGCGCTTTCGGCGCGCTTTCTGTCCGTCACGTTTCGGACGATGGTCAGCACCTTGTCGGGCTTGAGATCGACCATCCGTGCTTCGCAAAACCTCGTCCCTCCGGACATCGGGAGCTCGTATTCGACAGAAACGGGCTGGGGAATGGCCGCGGCCTGCTCGGCCCCGCGCAGGATGGCGGCCGCCACGCCAGGGGGCAACACATCCGGAATCTGCTTGCCCAGGAACTGTTCCGGAGGACTGTACAGTTCGTCACGATCCGCTGCGTAGTAATCGAGGATCGTACCAGCTCGGTCGTGCACGAACATGAGATCGGGCATCGCGCGCAGAATCGCGGTGTTCCGCTGCTCCATCTCCCGCCGTCGGGTGCGCTGGACGAACAGGCCTGCAATCGTGGTGGCCTGGGCCACGAACAAGAACAGGACGGTCACGGTCAGCCATCGGTAACGGTCCCACAGGGACGGTTCCTTGTTCAGGACGACGGTGCCAGGAGGCAGCCTGGACTCGCTCAGTCCCCAGCGTCGTAGTTGCAGCCAGTTTGCCATCGTCACGAGTGAGTCGCCGTCGCGGACGGGAATGTTCGCGATACTCTCTCCGCGCAGCAGCCTCACGGTCATTTCCGCAGTTTCCCGTGCCAGGCTATCGGTGTCGTGGAGGCTCCCGCCGACGATGCCATGGTTCACGTAATTGGCAACCAGGCCATATACGGGAACATTCGCCGCCTTCGTAATCCTGGCCAGCGCTTCAGTCGGCAAGAATCGCCTGCCGTTGCCATCGTCATGCATGGTCAAGTGCATGATTGCGGTCCGCTCGGGCAGCTTAGAGACTCGCGCCAGGAGTTCCTCGATGGGGAGGCCCATCAAATACGTGAACGCCAACCGGCCTTCGTACTCGCGCAATTCCCGCCGGGTCAGGCTCTCGAGGGCGGCGGCGTTGACATGTCCGGCGACGAGGACCACCTGCGTCGTGTTCGGCTGCAGCATCAGAATCAAGTCGAGCGTGCCCTTCGGATCCAGCCTGCGTGCGACACCTGTCACCGGCAGGCCTGGCGTCCTTTTCTCGATCAGTTCCCTGTCGGTGTTCGATGAAACGACTGGTGCACCTGGAAAGAGCTGCACGCCAAACGTCCGCATGAACTCGAGCGCGAGGCTCCCGACGGTGACGACGACATCGAACCTTTTTTTCGCGTATTTGCGGCTGAGATAGTCTCGCAGGGTCAGTCTGTAGTCCCGGTCGGAAAAGGTGGGTGCGTCAATGTATTCCGAGTAATAGTCGACATATCCCATCGCCGCATTGAACGTGTCTCGGAAGATTCGCTCGCGAGCGATATTCGTCGGCGAATCGGGCTTGTACTCGGTCAGCATCAAGACACGCTTCGGCTCCTCGGCCGCTCGCACGAGGTCGACCACGAGGAGCAACGCTAACGCCAGGACCGCTACGAACCAGCGCTTCATGAGGTTCCTTTCGACCTGCCGACCGGGCCTGCGACCCGTGTCAGCCCGAACCAGCCAAAGAGTGTGCGACCCAATGCCAGAGCTTGACTTTGTTGCACAACGGTCTGCGCAGGTGCATGACACGTTACAGAATTTACCGCCCGGCGGCCAGGATTTGTAGTAATTGCTATTGGCGTCGCGAGCCAATGAGCACAACGCCGACATCGCCATCCGGATCGGGTGTCACGCCGTCTGAGCCTGTCGTCTACATCGTCGATGATGACGCCTCCGTCCGCTCGGCACTGAAACGACTGTTCGCCTCGGTCGGACTGCCCGTGAAGAACTTCGCCAGCGCCGCGGAGTTCCTGGAACATTCCGCTCATGACGGTCCTCAGTGCCTCGTGCTCGACGTTCGCATGCCGGGCAGCAGCGGGCTCGATCTGCAGGAGGAGCTCAACCGCCGAGGCATCGAAACACCCATCATTTTCATCACCGCACACGGCGACGTCCCGCTCACCGTGCGGGCGATGAAGGCCGGCGCCGTGGAGCTGTTGACCAAACCGTTCGACGATCAGGCGCTTCTCGAAGCGGTTCAGCACGCCTTGAGGACCGACCGCGAGCGTCAGGCCAGAGAGCGGGAGTTGGCGCATCTTCGCGAGCGGTTCGCGACGCTCACCGCTCGCGAACGCGAGGTCATGAAGCTGGTCGTCACGGGGATGTTGAACAAGCAGGTGGCCGGAATCCTCGGGACGTCTGAAAAGACGGTCAAGGTCCATCGCGCTCGCGTCATGCACAAGATGGACGCCGCGTCACTAGCCCACCTCGTGCGGACGGCCGATTGGCTGGGCATCAGCCAGCCGCCGGGAGGCTAGCAAGTTCCGGGATCCCGGCGATATTGCCCTAAAGGGCTATAGCATCGGCGGCGCGCGGGCGGTAGGCTGCTCGGGGACCGTTTGTTGCACTGCGTGGCGTGCTTTGGCGCCTGGCGCCGCTCCCCAGCCTCTCACGTCCATGAAGCACTTCGCGCGCTTTCGTTTTGACGACATCACCGGCGGCGGCCTGTGGCGCGATGGACAACGCGTGCCGCTGACCGCCAAGGCGGCGGCTCTGCTGGGCTGCCTGATCGATCGCGCCGGACAGACCGTCTCGAAGGAAACGATTCTCGAGAGTGTCTGGCGGGGCGTGCACGTGCAGCCGGAGAACATCAAAGTCCTCGTGCACGAGGTTCGCCGCGCGCTCGGCGATACGCCTCATCAGGCGCGGTACATCCGCACCACGCCCGACGCGGGCTACATGTTCACGGCGCCGGTGTTCAGCGAGCCCACCGGCGGGCTGCCCGGGGCCGGCGCGATAACGGAAGGGCCGCCCTTGATCGGCCGGCACGACGAACTGGCGGTGCTCGATCGGGCACTCAGCGGCGCCCTCAATGGGGAACGTCGCACCGTCCTCGTGTCCGGCGTGCGAGGCATTGGCAAGACGGAGCTCTGTCGAGCGTTCGTGCGCGCTGCAAAAGGGCCTGTGCGCGTCATGTATGCGCAGTGCGTGGAGCATCTGGCGCCTGTCGAGGCCTACCTGCCGCTCATCGATGCGCTGCGGCGAACGGCGCTCGACGCACCTGAGGTGGGACAGGCGTTTGCCAGCCACGCGCCCGCATGGGCTTCACACCTGCCGCGCCTGCTGGCAGAGCCAGGCCATGGCATCGCGGAACTCGCGAATGGAACGAGCGGACCGAGGATGCTTCGGGAGTTGATCGTCGCGCTGGAAGAGATTTCACTCCAGACGCCACTCGTCGTCGTCGTCGACGATCTCCAGTGGGTCGATTTCGCCACACTGGATGCCGTGGCCGCCATCGCACGGCGGCGCACCGCGGCGGCGCTCGTCCTGATCGCCACCTCCCGTCCGTTGGGCGCGTCTCGAGACAGGCGTTTGATACGACGCGTCCTCGAGGACCTCATCATCACGAGATGCTGCACGGACCTTCCGCTGGAGCCACTCACGACCGAGGAGGTCGCGGCCTATGTGGACAGCCGGTTCGGGGCCAGTCGCCTGCCCGGACTGGCAGCGGCAGTCTACCGGCTCTGTGGTGGCAACCCGCTCTTCACAGCAACCGCCATCGACCATCTCGTGGAGATCGGCCACCTGCGGCATGATGAGCACAGTTGGGAGTTGACGGTGGACCTGAGCGGCGCTGAAGGGGCGATCGTCGAGCGTCTCACGCGCAGGGTGCGTGCATCCGCGGGCCGGCAGCTGAACGTGCACATGGCGCGGCCGGGCATCCACCGGGCGCTCGCGCTGGTCCGCGGCGCGTAACACCCCACGACCGGCGTGGCATAATCCCGGAGCTCACTTCACTTGATGACCACGAACCACCGAGGCACAGAGGCACCGAGGCCAACCCACTAGCGTTTCTCGGTGTCTCGGTGTTCCGTATCCGCTATCAACACAACCGACTTCTGGGATTAGAGACCTGGAGCGGTTCACTCCTCGTTGCCGAAATAGAGGCTCAGCGTCAATCCCCCAACATTCACATGTCTTGGACTGCAGGTGCTGCAGTCCTGGCGCAGGTAGTACGTGTCCACGATCACGCGCCCTTTCGCCGGCCACTTGATGCCAGCAGAGTACCGTGCCGTCGTCCAGGAACTCTGCGCTCCATCGTAGTACGCTTCGGCCGACGCGTAGGGTGCGACGCGGAAGTCGTGTACGACAAGGTCGTGGTCGACCGTGAGCCTGTTCCGATAGCGTGTGGAGTAGTCTCCGTCGACCCATCGGAACTCCACCCGATTCCTGTCGTCGAGCCGGAATCCCCCGGGGGACGCAATGCGGGGCGTCGTTTCGACAATGAATCGGTTTTCGTGCTTGGACGTTCCGGACTGAATCGTGGTGCGGTGCTCGTACGCGCCGCCAAGTACGACATAGGTGTTCTCACCCCAGTCGGCGCGCTTCCACTTGTCATCGAGCCCCACGCCACTGTTCACCTGGTTGAACGGAAAGTCCTCGCCCTCCCTCAGTTCGCCAAACACGCGCAGAGCGAGACTCGACGGTAACTGGAAATACCCGTCGACGGCCCACCAGAGTTCCTCCTCCGTGCTGGGCGTCTGTCCTGCTGCGGGAATGGAGAACAACAGAATCGGGAACAGACCGGCAGCGATTCTGAGAAAAGCTCTTCCGCTCGACATTCAGCGTTTCTCGCGCCTGGCGTCGCCGTGGTGCAACCTGGTGGCCGAACACCAAGACGAACGGCAGAAACGGGCCAGCTCGAGCGATCGCCGGGGTGAGTGGCAATTGGCATGCAGCGGCTTCCCGCCGGAGGAAGTCATGAGTATGGCAAGGACGTTGAGGACGCTCGTCATCGGCGCGCTGCTGTTGTGGTTGCCGTCGGTGGCGTCCGGGCAGGATGTCGAGACGGACTGGGACAGGACCTACGACTTCTCGAAGCTCAGGACGTTCGTCATGACACTGGGCACCTCGTGGGACAACCAGTTGAGCGAGGACCGGGTGATGAACGACGTCGGCGAAACCCTGATGGAGAAGGGGTGGGTGCAAGCGTCCCAAGGGTCGGCCGACGCGATCGTCGTGCTGCACGGGACCAGCCAGACCAGGCAGAGCCTCAACACCTTTTATGACGGATGGGTTGGCTGGGGATGGGGCGGCCCGGGAGGCGTAACCACCACGGTCACCGACTACCAGGTCGGCACACTCGTCGTCGACATCTTCGAAGCCGGCACGAAGAAGCTCCTCTTCAGGGGCACGGCCACCTCGACGCTCTCGAAGAGTCCCAGCAAGAACGCGAAGAAGGTGCAGAAAGCCGCGGAGAAGATGTTCAAGCACTTCCCGCCGACGCCAGGGGCATAGTCGTTGACCTCCCGGGCAGGCAGCCGAAGACGACGTGCATGTCTTGCGATGGTGTTCGTGTGCGCCTCCGGCCCGATCGATCTGCGCGCCCAGGACACACGGGCCGAAGTCATCGCGCAGCAGCAAGCGAAGAAGGCCCGCGACGGGGTGGCACCGGACGGTCCGTCTTTCGCCGAACGCCTGATCGGCCGCGTCTGGCGTGGAGAGACCCGCCAGCGGGGCGGGTTCGTTCCATTGCTCGGCAGCGTATATGGGGGCGGGGGATTCACGCTCGGTGCGGGATACCGGCGGTACCCCACCCGAGACACATCGTTGAACCTCAAAGGACTGTACTCGGTGAAGAACTACAAGTTGATCGAGGTCGGCATCGGCTCGCCGGGACGGTCGGCCACCCGCCTGCCCTTCCGGCTCCGCACGGGATGGCGAGAGGCATTCCGGCTGCGCGCGGGATGGCGAGACGCCACGCAGGTTGGCTACTACGGTCTGGGGATGGACACCTCGGCGGACGATCGGGCGAACTACCGATTCCAGGAGGCCTATGCCGGCGTGGCGGCGACGTACTACCCGCTGTCGTGGATCGTGCTGGCGGGCGGGACGGAATTCGAGAACTACAGCCTCCTGGCGGGCCAGGGCTCTGAACCGACGATCGACACGCGCTACACGAGTGCGACGGCTCCTGGCCTCGGCGACAGTCCGTCGTTTCTCCACAGCGAAGGCACCGCCGGCATCGATTGGCGCACCTCCCCGGGCTACTCACGTTCAGGTGGCTATTACGCCGTCACCTATCACGACTATTTCGATCCCGACCACACCTACAGCTTCAGCCGCCTCGACGCCGATGCCGTCCAGCATCTCCCCATCCTGCGGGAGACGTGGGTCGTGTCGCTCCGCGCTCGCACCGAGACCACGATTGGTGACGACGACGTGGTGCCGTACTTCATGCTGCCGTACCTCGGCAGCGGTCGTACGCTGCGCGCCTATTCGTTCGGGCGGTTCCGCGACCGGAACAGCATCCTGACCTCCGCCGAGTGGCGCTGGATCCCGAACCGCACGGGGTTCGACATGGCGATCTTCTACGACGCGGGTAAGGTGACGAGCCAGCCCGAAGACCTCAATTTCGATGGCCTGGCACACAACTGGGGCGTGGGCGCCAGATTCCACGGGCCGGCGGCCACGCTGCTCCGGATCGAGCTTGCCCGAGGATCGGACGGGTGGCACACCGTGTTCTCGGGAAATGCGGCCTTTTGACAGGACTGGTTGCATCCACCAATGAACGTGTCGTTCACGCTTCTCACTTCTGGCTTCTCGGTTCGTGTTCAGGTTCGTCGGAGACCGAAGGCGGAACCTGGAACCTGGAACCCGGAACCTGGAACCTGGAACCGAACATGAACACGAACGGAGAAGTGAGAACTCAGAAGTGTGAACGACGATTTCTCTCGATCGCCATTCCGGCAGCGGTGGTAGCCGTCGGCGTCCTCGCGTCTGCGGCGCAGCACCACACGGCGCCGAAGTTCTATCCAGACGACCCGCTCGCGCGGGAGCCGGACACACGCGACGCCTCGGACGTACGTGCGTGGGACATCAATCAGACGGCCGACCGGCTGATCAATTCGTTCTCGAGGCCCGGCGACCCCCGGCCGAACGTCCGCGCACAGAACCTCAACACGATAGACGAGGTGCCGGATTCCAGCTGGTTCACCAACCGCATCTACGCGACGGTCGTTACGGCAGACGCCCTGCGTCGGGGCCCGAACGCGACGGCCGGTCCTGCACCGGGGGGATGGTCGGTCATTCGCGCCACGGGCGTCGGCGACGCACCCGGCCTCACCGCGCGCGACAGTTACGGCGACGTCTGGTTTCTCACATTCGATCACGTCTCCTCGCCGCAGGCCGCTACCGGGGCCCTTGCCGTGGCGCGCCGGCTGTTCTGGGCATTCGGCTACAACCAGATCGAGAGCCACCTCACCCGGGTGCACGCCGACGATCTCGATATTGCCGACACGCCGACCACCCTGCCGGGCTATGAGGCGTCTGGCGAGTTGACGCGGCGCGACGTCGAGCAGGTGCTGGCGCGCGCCGCCCGGGACCCCGACGGCTCCTATCGTGTGCTGGCCGCGCGCGCCGCGCCTGGCCGAGCGGTCGGCGGTTTCAAGTACCACGGCACCAGGCCGGACGATCCCAACGACATCGTGCCGCACGAGCATCGCCGCGAGTTGCGAGCCTTGAAGGTGTTCGGGGCCTGGACCAATCTGGTGAACGTGGAAGCCGCGGGGACGCTCGATACGGTGATCGAAGAGAACGGACGCGGCGCGGTGCGTCATTACCTGCAGGACGTCGGATCGACGTTCGGCACGGGCGCACACGGAGCCCGCGACTGGGACGAGGGATACGAGTATGTGTACGACGGCGGCAAACTGCTGAAGCGCCTGGTGACCCTCGGCTTCTACATCCAGCCGTGGCAGGTCGTGCGCTACGAGGAGCTGCCGGAGATCGGCCGGTTCGAGGGGCACGCGTTCGAGCCGGAGCGGTGGCGAACGCGCGTGCCCGCCGCGGCTGTGCTGCGGGCGCGAGACGACGATACGTTCTGGGCGGCGTTGCGGGTGTCGGCGTTTACCGACGAGATGATACGCACAGCCGTCCGCGCGGCCGAGTACAGCAACCCGGCGGCAGAACGGCTCCTCGGCGACGTCCTCATCGAGCGGCGGGACAAGATCGTCCGCGCGTACTTGCCGAAGATCAATCCGCTGGTCCACGTGGCCCTCGGCCGCGACGGCACGCTCACCTTCGAAAACGCCGCGGTGCGTGCAGGCGTGGCCGCCGCGCCCGCCGGCGGCTATCGCGCTGAATGGTACCGGTTCGACAATGCCACCGGCCGGGTCACTCCGCTCGGCCCACCAACAACAGGCCAGCTCGAGCGGCTGCCTGCACCGCCTCAGGTGGTGAGCGACCCCCCGAACGTCATCCGGGTCGACATGAGCGCCCTCGGTCCGCCGCACGCGTCGTGGATCGTTCCGCTCCATGCGTATTTCAGACGCACCCAGGCCGGGTGGACGCTGGTGGGGCTCGAGCGTCTCCCGGACGGAGCAGGCAGTAGGCAGTAGGCAGTAGGCAGCGGCGGCCGTGCCTCTGCTGCGCCGCGACCTCCGACTCGCGCGACACCCCGCACGTAAAACGCGTCCGCAGCGTGAGGGCCGCGCTGGGTTGGGGACCCAGCGCGGGTCGCCAGATGCGTGGCGGAGGACGCGTTTTTCCGCGCGATGTCGGCGGGAGCAAGCAGCGGAGGTACGGCTGCCGCCCACGCATCCGCGACGGCGCTCCGCGCCAACCCACGACATCTCGTGGACCTGCAGATGCCGACAGGGTCGCGTCCAGCGCCGGTACGACTGCATGTATTGGCCCGGAGCTTGGAAAAACGAGCACACATGCCAGACGTTGTATTTCTCGAGCAACTGACGAAGACCAGTCTGCCTGGTCCGGTCCGGACCGAGGGACCGCCACACACGGACATGATCTGGATTCCGGCCGGCACGTTCCGCATGGGCTCCAACGTGCACTATCCAGAGGAGCGGCCGGTGCATCAGGTCACCGTCGACGGGTTCTGGATCGACCGTGCTCCTGTGACCAACGCGGAGTTCGGGAGATTTGTGGACGCGACCGGCCACGTCACGTTCGCGGAGTTCCCCCCCCGCGCCGAAGACTATCCGGGCGCGCTGCCCGAGCTCCTCCATCCCGGATCGCTGGTCTTCGTCAAGCCGTCGCGGCGTACGCCTGCCCAGCGACTCTGTGAATGGTGGACGTTCATGCTTGGCGCGGACTGGCGCCACCCGCATGGGCCGGACAGCTCACTCGACGGCCTCGACGACCACCCGGTCGTTCACGTCGCCTTCGGCGACGCCGAGGCGTACGCCCGATGGGCCGGCAAGGACCTTCCGACCGAAGCCGAGTGGGAGTACGCGGCGCGCGGCGGATTGGACGGCGCCTGCTTCGCCTGGGGGGATGACTTCCTGCCCGACAACCGCATCATGGCCAACACCTGGCAGGGCGAGTTTCCCTGGCAGAACCTGAGTGCCGACGGCTATGAGGGGACCTCGCCGGTGGAAGCGTTTCCGCCCAACGGATACGGGCTGTACGACCTCATCGGCAATGTCTGGGAATGGACGATGGACTGGTGGATCCAGCAGCATTCGGCGGACGCCAAGAAGGCATGCTGCATCCCGGTCAATCCCCGCGGGGGCAGCGAGGTCGACAGCTACGATCCCGCGCAGCCGGCCATTCGAATTCCGCGCAAGGTGCTGAAGGGGGGCTCGCACTTGTGCGCGCCGAACTACTGCCGCCGCTATCGACCGGCGGCGCGCTTCCCCCAGCCAATCGACACGTCGACGTGTCACGTCGGATTCAGGTGCGTCGCGCGTCCACGCTGAATTTCGCCTCCACGAGCCACGGAGACACGGAGACACAGAGGAAATTTCTTTTGTCCAGCTCCGTGTCTCCGTGACTCCATGGCCTGTCGAACCTTTCTGAACTTCTTCCTCGAACGCGACATGAAAGAGATCGGCGACAGCACCCGCTGAGCGGCGGCAGCGCGCAGGCTTTGGAAAAAAATCTTCTCTGTGGCTCCGTGTCTGTGGCCCGTTCAGGTGGAAATCTGTTGGCCCTTCTGCCGCTGAATCCCGAGCTTGCGCATGCGGCTGCGCAGGGTGCTCGGCCGCAGCCCCAGCACCCGTGCCGCGCCGACAGGCCCCTCGATGCGCCAGCCGCACCCGGCGAGCACGCGCAGGATGTGCTGCCGTTCGATGTCGACGAGCGCTCGCGATTCCGGCTCGGAGGTGGGCTCGATGTTGAGCGCCGGCCCTCCGACGGCGGACACCTCCAGCGTCCCGTCGCACGAGAGGATGATCGCCTGTTGCAGGACGTTCTCGAGCTCGCGGATATTACCTGGCCAGTCGTAGTTCTCGATCACGCGGAGTGCGTCGGCGGAAATTCGATCGATCCGCTTCCCGAGGCGACGCCCCAGTCGATCGACGAGAAAGCGCACCAGGGCGTCCAGATCCTCGCGGCGCTCCCGCAGTGCCGGGATGGTGATGGGAAACACGTTCAGACGGTAGAACAGGTCCCGGCGGAACGAGCCCTTCTGGACCTCCTCGGCCAGGTTGCGATTGGTGGCGGCGATGAGGCGGACGTCTACGTTGGTGGTCTTGCCGCTGCCCAGTCGTTCGACCTGTCCTTCCTGCAGCACCCGCAGTAGTTTTGGCTGGAGCTCGAGCGGCAGCTCACCGATCTCGTCGAGCAGCAAGGTTCCGCCGTTGGCCAGCTCGAAGCGCCCGGCCTGCGCGGTGTGGGCGCCGGTGAAGGCACCGCGCTCGCGCCCGAACAGCTCGCTCTCGATGAGCGTGGCGGGCAATGCGCCGCAGTCGATCACCGCGAACGCGCGGTGCCGGCGGGTGCTGCGGTCGTGAATGGCTCGCGCGATTAGTTCCTTGCCGGTACCCGTCTCACCAAGGAGCAGCACCGTGGCGTTGGTCGGCGCCACTTGATCAACTCGGTAGAGCACATACCGAAGCGCGGCGCTGTCGCCGACGATCGCGTGCTCGGGCGCTGCGGTGCGCGCCCGGGCGTGGCGCTCGGCGGCGCCGGGCTCCCGTCGCAGCTTGACAGAGCCCGTCCAGAGCGCCGCGCGCCCGAGCAGAGTGGCCAGCGTCGTCATCTGGTCGGGGGCCAGCCGCTGGACATCCAGCACGGGCTGGCGGCCGAACACGGTCAGCACGCCAACGGTCAGGTCGTCGGTCTGCACGGGCCAGGCAAACGCCGCCTGCACGTCGGCGGCCCGGAGGATCAGACGCTCGTGCTCGGCTTCGAGCGGCACGTCCGCGGGGCCGCGGGGCCACATGATCGACGTACCGCCCGCCAGCTGATCGGCCAGCCATCGACTGGCGGCCAGATTCGCGGTCAGGCGCTCGGCGGCCTCGGACGTCGCGATGTTCATGCCCGCCCATGTCCCCTGATCCGCGCACCGCACGCACGCATCGTCGGCGCCCAGCGACTCGGCAAGGCTGCGCAGGACGGAACGGACGGCCGTCGCGAAGCCGTCTCGATCGGGCTGGGCGAGCAGCCGGAACAGGTCCGGGGCCACCTGCTGCAGAAGCGGCGGCTCGTCTGACACGCCGACGCCGAACGGAGTCAGTGGTTCGCTCACCTGCATCAACGGGCTCCTTCCGACCACGACCGAATGGCCAGGTCGTGCTGTGGGTGGTGGACCGCGGCCAGCGGCAGCAGCACGGTAAAGGTGGTCCCGCGTCCGGGGCCGGCGCTCTCAGCGGTCACGCGCCCTCCATGACGTTCGACGAGGTGCCGCACCACGGACAGTCCGAGGCCGAGCCCTCTAACCGCCGCCGATTCGTGGGACGGCTCCTGCCAGAACGGTTCGAAAATCTGCTCCAGAAACTGAGGGGCGATGCCAGCCCCATCGTCACGAACCATCAGCTGTGCGGACGAGCCCGCACACGACGCCGCGCACTCGACCGTTCCACCGCGCGGCGTGAATTTCAATGCGTTGGAGAGGAGATTCGCCACGACGCGGTGCAGCTGCACCCGGTTACCCCACACGATCAGCGGTGGAGCATCCTGGGTGACGTTGAGGAGGCGGACCCCGCGATCGTCGGCCTCTGGCTGCAGCCCGTCGGACGTGGTACGGAGCAGGCTCGTCAGATCGACGAGATCGCGCTGCCGGTGTGCGTGCGAGCCGTCAGGCCGGACCATTTCCAGCATGTCGTCCAGCAGCTCCAGCTCGAGCTGCGCGTTGCGCCCGATGACTGACAGCGCATGTTCGAGACGCGGCTCCTCCACGTGGGTGCGCTTCAGCAGCGCCACCCACCCGAGCACGACCTGGAGAGGCGTGCGCAGGTCGTGCACGGCGCCGGCCGTGAGCACCTCGGCGAAGCCGCCGGTGGAGTTCGACGCCGCGGTTCCTTCGGCTTCATGAATCATGATGAGCCAGGCGGCACCGGCCGCCCCGTCCCGCGCGACCGGCGCGAGCTCGACGAGCATCGAGGCGCACGAGGGCGCCAGGCGCATCGTCCAGGACAGTGGACCGGATGTGGACGGATGGCCTGCAATCGTCTCTTCGAGCGGGTGGCGGCCCTCTTCTTCGAAGAGGGCGGCGACGACGGTGCCGCTGTGCAACAGCCGCCGGTCGCCGCCATGCGTGATCCACAGTTCCTCGAAACGGTCGTTGGCGCTGAGAATCCGCCCTCCGGCGTCTGCGTACAGAGCCGCGCACGGCATCGCGTCAACTGAGAGACTCGGAGGAGCAGCGAACGGCTCGGTCATGGAATCTCCTGAACACGTGGGTCAGGACACCGGCGACCGCGAATTTCACTGGCACGACGCGGCGAACCGTGAGACCTCGCATTATCGCCGCCCCGTTCGGTAAGAGGCGGTTGTATTTCGGTAAAGACGATGTGACGAAGAGGAACTTCTCTACGCCCAAAGTCCCATATCACCAGACACGACGGCTCACCTATGCTCTTCCTTCTCAACGCTGGACGCGTTGACGTCTGGCTCTCCCCAGGCAGGTAACCGATGACATGGCACTTTCCACCGTTCCGCTTGGACCCCGGCGCCCGTGAACTCTGGCGTGGCAACCAGCGCGTGCCTCTGCAGTCGCGCGCGATAGCTGTGCTCGATCAGCTCCTTCAGCAGGCGGGCCGTCTGGTGACGAAAGAGACGCTCCTGCAAAGTGTCTGGTCCGGCAAGTATGTGACCGTCGAAAACGTGAAGGTCTCAGTTGGCAAGATCCGGAAGGCACTGGGCGACGACGTCCGCCGTCCCAGGTACATCGAAACGTACCAGAAGCACGGCTACCGGTTCATCGGGCCCCTCACGGTGAAGTAAGGAGCCGATCCACGTGACTCCTTCACCGTTTGTCGGCCGCTACGCCGCCCTGCTGTCGTTGCGGGAGCAGTTGGCGAGCGCGCATGGCGGCAGTCGCCGGGTGTCGTTCATCACGGGCGATACCGGCATCGGCAAGACGACGCTGTGCGAGCGTTTCATTCGCGACATTGGCGCCGACGGCAGGACCTGGATCGGCCGTGGCCGCTGTGTGAAGCGCGAGACGGGCGTCGAGCTGTTCTCGACCCTCGTCGACGCGCTCGCCGACATGTCGTCCACCACCCACGAGCCCCTCCGCGCACTGGAACAGCTTGCCCCGTCCTGGCTCGAACGGCTGCCCGGTTTCAGGAGTCGCGACGTCTCTGACGCAGCCTTCAGGCTGGGCCCCGGCCGCGAGCGCTGCATGGCTCGGGAGCTCAACGCCATGCTGGATGTCGTCGCCGTCCAGCGCACGACGATCCTGGTCGTCGAGGACTTGCAGTGGGCCGATCGCGCGACCATCGAGCTGCTGAGCACCATCGGACGACGCGCGTACGCAGCCAGGATTCTCATCGTAGGTACGATTCGCTGGGACGACGTCCCGGTGTCTGGGTACGAGCTCGCCATGGCGCGTGTCGAGCTGAGGCTCCGAAACAGGGCCGTGGACGTGGCGCTCGCCCCTTTCCGGGAGGGCGACGTCGTGGAGTATCTCGCCGCGCGGTTTGCAAATCAGAAGCTCACGGCCAGACTGGCACCGGCGCTGCACCAGTTGACCGCAGGAAATCCTCGTCGTCTGGTGACCGCGCTGGAGCGGCTGCAGGCCAGCAGCCTGCTCGAGCACGATCACAAGGGATGGCACCTGCATCCTTCGGATCGTCTGCTGAAAGACGTGATGGGCGTCGAGAGCGCCGTGCCGGCGCGTCGCCAGGTGTGGCGGCGCCACGGGATGCGAGAACCTGCCGTGGTCGGCCTGAGCAGGCAGGCACGAGCCAAGCCGAGGGCTCAACCCGCGTGACCTGCCGGGAGAGACGGCGGCACGCTCGCGTGGACGCGCTCAATCGCTGCCACGAGGGCCTCCTCGGACAACGGCTTCACCAGCAGATCCGGGACGCCTCCCCTGCCCACGAGGGCGGCGAGGTCGACGTCGGCATGTCCGGTCATGAAGATCACGCCCACGTCGGGCCTCGCCTTTCTGAGCCGTTGGTACACATCGAACCCGGTGATCCCAGGCATGCGCACGTCCAGCAGCACACAACAGGCGCTGTCCAGCACGCCGTGCTGCAGGAACTCGACGGCTGACCCAAACGTTTCGACGCGGTAGCGCCGGACCCTCAGCAACCTGGCCAGCGCCCGGCGGACCGACAGGTCGTCGTCGACGATACACACGGTCATCTCCGCACCGTTCACGAGGGCACGCTCCGCAGTGGCAGCATGACGCGGAACACGGCCCCGCCATCATCGGCGTCGGCAGCGCAGATGCTGCCCCCATGAGCCTCGACGATCGACCGCGCGATGGACAGCCCGAGACCCAGGCCCGAGGCCTTTGTGGTGTAGAACGGCTCGAACACCGCATCCTGAGACGCGGCTGAAAGGCCCAGGCCACGACCGCTGTCGGACACCGAGATCTCGACGTGGTCCCGGTCCAGGTGCCCGGTCGTCAGCACGACGGTGCGTCGCGCGCCGCCATCCGCGGACACGGCCTCCATCGCGTTGATCAGCAGGTTCAGGATGACTTGTTGCAGCTGCACGCGATCGCCTGTCACGAGTGCCGGTAAGCGGGCCAGATCGAGCCTGAGCGAAATGTTCCGGATAATCGAATCGCTGGCCACGAGCTTGGCGCTCTCCTGCGCGACGTCGTTGATGTCGAGCAGCTCTCGTTCCGACGTCCCTTTGCGCAGCATGTCTCGCAGCCGCCGGATGACGTCGGCGGCGCGTGTGACGTCCTCCGCGATGTCGGTGAAGATGGCGCCCAGCTCCGGAAGGTCGGGAGCATCCGCCTCCAGGAACCGTCGGCCTGCCTGGGCATTGCTGAGAATGCCCGCCAGCGGCTGATTCAACTGATGTGCGAGCGAGGCCGTCAGCTCGCCCACCACCGACACTCGGGTCAGATGTGCCAGTTCTTCTCGAATCTGTCGTGCCTCGAGCTCGGCGCGCTTGCGCTCGGTTGTGTCCGTCTGGGTGACCACCGCTCCGCCTTCCGGCCTCCTGAGGGGCACTGCCGACATCACGAACCATTTGTCACAATCGTGTGCGCCACAGCTGTACTCGTGCGCAAAGCTCGCGAGGGATCCGCCGAGCACGCCACTGAGGCCGGCCAGCGCAGCTTCCGCACCAGCCACGCCCCGGGCGGCAGCGCTGCGACAGACGTCGAGATAGGACATCCCGACGTCCCCGGCATCGGCCGGCCAGGCCTTGTTGCACCCGAACCGCGCCCAACTGGCGTTGACGGCAATGATCCGGCCGGCACGGTCGAGGACCGCCACGTGGCTGTCGAGCGACGAAAGGATGGCCGAGTTCGCGGCATGGCTGGCGCGCAACGCATCATCGGCTTGCCTTCGAGCCAGCGCGCTCGCCACCACGTCTCCGAGGAGTCGCAGCTGTCCGACCCGCGCATCGCTCCAGATTGCCGCAGATCCGGTCGTTGCACACATCAGCGCGCCGGCCACGACGCCATCGGTCATCAGCGGCAGCACGACGGCCGAGGCGAGACCATGCTGTGTCAGCGATTCGCGATCGTGGAACGCATCCGGCGGGAGATCGACGCTCCGTATGATTTTCGAAGGATCGAACCGCAGTACCCGCCCCATCGCCGGCAAGTCACGGTTCAACCGCAGCGTCCGCAGTGACGCGACGTCGGGCCGGGTGTCGGCGCTCGCGATGGTCTTCTCAGAGCCATCATCCAGGAACAGGAACAGGGCAACGCCATCGAGATCGAGGCTGTCGCACATATGATCCAGGCCCTTGGCCAGTGCGGCTTCCATCTTGTCGCCGGGCACATGGACCAGCGTGCCGGACAGTCTGGCCAGCTGTTCCTCGAACCGCAACCGACCCCGCAGGGCACGATCCGCGTGGCGCCGCTCCTCGATGAGCGCGGCGACACACATCAGGGGAATGGCGACGACAATCAGGAATACTTGCAGCGCCGCATCGCGTTCGTCGACAGGCCAGAGGCTCAAGAGCTCCCTTCGAGAAATCACGGCGCCAACGGTGACGAGCACCGTCGTGAGAATCGACAGGCTCGCTCCGGCGGGTCCAAAGCTGACGGAGGCCCAGAGGAGCATCGGCACGAACAGCACCAGGGGAAGGCCGGAGCCGGCAATCGAGCTGGCATCGATCCACAGGACGAAGGCGACCGTCAGAAAGCCCGCCGCGATGGCGACGGTCTCGACTCCGTGCGTCCGTAACCACTCGCGCAGCGCCGCCGTCCGGCACTGTGCCAGGCCGGTCACCGCTGGAACGATGACGATCTGTCCCAGGACGTTCGACAGGAAACGCGCCCTCCACACGGACCAGTAGTCCTCCCCCATGAGCGCCGCCACCGCCGCCGCGTCCATGAACGAGGTGACCAGTGGCGCCATCAACGCTCCCGCCGCGATGAAGATGGTCACACGACGAAGCGTATGCAAATGAGCAGGTTGGTCGGTGAGCATCCGCACGGTGACGGCGGCGAGGAGCGCCTCGCTGCAGTTGGTGACGAACAGCGCGGACACGAGCGTCCACGGCCAGGTGCCGAGCTCGACCAGGAAGTGCGCAGGGAGCGCGCCGAGCAGTACCAGCCACCATCGGCGAGGCGGAGTGAGCAGGAGGAGCGCGGTGAGGATCGCATTCGCGGGCCACAACACGGACGGCGTAGCCGGCGGAAGCCGAAGCACGAGTCCGATTTCGGCGCCGAGGTAGTACGCGGCGCCGGCAACCATCGGGAGGACGCGCACCGAGTTCAGGAACGCTACCCCATCCGCTGATGGCCGAATATCCCCCTGCGGTGTGATTCGCGCGGCGTCGCGGTGATCGGCGAGCATGTGAGAGGCTCCGTATTCTAAACGACGCGCCGACGCGTACGAGCTCAGCAGTGCCACGTCTTCTGACGCCGGCGCTGGCCACTCACGACACGACGCTGGAGGAATGCCGCTGAAGTTGCGCTCTTGAACAGGCGACATGCGGCGGGTCGATATATTCGCCAGATCGGAACCGCGATTCAGCGGCGAATCGGCCATGCATCTGCGAAATCGAGCGATATCCTCATGCACGCGTGCTGGATGGGGCGAATAGGCCTCCTTGACGAAGTGTCAGCAGACGCTGCATGTGCTCAACGGTTGCAAATGTGGCCACAAGTGGCTATATTTACGACATGGAGACCGGCATCCGGGAGCTGAAGGACAACTTGAGCCGCTACATCCGCCGAATTGAAGCCGGCGAGCGGATTTCGGTGACCGCCCACGGGCGGGTCGTCGCCGAGCTCGTTCCTCCAGGAAGGGGCGCCCGCACGTCGCTCGGAAGCCGGTGGGACGAACTCATTGCGGCCGGCATTCTCCGCCCCCCGGTGGAAGCTGGTGATCCGTTCGAGGACTGGCCGGACATCCGGCTGCCGCGGGGCACTGCCGCTGAACTCATCGACAGCGATCGTGGCGAAGCCTAGCGAAGCTCCGCCTCAGACCGCGAGCATGTGGCGGTGGCTCCGCTTCGCTAGTGGCAGTATCTCTTGCCCCGCTTCGCGGGGCGAGAAAACTTGACTCATTTGGTTGGAATATTGGACGTCAAGTTTTCTAGCGCCTCGCGACGACGCTCGCCTCGGAAGCCAACCACGCGTACCCACCGACCCAGGGCTTCCGGAGCGAGTATTCGATATATGGAGTCGAGCGCGCTAGTGGCCGCACTGCTGGAGCACGACACGGCGGCCATGAAGCCGCTACCCACCGGAACCCAGCACGTGACCTCGGCCCTGGCCCTCGCAGAGGCAGGCCGGGCGATCGTTCGGGCGAGCGCGACTGGCCGGTTGACCGCAGCAGAAGAACAAGCGGCCGTTCGAGCCCTCCAAACCTTCGAGCGACGGTGCTTCATCCTCGACGTTGATCGAGCGGTGCTCACGCGCGTGCGTCGCCGTTTCCCAATCGAACCGATCCGCACGCTCGACGCCGTGCATCTTGCAACGACAGAGCTGCTCGGCGAACTGCCGCCGCTCGTGACGATCGTGACGCGGGACGCCCGCGTACGCGACAACGCACGGGCCCTTGGATACGCGGTTGAGTGATCCGGACTAGCAGGGTGCTGAAAAAGTGACTCGCGGGGGATCGACAACGTGATCTCCCCGTACTACCATGCTCCCGACACTTACAAAGGGAGCGACCGCATGCGTGGACCCGACGAGCAGACCAGTCACATGTTCAGTTATCTGTCGCCCGAGCAGCGTGTTCGTCAGGACCACCCGTTGCGGGCGATCCGGTGCATGACGGACCAGGTCCTCGCGTCGCTGTCGCGCCGGTTCACGAAGATGTACTCGGACATTGGCCGGCCGTCGATTCCCCCAGAGCAGTTGCTGCGCGCGCTGCTCCTGCAGTCGCTCTACACGATCCGCAGCGAGCGGCTGTTGATGGAGGAGATCGATTACAGCGTGCTGTTTCGGTGGTTTGTCGGACTCGGGATGGATGACCCCATCTGGTCGCCGACCACGTTCAGTAAGAACCGCGATCGTCTGTTGCAGAGCGACATCGCCGCCGCGTTCTTTGATGCCGTGGTGGCGCAGGCGCGGACGGCCGACCTCTTGTCGGACGAGCATTTCACCGTCGACGGGACGCTGCTGGAGTCGTGGGCCAGCCTCAAGAGTTTCCGGGCGAAGGACGAGGGCCCCTCGGCGCCGCCCGATGATCCGGGCAACCCGACCGTCAATTTCCACGGCGAGACCCGGCGGAACGACACGCATCAGTCGACGACCGATCCCGATGCGAGGCTCGCCCGCAAAGGCGCGGGGCGCGAAGCGAAGCTGGCGTATGCCGGGCACGTGCTGCTCGACAATCGTCACGGCTTGGTGGCGAATGTCTGCGTCACCGCGGCGTCGGGCACGGCCGAACGCGAGGCCGCCTTGCTGTTGCTGGCCGAAGCCACGAATGCGGTGACGGTCGGAGGGGACAAGGGGTTCGACGTTCCCAGCTTTGTCGCGGGGGTGCGCGCCCTGGGCATCACGCCGCATGTCGCGCAGAAGGTCAAGGGCAGCGCCATCGACCACCGGACCACGCGTCATGCGGGCTACGGGATCAGCCAACACAAACGGAAACTGATCGAGCAGGTCTTCGGCTGGCTGAAGACGGTCGGCGGGTTGCGCAAGCTGCGGCATCGCGGCGGTGAACTCGTGGATTGGATCGTGACCTTCGCGGCGGCGGCCTACAACTTGATCCGCCTGCGAACGCTGCTGGCGAGGCCTGCGTGAGCACCGCGTCACGCAGCCCAGGCGACCGTTGGCCAACCACCGCGCAGTGCACCAGGAGATAGACATGCTCTCGCGAGTCACTTTTTCATCGGCCTGCTAGTCCCCTGGAAGCGAATTCTCTAGGACAAATGTCCGGAGTGTGATCTAAAGGGGCATGGCAAAGATCGGACGGCCCAGGGCCGAGGTGGTGATCACCGACAGCGAGCGGACTGAGTTGGAG